>NZ_CP012676.1:3335000-3680000 GCF_001294575.1 Pseudomonas versuta
CTGCCGGGTGCCGGCGCAACCCTGGCCAGCGCCGTGGCCTACATGACGGAAAAACGCCTGGCGGGTACCACCGGCAAATTCGGCGAAGGTGACATGCGCGGTCTGGCAGCGCCCGAGACAGCCATCGGGGCTTCGGCCTGCGGTGCCCTGGTACCGATGCTGACCCTGGGTGTACCGGGATCGGGCACCACGGCTGTAATGATTGGCGCGTTGTCGTTGTACAACATCACGCCCGGCCCGCTGTTGTTTCAACAGCAGCCGGATATCGTCTGGGGCCTGATCGCATCGTTGTTTATCGCCAACATCATGCTGGTGATCCTCAACATTCCGATGATTCGCATTTTCACCCGGATTCTTGCAGTGCCCAATTGGGCGCTGGTGCCGGTGATCGCGATTATTACCGCCATCGGTGTCTATGCAGTCCACGCCACGACTTTCGATCTGTTCCTGATGATCGGTATCGGTATCTTCGGCTATATCCTGCGCAAGCTCGACTTCCCGCTATCGCCCGTGCTTTTGGGCTTCATCCTGGGCGGACTGATGGAGCAGAACTTGCGGCGTGCCCTGTCGATTTCCAACGGTGCGCTGGAAATTCTGTGGGCAAGCCCGATCACGCTGGGGGTCTGGGTGCTGACCGCGATCATGCTGCTGATGCCCGTTCTGCGCATCTGGCGCAAGCGCAGCGCCAAACGTCGCGCACTCGCCAATGCCTGAACAAGGGTTCAGGCATTGGTGGGGAACGCCGCTGGTCGGCCTGACCGGCGGCTTTCTCGCCAGCCAAATTGGCTGGCCACTGCCCTGGATGGTCGGCTCGTTGCTGGCAATCATTTTGGTCCGCTGCCTGACCCCGTGGCAGTTGGCCGAGATTCCGGGCGGACGTAAATGCGGGCAGTGGATTGTGGGCATAGGGATCGGCCTGCACTTCACCCCCGTGGTCATTGAGCAGGTGCTGGCGCATTTCGGTCTGATCTTTATCGGGGCGCTGCTCACCAGCGTGTCGAGCGTGATCGGGGTGTGGATCATGCGTCGCAGTGGTGAAGACCGTGCTACGGCGTTCTTCTCCAGCATGCCGGGCGGCTCGGGGGAAATGGTCAATCTGGGCGCGCGCAATGGTGCCGTGCTGAGCCGGGTCGCTGCCGGGCAGAGCCTCAGAGTGTTGATGGTGGTGCTGTGCGTACCGGCCGCCTTCAAGTACTTGCTCGGCGAAGGCGCTCCAGCGCTGCATCCCGCATCCGTCAACTTCTACTGGTTAGTCCTGCTGTTTCCGGCCGGAGCACTAGCGGCCTGGATCTGGCAGCGTTTGCGCCAGCCCAACCCCTGGTTATTCGGGCCGCTGCTGGTCAGCGCCAGCGTCAGTATTTTGTGGGACTTGCACATCGGCCTGCCCGATGGCAGCAGCCAGGCGGGCCAATGGTTGATTGGCAGCGGACTGGGCTGCCATTTCAATCGGGCTTTTTTTCGCCGTGCCCCGTCGTTCATTGGCCGCACATTAATAGGGACGGCGCTGACGATGCTGATTGCCAGCCTGTGCGCACTCGGCTTGAGCAGTCTGACTCAGCTCGATCTGCGCTCAATGACCCTGGGAATGATGCCCGGCGGAATTGCCGAAATGAGCCTGACTGCAGAGACCCTGCAGTTGTCGGTGCCGTTGGTCACGGCCTTGCAAGTGATGCGCTTGCTGTTCGTGCTGTTTCTGGCCGAACCCCTGTTTCGCTATTGGGTACGGCCACGCCCGGACTAAACCCCTCAAGCTGGCGACAATTTCCAGTCGATCGGGGTCAACCCGTTTTGCTCAAGAAACTTGTTGGTGCGACTGAAATGACCGTTACCGATAAACCCTCGGTAAGCGGAAAGCGGCGAAGGATGCACTGACGTCAGCACCAGATGCTTGGTCGCATCGATCAATTTCTGCTTGCTTTGCGCATGGGCGCCCCACAACAAAAACACCAGCTTGGGCTGTTGCTCGCTCACGACCTGGATAATGCAGTCGGTGAAATGCTCCCAGCCTTTTTTGGCGTGAGACGCCGCGTTTGCGCGCTCCACTGTCATGGTGGTGTTGAGCAGTAAAACCCCCTGCTCTGCCCAGTGCTGCAAGCAGCCATGGGTGGCGATATCGATATTCAGATCGCGCTTGAGCTCTTTATAAATATTGACCAGCGAGGGTGGTACGGGAATGCCGGGCTGGACCGAAAAACACAGGCCATGTGCCTGGCCAGGGCCGTGATAAGGGTCCTGACCAAGGATGACGACTTTGATCTTGTCCAGCGGGGTCAGGTTAAGGGCATTGAAGATAAGCGGGCCCGGCGGGTAAATTTCCTTGCCGGCGGCATGCTCCTGACGCAGGAATTCACGCAACTGGGCCATATAGGGTTGTTCGAACTCCTCACGCAAAGCCTGCTTCCAGACCGGTTCAAGTTTTATACGATCATCCGACGTCATGACTACATCCTGAAAAACAATGGAGCGGACACTAGAAAAGCCCGCCTCCATTGTCAATTCATCTGTGCAACCCGCCGGTAATCTCTACCTGTCCCAGCCCCGGCCCTGGCCTTGCTCCCCGCCATGGCCAGGCCCATGACCTGACTGATAAGCAGGCCCGTGGTGATAACGCGGCGGTCCCTGATAATAGCGTGGAGGCGGAGCATAGTAGCCACGGGAATGGCCGTAATAAGGGCCGTATCCACCATAGCCATAGGGCGCTGGCGCTACATATACCTCAGAGCGGTAGCCTCCGTAGCCAGGGTAATAGGGCACACAGGCGCATAACGCCAGACTAAGGACTACAAGGGTAAGCAGACGACGATACATGGCGGCCTCCCGGACCGCTAAGGAGCACACCCGGCGGCGCCGGGCAGCGACAGATGGCAATGCCATCCGATACTTTTTAAGACCACGAAAAACGGCTTCGGTGCCGCGTGTGGAATAATTCTGACCTTCGATCCTGCCCGGGGCATACAGGCCTGCAGTGCGCATACAATACGCGAGCCAATCACCGGACTCCTGCCATGACCCCACCTGATCTCTGCCCTGCATGCGGCGCGCGCAATGACTGCTCAATGGCCCGCGCTGATACCGCGAACCAGCCCTGCTGGTGCTATGGCGTGAGTATCGCCCCGCAGGTGCTGCAAGCCTTGCCACTCGAACAGCAGAACCTGGCCTGCCTGTGCCCGCGTTGCGCGAACGTTCTAAGCCAATTGCCGCCCGCGCAGGCGGAACGCCTCGCGTAAGATGCCCGCCTGTATTTATTGTGATTGATCGTTATGCGCCTAGACCGTTTTCTGAGCAACCAGCCCCAATTCAGCCGCCAGCAAGTGCGCCTGCTGCTGATCGAAAAACGGATTCGGGTAGATGGCCGGGTCGTTAGCGATCCGCACCATGAAGTCCGGGATTTCAGTCGCATTGAATACGACGCTCAACTGTTGCAGGCCGGCAAACCTGCACGGTACTTCATGCTGCATAAACCGCCGGGGTGCGTGAGTGCCACGCAAGACCCGGAGCACCCGACAGTACTCGATTTGCTGGACGAACCGGACAAGCACGATCTGCATATCGCGGGCCGGCTGGACTTCAATACCAGCGGGTTGATGCTGATTACCAATGACGGCCACTGGTCACGCCATCTGACCCAACCGCAAACCAAAATGCCCAAGGTGTATTACGTTGAGACCGAGCAGGTGATTGGCGCCGAGTATGTAACCCAGTTCAATGAAGGCATTTATTTCGCCTATGAAGACCTGACCACGCAACCCGCCGGGCTCCAATTACTGGGCCCCTGCAGTGCTCGCCTGAGTATCGTCGAAGGGCGTTACCACCAGGTCAAACGCATGTTTGGCTACTTCAACAACAAGGTTGTGCGCCTGCACCGGGAGAGCATCGGGCCATTGGTGCTCGACAGCCAGCTCGCCCCCGGCCAGTACCGGCCCCTGAGCCCTGAAGAAGTCGGGTTGTTCTGACCCCTCGCCCGCCTGACTGTCATATACCCGGTGCATCCTCGGTCTGACCGACGCTCGATTCACTGGAGTACGACGCCATGCTCAAGCCCGAAATCACCGTGCTCGACCTTCAAGGCCAGTATCGAATTCACACCGAGTTCTATCGCTCGGCTACTGCAGAGCACACCATTATCCTGGTCAACGGCTCCATGGCCACGACCGCATCGTTTGCCCAGACCCTGAAAAATCTGCACCCGCATATGAACGTCGTACTGTACGACCAGCCCTATGCGGGCAAGTCAAAACCTCACAATCGACATCAAAAAATGCTGACCAGCGAACTTGAAGCACAAGTGCTTCTGGAGTTGATCGAGCATTTTTCGGCGAATTACCTGATGTCGTTCTCATGGGGCGGGACTACCGCGCTGACAGCACTGGCGTGCAGCCCACGACGCATCGAGAAAGCCGTGATCAGTTCGTTTTCACCGCTGATCAACGAGGCCATGCGCGATTACCTGGAGCGCGGCCGGCGCTGCCTTGCAGACTGCAACCGCACACAAGTCGGCAATCTGGTCAACGACACGCTGGGCAAACATCTACCGTCGCTGTTCAAACGCTTCAACTTCCGGCATGTCAGCAGCCTGGCCGAACACGAGTACGCGCAAATGCACTTTCACATCAACCAGGTCCTGACCTGCGACCATCCGTGCTTCCTCAATACGTCCCGGGGCATCGAGATTCCGGTGCTGTTCATCAATGGCGCATGGGATGAATACACCTCGGCCAATGACGCTCGACACTTTGTCCGCACGATTGAGAACAGTCAGTTTGTGCGCCTGGAAAACACCGGTCATTTTCTGGATATGGAACACAAATCTGCCAGCCATATCAGCAAGGCCGCAGTGCTCGATTTTCTGGAGCCGGCACACTCTCTGCACCTGGCAGCTAGCCGCTGATGCGGTGTCAGGGGGAAGTGAGGGATTGGAGACGCTTTAAATTTGCAATTTCAGGAATAAAAACTTCTCATCAAGGCTGACTTCTGGTACAAAGTCAGCCGCTCTGAGCGGGTATAGTTTAGTGGTAGAACGAAAGCTTCCCAAGCTTTAGATGAGGGTTCGATTCCCTCTACCCGCTCCACTTCTTTATGGCTTTCACCCCTGCGAAAGCCAAGCTGGTTAACCTCAACCAGCACCTCGTTAGCCAACCCTTCGCATCATTGCAATCAGCTTCCAGTGCTGTGCAGCACCCGCTGCCGCCCCCTTTATGTGCTCAAGCAATACTTGCCAACAACCCCGGCAGGGCATGCATCAGGGCGCTGATGGCAAAACCGATGAACATCACGCCGCACAGGCGGGTGATCAGCAGTTCATGGCGTTGATACAGCGCCCGCACGTGCCCGGCGCCGACAACGCCGATCAGAATCACATAAGCCGCTGCGCCCCCCACAAAACTCAATACGATCAGCCACGGCAGCATTGCCCATGTCAGCAGTTCTGCGCGACTGGAAAGCAATGCCGTGAAGGTTGCCACCGCAACGGGGTAGGCCTTGGGGTTGGTGAGGCCGAACAGAACCCCGTGTGCAAAAGGCTGGCGCGCAGGACCTTGTTGCGCCACGTTGCCGCGCCGGGCACGCACCGCACGCAGCCCCAACCAGAACAGGTAAAGGCCGCTGAGCAAGCCCAGGACATTGAATGCGGTACTGCCAAACTCGCGCGCGCCGACAATGGCAATCAGCGCGGTACTGCACCAGATCACATCGCCCAGCAAATGACCGCATAGAAATCCGGCCCCGGCACGTCGACCACGGGCAGCACCAATACCAAAAACAGCCAGCACCCCGGGGCCCGGGGTGATGCCATAGATAAAGCCAGAAGCCAGTACCGCCAGTAACAACGAAGGTGTCATGCAAAACGCTCCAGAAAAATCGTGCCTCAGGCTGTCCATTGGCCCGCGAGGTGGCACGATTTTGCACGTTCGGCAGCGCTCTGTAACCGAATGCCCGGGAAAAATTTGCATAGGGCTCAACAAAACCCTCAACGCGGGTTTTGCCGGGCTAGTGGCGGCGTCCCAGAACGTTAACCACCAGACGGTCAACCCAGCCCCAGATTCGCTGTTTGACCCGTCGCCATAGAGGACGGGACTGCCAGGCTTGCAGGCTGATGGGCAGGCTCTGGGCGAAGTCGGTGACAAAACTGGCGGCCACTGCCTGAGTCAACGCGGGGTCCAGCGCTTCGAGATTGGCTTCAAGGTTAAAGCGCAAATTCCAGTGATCGAAGTTGCACGAGCCAATACTCACCCAATCGTCGATCAGGACCATTTTCAGATGCAAAAAACACGGCTGGTATTCAAATATCTGCACCCCGGACTTGAGTAGCCGCGGGTAGTAACGATGCCCGGCATAGCGTACGGATGGATGATCGGTACGCGGCCCTGTCAGCAACAAGCGCACATCGACCCCCCTGTTCGCCGCACGACGCAACGAACGCCGAACGCTCCAGGTGGGCAGGAAATAAGGCGTGGCCAGCCAGATGCGATGTTGCGCACTGTTAATCGCACGCACCAGCGATTGCAGAATATCGCGGTGTTGATGGGCATCGGCATATGCCACGCGCCCCATACCGTCTCCTTCATCGGGGACCCGCGGCAGACGCGGCAAGCCGAAGTGCGTCGCCGGTCTCCAGGCCTTACGGCTGATATTGGCGCGCCACTGGCGATCAAACAGCATCTGCCAGTCCTGCACCAACGGACCTTCGATGGCGACCATGACTTCATGCCAGTCGCAGGTGTTTTGGCCGGGCTGCCAAAATTCATCGGTCACCCCGGTGCCACCGACCACGGCCAATTGATGATCCACCAGCAATAGCTTGCGATGATCGCGATACAGGTTATTCAGCCCCCGGCGCCAGCTCAACCGGTTGTAGAACCTGAGTTCGACCCCGGCATCGGTCAGTCTGCGCCGCAAGCCCGTGGTAAACGCCAGGCTGCCGTATCCGTCAAACAGACAACGCACCCGCACTTCGCGCCAGGCCGCCTGTTCCAGGGCCTGAACAATGGCTTCGGCACAGTCGCCGGCCTCAACCAGATACAGCTCCAGATCGACATGTTCTTGCGCCTGGTCGATAGCCGCCAGCATGCGAGGGAAAAATTGCAGCCCGTCAATCAGCAACTCGAATTGATTGGCGCTGCGCCATGGAAACACTGCGCCGGCCATATCAGCGGGCCGTGAAAATCAGCACCGCACCCACCGGTACTGAAAAGCTGATAGCCGACAAGCCGGCCAATTTACGCAGTGTTTCAAGTGGCGGCTGCAAGCCAAAGTCTTCGGCTTGCAGCATCAGCGGTTCAAGCGTGACGACTTGAAAGCGTCGTTCATCAAGACGCGTTGCCAGAAGTTCGGCCTCGTAGGTGTGCTGTTTGCCACGCAAGCTGACCGTGACCGGCAAGTGCAGTTCCAGCTGCGCACCGCTGGCAAGGTCATTGATGGGCTGCAGATCTATCTGCGCGGTGATTTGCGCTTCCGGGAAGTTTTTGAAATCGAACAACAGGTCACGCATACGCTCATCGCGCAACGGCACCGCACTGTTGACCGAGTCCATTTCGATGCGCAGTTGCGCGTGGCCCTTACGGTCGACTTTGCCGTGCAGCACTAAAAAACGATGCACGTTGGCGACATTGGCATTTTGCGTGGTGATAAATGACAGCCTTGAAGACTCACCGTCCAGGTACCAGTTGGCCTGGGCAGACAGGCTCACGCCGAGCGTCAGCAACAGGGCGCAGACAGAAGATAAAAACGCTTTGAACATAAAAACTCATAGGCAGATAAACGTGGACGAACATTACCCCGAGTCCGGGTACATGCAAGCGCTGTGGCGGAATTTTTTCACACTGAAGTAGGACGCCGATCCCGGCTTGCAGTTCCACCGGACCACACCGGCATAAAGCCTGTCATACAAGCATCATCCAAACGTCATGGTGATGACATTGCACCTGCCTAGCCTGAAGTTGCACACCTCAGTCGATTGGCAGAAAACCAAGGCAGGCGCAGTGCCTGCACGGAGATTCGCAATGTCCCAGATCGCCCGTATCCGCGACACCGTTCAAGAACGACGCCTGAAGGCAGAGCGCCTGATCGGCCCCGGCGCCTTGCGTGAAGCTCAAGCCCTGCGTTTTCGTGTTTTTAGCGGCGAATTGAAAGCAACGCTCAAGAGTGCAGAACGTGAACTGGATGAAGATGATTACGACGCTCATTGCGAACATATCGGCGTTCGTGACCTCAACAGCGGCCAACTGGTAGCCACGACCCGCCTGCTCGATCATTACGCGGCACTCAGCATCGGCCGTTTCTACAGCGAAGAAGAATTCAGCCTTCACGGGCTGGCACACCTGCAAGGGCCCGTGCTGGAGATAGGCCGCACCTGCGTCGACCCGGCCTATCGCAATGGCGGCACCATCGCCGTGCTCTGGGGTGAGTTGGCCGAGGCTCTGAACCGGGGTGACTACCACTACCTCATGGGGTGCGCGAGCATTCCGATGCACGACGGCGGCATCCAGGCACAGGCGATCATGCAGCGTTTGCGCGAACGCTATCTGAGCACCGAACACGTGCGCGCAGAGCCCAAAAAGCCGCTACCGGCTCTGGATATTCCAGCCAATGTCATCACCGAAATGCCGCCGTTGCTCAAGGCCTACATGCGCCTGGGCGCCAAGATCTGTGGCGAGCCGTGCTGGGATGAGGACTTTCAGGTAGCCGATGTTTTTATCCTGCTCAAGCGTGACGAGTTGTGCCCGCGTTATGCCCGTCACTTCAAGGCGGCGATGTAATGAATCGCCTGCGCCAATATGGGCGTGTGGCACGGGTTCTCGCCGTGGTCGGCCTGGGCTTGGGCATGGCAAGTCTGTTCGGGCTGATGGAGCGTTTGCACCTCGACGGTACGATGGCCCGTCGACAACGCTGGTCGCAGTTTTTTATGACCCGGCTATGTGATGCCCTGCCCTTTCGCGTCAAGGTGCTCGGTGAGGTGCCGACAGTGCCAATGCTCTGGGTCAGCAACCACGTGTCCTGGACTGACATTGCCCTGCTCGGGCAGCTGACGCCGCTGTCTTTCCTGTCCAAGGCCGAAGTCCGCGGCTGGCCAGTGGCAGGCTGGCTGGCGGTCAAGGCCGGCAGCCTGTTCATTCGCCGGGGGGCGGGCGACAGCCAGCTGATTCGCCAGCAAATGAGCCAGCATTTGCAACAACAGCTGCCCTTGCTGATGTTTCCCGAAGGCACCACCACCGATGGACGCTCCGTACGTACCTTTCATGGACGCTTGCTGTCGGCAGCCATTGACAGTCGAGTGCCGCTGCAGCCAGTCGCCATTCGCTATTTACGCGATGGTGAGGCCGATATGGTTGCACCGTTTATTGGCGATGATGATTTGCTGTCCCATTTGTTGCGCTTGTTTCGCCATGATCAGGCCGATGTCGAGATTCACCTGCTTGAGCCCATTGCCTGTCACCAGCAGGAACGTGCGGTGCTGGCTTTTAGAGCGCAGGAGGCGATACGGGGAGTGGTGACCCGCCCTCTATGCGGCAGCGGGCCGGGCGTGCGTGGCGCAGGTTTAAACCCGGGCGATCAAGACGACACTGACCGCTGCTGCGCAGCAAAACTCTGCAGCTGCGGATAAAACGCCCGAAAATCTTCACTCAAGGGTTCATAAAGAGCATTGAGGTCCGCCATCGCCCCGGCCAACTCTTCGGGCCGTGAAAGACGTCGCGCAATGCCTTTGAATACCTGCTCCAACACCGAAAAGTCGCGATACGACCCCAGCCAGTCATGCGCGGCCATGTGTGGAGCGATGGCGGCCAGACGCCTGGGCAATTGCGGCTGCGCCACCAGCACCCGGTAGAACCCCGAGGTAAAGCGATCCAGGGGGCCTTCGCCGTACTGTGCCCAGTCCCGGGCCAGGCAATGGTCGAAAAAAACGTCAAGCACAATGCCGGCATAGCGCCTGCGAGTCTGGCTGAAACGCGACAGCGACCGGTCGACCAGGGGGTGTGCATCGGTAAACACATCAATGCTGCGATGCAGCTGGATCGCAGCTTCGATTTGTGGACTGTACTCACCTTGCAGCCGTCCTTTGACAAAGTCGCCGTACAGGCTTCCGAGTAATTCTTCAGGACGCTGGCCGCCAAGGTGCAGATGTGCGAGATAATTCATGCCGGGCAGTTTACCACTGCCACACCAATATCGTTATAACCCGATATATCGATTTAATCTGAAGCCAGAACAAAATCATATTTGTATATCGCGATATAACGATTTAAAGTTCGCCTTATCGCGATATAACGCTGCATCTCAATGAGCACCGCCATCATGCCGATCGACCTCGACGAAATAATAAAAGCGCTGGCACACCCAGTACGCCGAGAAATCATTTGCCTGCTTAAAAACGCGCAAGTGGAGTTCCCCGACCAGCATCACAGCACCGAACACGGCGTCTGCGCCGGGCAGTTCGACCAACGTTTCGGCCTGTCGCAATCCACTGTCTCTGCCCATCTCGCCACCCTGCAACGCGCCGGTCTGATCACTAGCCAGAAGGTTGGCCAGTGGCACTTTTTCAAACGTAATGAGGAAACCATCAAGGCTTTCCTCGCGACAATGAACCAAGAGCTTTAACAAGGATTTCCAATGCCTCTCTCGCTACTCATTCTGGCGCTCAGCGCTTTCGCCATCGGGACCACAGAGTTCGTGATCATGGGGTTGTTGCCCGATGTCGCCGCGGACCTCGGGGTTTCGATCCCGGGAGCAGGCTGGCTCGTGACCGGTTATGCCCTGGGTGTAGCTATCGGAGCCCCGTTCATGGCACTGGCCACCGCCAAATTGCCGCGCAAGGCCGCGCTGGTAGCGCTGATGGTGATATTCATCATCGGTAACCTGCTCTGCGCACTGGCCAGTGATTACAACGTACTGATGTTTGCCCGTGTGGTAACGGCCCTGTGCCATGGCGCGTTCTTTGGTATTGGTTCGGTCGTGGCTGCAGGCCTGGTGCCTGCCAACAAACGCGCTTCGGCAGTGGCGCTGATGTTCACCGGCCTGACCCTGGCAAACGTGCTGGGCGTGCCCTTGGGGACCGCCCTCGGCCAGGCAGCAGGATGGCGTTCGACGTTTTTCGCAGTAACCGTGATTGGCGTAATAGCGCTGATTGGCCTGATCCGCTTTCTTCCCGCCAGGCGCGATGAAGAGAAACTCGACATGCGTGCCGAACTGGCCGCACTCAAGGGGGCCGGGATCTGGCTCTCGTTAAGCATGACGGCGCTGTTTTCCGCGTCGATGTTCACCCTGTTCACTTACGTCGCGCCGTTGCTGGGTGATGTCACCGGTGTCTCGCCAAAAGGCGTGACCTGGACCCTGCTGCTGATCGGCCTGGGCCTGACGGTGGGCAACATCATCGGCGGCAAGCTGGCCGACAAGCGCCTGGCTGCCACATTGATCGGCGTATTCATCTCAATGGCGGTTATTTCGACCGTACTGAGCTGGACCAGCGTCGCCCTGATTCCGACCGAGATCACATTGTTCCTGTGGGCCACCGCGTCGTTTGCCGCCGTACCCGCGCTGCAAGTGAACGTTGTGACCTTCGGCAAGGCCGCCCCCAATCTGGTGTCCACGCTGAACATCGGTGCATTCAACATCGGTAACGCGCTGGGTGCCTGGGTTGGCGGCAGCGTGATTGCCCACGGCTTCGGCCTCACCAGCGTGCCACTCGCTGCCGCGGCTTTAGCCGTGCTGGCGCTGCTGGTCACCCTGATTACTTTTCGCCAGAACGGCAATTCCGAGCTGGCTGCTACCACACACTAATCCTTGCGAGGGCTGCATAAATGACCACGATTTTCGATCCGATCAAGCTGGGCGACCTTGAACTGCCTAACCGCATCATCATGGCCCCCCTCACCCGCTGCCGCGCCGATGAAGGGCGGGTTCCAAACGCGCTGATGGCTGAATATTACGTTCAGCGCGCGTCAGCAGGCCTGATCCTGAGCGAAGCCACTTCGGTAACGCCGATGGGCGTTGGCTACCCTGACACCCCTGGCATCTGGTCTGCCGACCAGGTCCGAGGCTGGACCAACATCACCAAGGCGGTACACGCGGCCGGTGGCCGTATCGCGCTGCAGTTGTGGCACGTTGGCCGGATCTCCCACGAGATCTATCTGAACGGGGAAGCCCCTGTTGCACCCTGCGCCATTGCAGCCAAAGGCCATGTAAGCCTGGTGCGCCCGATGGTTGATTTCCCGACGCCACGCGCACTGGAAACCGCCGAGATTGCAGACATTGTCGAGGCTTACCGCACCGGTGCCGAGAACGCCAAGGCCGCAGGTTTTGACGGCGTAGAAATCCATGGCGCCAATGGTTACTTGCTCGATCAGTTCCTGCAAAGCAGCACCAACACGCGCACTGACCAATACGGAGGTTCAGTCGAGAACCGCGCTCGTCTGTTACTGGAAGTCACCGATGCCGCCATTGATATCTGGGGCGCGGGCCGCGTTGGCGTGCATTTGTCGCCACGTGCCGACCTGCATGACATGGGTGATGAGAATCTGGCTGAAACCTTTGGTTATGTAGCCCGTGAACTCGGCAAGCGCGGCATCGCCTATATCTGTGCCCGCGAGCATGAAGCGGCAGACAGCCTCGGCCCGCAGCTCAAGGCAGCCTTTGGCGGCCCGTACATCGTCAATGAGCGCTTCACAAAAGACAGCGCCAATGCCTGGATCGCAGCGGGTAAAGCCGATGCTGTCGCATTCGGTGTGCCATTCATTGCCAACCCAGACCTGCCAGCACGCCTGAAGGCCGATGCACCGCTCAATGAAGCGCATCCAGAGACCTTCTATGCCAAAGGTCCTGTCGGCTATATCGACTATCCAACGCTGTAATCGCAGAGCGGGAACGGGTTCATCCTGAACAGGTTTCACACCTGCTACGAAAAACGCCCAAGGCCATGGCCTTGGGCGTTTTGCATTTTATTCGGGTGAACGGTCCGTCAACATGGCTGCAACTGCGAACACATTTTTCAAGGCAAAAAAAAGGGGCGGTTTGACCCGCCCACATTTTTTCCCTATTCCCTTTTATCCCTTTCATCATCCTGATGAATCGCATCATGCGATGTCCTTCAGCGTTCATCCTTGAGCACTGTGTCGATCCGTCGACACAGTTGAGATACTAAAGCCTTTAAAAATGGCTGCAAGCACATCAGTTAGGATTTGTTATTGCAGATCAGTTTTTAAAAAAGTATAAAACCTTTTAAATTCAACAAGTTAAAATATATTTAAGTAACAAAAAGACTATCTGCAAGTCCCTTTCCGCACTTGGCTTACATAAAAAGTAAGCAAAGGCTTACAGCCCCTGACAGATAAACTTCCCCACGGTCCCTGACTGCACATTTGAAAGTAACCCGCGGCCCGCGCGTACATAAAAAACCCCTCGGGCGGGCATTGATCCAGATTGTGCATGCATAAAAAAACCCCGAATAATTCGGGGTTTTTTAGCTATCAGGACGCCTGTTATTGAAACAACGACTCACTGGACAAACCGTTGCGTTCAAGGATTTCTCGCAGACGCTTGAGCCCCTCTACTTGAATCTGCCGAACACGTTCGCGCGTCAGGCCAATTTCCAGGCCAACGTCTTCAAGAGTGCTGCTTTCATGACCACGCAGCCCGAACCGGCGAATCACCACCTCGCGCTGCTTGTCTGTAAGTTCAGACAGCCACTGGTCAATACTTTGTGACAAGTCATCGTCCTGAAGCAGCTCGCAAGGATCTGTAGGTCGATCATCTGTCAGGGTATCGAGCAGGGTTTTATCAGAATCAGGGCCTAGAGAAACATCTACCGAGGACACCCGCTCATTCAGCCCAAGCATGCGCTTGACCTCCGAGACGGGTTTTTCGAGCAGATTGGCGATTTCTTCAGGGGAAGGTTCGTGATCGAGCTTTTGCGTAAGTTCCCGCGCGGCTCGCAAGTAGACATTGAGCTCTTTAACGACATGGATCGGCAAACGGATTGTGCGGGTCTGGTTCATGATCGCCCGTTCAATCGTTTGGCGGATCCACCAGGTGGCGTATGTCGAGAAGCGGAATCCGCGTTCGGGGTCAAACTTTTCGACTGCCCGAATCAGCCCCAGGTTGCCCTCTTCAATCAGATCCAGCAGCGATAGCCCACGATTGACATAGCGTCGGGCGATTTTCACCACCAGTCGCAAGTTACTTTCAATCATGCGTTTGCGGCCGGCCGGATCTCCGCTTTGCGAAAGGCGCGCGAAGTGAACTTCTTCTGCAGGGGAGAGTAACGGGGAAAAGCCAATTTCATTGAGGTACAGCTGGGTCGCATCGAGCGCCCGGGTGTAGTCAATGTACTTGTGTTGTTTTGTAGCGGTCGCTTTTTTGGACTTGGTCCGGGGTGTAGGGGTGGTGTCGTCTTCTTCTGACATCAATTCTCTGTCGATGCCGGAGTCCATAAGGAGCACCTCATCGTCGATGTCAAACCCCGGCGCTTCTTTACTGAGAGCCATTGTTGTAGTCCTTTGGTGAGTTCGACCTCAAGCTCAAGCATCGCCTATATCCTTGGCAACGCTGGAGCCTGTTCCTTAACTACATCAGGAACAGGCTGGTAACCGATCAACGTCGTGGAAGGAATTGCAGTGGATCTACAGGTTTACCTTGGCGGCGAATCTCAAAGTGAAGTTTCACCCGGTCTGTACCAGTTGACCCCATTTCGGCAATTGTCTGTCCGACCTTGACCTGCTGTCCCTCCCGAACCAACAGCCTACGGTTGTGACCGTATGCACTGACGTAGGTATCACTGTGTTTGATGATGATTAATTCGCCGTAGCCCCTCAATCCACTGCCAGCGTAAACAACTGATCCATCAGACGCAGCCAAAACAGGCTGTCCCAAATCACCGGCGATATCAATACCTTTATTCAAACTACCGTTTGAAGAAAATTTGCCAATCAAAATGCCATTTGAAGGCCAGCCCCAGCCTTTTGGCGCAGGGCCTGCAGGCAGTGCCGCTACTGGCGCTGGCGCAGCAGCTGTTGCGCCCTGACGCTTGATTACCGTGGTCTTGCTGCCTGCAGAAGACGATACGACGGTGGTTGTGGTGCCACTTGCCGGCAAGGTTCCGGCACGCCCGTCAAAGCGAATTGTTTGACCTGGGACAATAGTGAAAGGAGCCGCAATGTTGTTTTTCGCTGCCAGGGCCTTCCAGTCCCAGCCGTAACGAAAAGCAATCGAGAACAAGGTGTCGCCACGGCGCACGACGTATTGCCCGGTGGTTACTGCCGGACGCTGGGCCACCCCATTGCGGTCAACCACACTCACGCCGTTCTTGGTTGTGCTGGAACACGCTGCCAACAAAACCAGTGTGGCACTCAGTAGTAGACCGACCACCAGCCTGTGATAGCTTTTGATATCCATACGCTGCGCAATGACTGTGAGACTCACCCGCCGCTCCCTTTGAAGATGGCTAAATATTAGAACGCCAGTACTGGCCATGGTTTGTCGCAAGTATAACTGGCTACGCAGCTTACAGATTGCAAAGCCGCATCATAAAAAATCAGGCAATGGCAGAGCCCGGCCGCTGCGCAGTATGACCTGCGCCCGGCCCTATAATTCAGCAGGGCCAAACAAAGACTCAGGCCAACGGCCCGTTGAGCAATGGCACAAAACGCACATTGCCGATCACGCGACGGGCAAAGCCGTGTTCTTCGCGCACGATCAGCATCAATTGCTGCACTTCACCCGAACCCACCGGGATCACCAGACGCCCCCCGGGAGCCAGTTGATCCAGCAACGCCTGCGGCACATCGGTCGCCACTGCTGTCACGATGATGCCGTTATAAGGCGCCAGCGCAGGCCAGCCTTCCCAACCATCACCCCACCGGAACACCAGGTTGCGCAAGTTGAGCTCAAGCAGTCGCTCCTTGGCCCGATCCTGCAACACCTTGATCCGCTCTACCGAAAATATCCGTTCAACCAGTTGCGACAGAACCGCGGTTTGGTAGCCCGAGCCGGTCCCAATCTCCATCACCTTGTCCAGCGGACCGTCCTCAAGCAGCAACTCGCTCATGCGGGCCACCATATAAGGCTGGGAGATGGTCTGGTTGTTGCCTATCGGTAGCGCTGTGTCTTCGTAGGCCCGGTGCGCCAATGCTTCATCAACAAACAGATGCCGAGGCGTACGCCGAATAACCTCAAGCACTTTCTGGTTAACGATGCCCTCTTCACGCAGGCGCTGAATAAGCCGCTCCCGGGTGCGCTCGGAGGTCATGCCAATGCCGCGATGCATCAGGCCATCCTGTTCGCGCCCCATCAGCCCATACCCTCCAGCCAGACACCGAGGCTTTTGAAGCCATCACCAAAAGTACGGTCCAGTTGCAGCGGCGTGATCGAAACATAGCCCTGCATCACGGCATGAAAATCCGTTCCCGGACCTCCGTCTTCAGCATCGCCAGCAGCCGCAATCCAGTAGCCGGCCTTGCCCCGAGGATCAACAACACGTACCGGGGCAGCAGCACGGGCACGATGCCCCAGACGCGTGAGTTGAATACCGCGGATTTTCTCGAGCGGCAGGTTAGGAATATTCACGTTGAGGACCGTACGCGGCGGTAAATCCAGCACCGCATGAGCTTCAACCAGCTTACGGGCGAAATAGGCCGCCGTCGGCAAATTGTCCAGTTGACGTGACACAAAAGAAAACGCGAACGAAGGTCGATCCAGAAAGCGCCCTTCAAGCGCCGCAGCCACAGTGCCGGAATACAGCACATCATCCCCCAGATTGGCACCCAGGTTGATGCCCGAGACCACCATGTCCGGTTGCTGCTCCAGCAAGCCGTTAAGGCCCAGGTGAACGCAATCGGTAGGCGTACCATTAATGCTGATAAAGCCATTGGCCAGGGTGTGCGGATGCAAGGGCCGATCCAGCGTCAGCGAACTGCTCGCCCCGCTTTTGTCTTGCTCGGGCGCGATTACCACGCACTCGCAATAATCGGCCAGCGCGCCATAAAGCGCGGCCAGACCCGGGGCCGCGACCCCATCATCGTTTGAAATCAGAATACGCATAGGCTGTCCGTTTGACCCAAAGGCACCAGATCAACTAGTTCGCGCACCAGGACAGTAGCGAAGCATCCGGCCGGCAGAACAAATTCCAGTTGCAGAATGTCAGGTTCCGGATAATGCCACGTCAACCGGCCAATGGGCAGCCGCAGGATACGGCGCTCATGGCTCATGCCTGCTCGAACCAGCCAGTCACGCAAATCAGCTTCACGCTCTGCAATTGACTGCTCCAGCCCATGGGTAGCGCCGGTAGTTGGCGAATCCCCCTCACCCCACTGCGGGCCAGTGGGGTGAAGATCGAGAATGGCCAGTCGCGGATCGCTGCATTCAGCCTCACCTGCCGGAAAAAAACTGCGGCTATCGGTAAAGGCCAGCAAATCACCTACCTGTGCACGCTGCCAGCTACCATCGGCCACCCGCGCCGCCAGCACCTGATTGAACAGATAACTGCGTGCGGTGGATAACAGCCGCGAGCGTACGTTTCGCTGCTCAGGCAAAGCCTTGCGCGCAGCATAATCACGGGCCTCACCCAGGTTACCGCCCTGCCAGCCGAAACGCTGGCTACCGAAATAATTCGGTACGCCCTGTTTGGCGATCAGTTCAAGACGTTGCGCCAGCGCATCCTTGTCCCCGGCCAGTTGCGTCAAACGCAAGGTGAAACCGTTGGCGGCATGGGCGCCCCGTTGCAACTTGCGTTTGTGGCGTGTGCTTTTCAGAATTTTAAGCGTGTCGTTTTCAGCGCCAGACAGGTCAGGATCGGCCTTGCCCGGCAACTGCACGCTGAACCATTGACGGGTCAGCGCCTGACGGTCTTTCAAGCCGGCGTAACTGACTGTACGCAGCGGCACACCTGCGGCCTTGGCGATACGCCGCGCGGCTTCTTCAGTATTAAGTCCACGCTTCTCGACCCACAGCCACAGATGCTCGCCGTCTCCGGACAACGGAATATCCAGCACTTCATCAACCTGGAAGTCTTCAGCCGTGGCCTTGAGCACCGCAGTGCCCAAAGGCTCGCCATAAGCCAACGGCCCCAGCAGATCAAACTCGTTCATCCGCGAACCAACAACGCGATGGAATGCACTGCGATGCCTTCTTCACGACCGACAAAGCCGAGCTTTTCGGTGGTGGTGGCTTTAACGTTTACCTGGTCCAAATCAACCTCGAGATCCGCCGCAATCAGCGCGCGCATCGTTTCAATATGCGGCGCCATTTTTGGCGCCTGGGCAATGATGGTGTTGTCGACATTGCCGACTTTCCAACCTTTGGCATGGATCAGACCTACGACATGACGCAACAAGACGCGGCTATCGGCCCCCTTGAACGTCGGATCTGTGTCCGGAAAGTGCTTGCCGATGTCGCCCAGCGCCGCCGCACCCAGCAGAGCATCGCTGAGCGCGTGCAACAGCACGTCGCCATCAGAGTGGGCCAACAGGCCAAATTTGTGAGGGATCCGCACGCCGCCCAAGGTTATAAAATCGCCTTCAGCAAAACAGTGCACATCATAGCCGTGGCCAATACGCATAAAAAAACGCCCCGATTAAGTCAGGGCGTGATTCTACCCACTATTAAGCGCTTAGTGCGCTCGCGTGGTGACGCAAGTGGTCGTCAATAAAGCTGGCGATGAAAAAATAGCTGTGGTCGTAGCCCGGTTGCAAGCGCAAGGTCAGCGGATGGCCCGCCTGTTTTGCAGCCTGTTGCAGAGCCTCGGGCTTGAGCTGTACAGCCAGAAAGTCATCGCGGTCGCCTTGATCAACCAACAGCGGCAGTTTTTCCCGGGCTTCGCTGATCAAGGCGCACGCATCCCACTCGCGCCAGCGGGTACGCTCATCCCCAAGATAGCCGGAGAAGGCTTTTTGCCCCCAAGGGCAATCCATAGGGTTACTGATGGGCGCAAAGGCTGACACCGACAGATAGCGCCCCGGATTGCGCAACGCACAAACCAATGCCCCGTGCCCCCCCATCGAATGCCCGCTGATCCCGCGTTTTTGCGACGCAGGGAAATGCGCTTCAACCAATGCCGGCAATTCCTGCACTACATAATCATGCATGCGGTAATGCTGGGCCCAAGGCTGCTGAGTAGCGTTCAGGTAAAAACCTGCACCCAGGCCGAAATCCCAGGCGCCATCCGGATCATCCGGCACACCGTCACCACGGGGGCTGGTGTCCGGCGCCACGATAATCAGCCCCAGCTCGGCAGCCATTTTCATCGCGCCGGCCTTATGCATGAAATTTTCATCGGTACAGGTCAAACCCGACAGCCAGTACAACACCGGCAGCCTGGCGCCCTGCTCGGCTTGGGGCGGCAAATACACGGCAAACACCATGTCGCAACCCAGCACCTCAGAACGGTGCCGGTAGCGCTTGTGCCAGCCGCCGAAGCTTTTCTGGCAGGAAATATTTTCAAGAGTCATAGAGGCAGCTCCAGGCTTCAAGAGAAGAACTCATTACCTGTGGGAGCCGGCCGGCTCCCACATGAGCAATACGGCGGTTTTTCCACCGTATTGCGCGCATGCCGCTGCTTATCAGAAATGGATGACCGTACGAATGCTTTTGCCTTCGTGCATCAGGTCGAATGCCTTGTTGATGTCTTCCAGCCCCATGGTGTGGGTGATGAAGGTGTCCAGCGGGATCTCTCCGGTTTGCGCCATGTCGACATAGCTTGGCAATTCAGTGCGACCGCGCACGCCACCAAATGCCGAACCACGCCAGACGCGACCGGTCACCAGCTGGAAGGGACGGGTCGAAATTTCCTGACCGGCACCGGCCACGCCGATGATCACGGACTCGCCCCATCCTTTGTGGCAGCACTCCAGTGCCGCACGCATCAACTGCACATTGCCGATGCACTCGAAAGAAAAGTCGACTCCACCGTCAGTCATGTCGACTATTACTTCCTGGATCGGGCGATCAAAATCCTTCGGGTTGACGCAATCGGTTGCGCCCAGTTGCCTGGCGATTTCAAATTTGGCCGGGTTGATATCGATGGCAATGATCCGTGCAGCCTTGGCTTTTACTGCGCCGATCACCGCTGAAAGGCCGATGCCGCCCAGACCGAAGATGGCGACGGTGTCGCCCGGCTTGACCTTGGCAGTATTGATCACCGCACCAATGCCAGTGGTGACGCCGCAACCGAGCAGGCAAACCTTCTCCAGCGGCGCGTCTTTTTGAATCTTGGCCACCGAGATTTCCGGGAGCACGGTGTACTCCGAAAACGTAGAAGTGCCCATGTAATGGAAAATTGGCTGCCCCTTGTAGGAGAAACGCGTAGTGCCATCCGGCATCAGGCCTTTGCCTTGAGTGGCGCGAATCGCCTGACACAGGTTGGTCTTGCCTGACAGGCAGAATTTGCACTTGCGGCACTCTGGCGTGTACAGCGGGATGACGTGATCGCCCACTGCCACGGAAGTAACACCTTCGCCGATCGCCTCAACTACAGCGCCGCCTTCATGGCCCAAAATCGACGGAAAGATGCCCTCCGGATCAGCCCCCGACAAGGTGTAGGCATCGGTGTGGCATACACCGGAAGCCACCACCCGCAGCAGCACTTCACCCGCCTTGGGCATGGCAACGTCAACTTCCACGATTTCCAGCGGTTTTTTGGCCTCGAAGGCTACGGCAGCACGTGACTTGATCATCAATCGACTCCAGCAAAGTTAAAACAGAATACCGAGTGTAAATCAGCGCTGACTGATTAATAATCCAGACAAAAGCAAAACATTATTGCCATACAGGGATAATAAGTCGTGAGTGAGAGCCGCTGGGAAGGCATTGACGAGTTTGTCGCCGTAGCAGAATGCGGGCAATTTACCGCCGCTGCCGAGCGTCTTGGGGTTTCCTCATCGCACATAAGCCGCCAGGTAGCCCGCCTCGAGGAGCGCCTGCAAACCCGCCTGTTTTATCGCAGTACGCGACGGGTGACCCTGACCGAGGCCGGACAAACTTTTTTACAGCACTGTCAGCGCTTGCAAGATGGCCGCGAAGAAGCGTTGCGTGCAGTCGGTGATCTGGCCAGCGAACCCAAAGGCATGCTGCGAATGACTTGCGCGGTGGCCTATGGAGAGCGTTTTATTGTGCCGCTGGTGACGCGTTTTATGGGGTTGTACCCGCAGTTACGGGTCGACATTGAACTGAGCAATCGCCCGTTGGACCTGGTGCATGAGAGTCTCGACCTGGCCATTCGCCTGGGCCGGCTGCAGGACTCGCGACTGGTCGCTACCCGCCTGGCACCAAGACGTATGTACTTGTGCGCATCGCCCTCTTATCTGGCGCATTACGGTCGTCCTCACAGCCTGTCAGAACTGAGCCGCCACAATTGTCTGATTGGCAGTTCGGATCTCTGGCAATTGCAGCTGGACGGACGAGAGTTTTCGCAAAGGGTGCAAGGCAATTGGCGCTGCAACAGTGGGCAGGCGGTACTGGACGCAACCCTGCTGGGCGTCGGGTTGTGTCAGTTACCGGACTATTATGTGCTGGAGCATTTAAAGACTGGAGCGCTGGTGTCTTTGCTTGAAGCTCATCAACCACCCAATACTGCGGTTTGGGCCCTGTACCCGCAGCAACGGCACTTGTCGCCCAAGGTCAGGAAGCTGGTGGATTATCTGAAGGAAGGATTGGCCCAGCGGGAAGAGTATTTGGGTTAAAGACCTGTAGGATCAGCGATTAGCCCAGCGCAAGCGCAACCACTCGAGGTCTTCAGGGCGCGTCACCTTAATGTTGTCCGAACGGCCCTCGATCAGACGCGGCGCCAGCCCGGCCCACTCCATTGCGGATGCTTCGTCAGTGATCTTCGCATCGGCGACCAGGCTATCAGCCAGGGCACGGTGCAATGCACCCAGGCGGAACATCTGCGGCGTATATGCCTGCCAGATCAAACTGCGGTCTACGGTTTCGAGCACCCGGCCATTCTTGTCGACCCGCTTGAGCGTGTCCCGCGCGGGAACTGCCAGCAAACCACCGACCGGGTCGAGGGCCAGCTCACTCAACAATTTGTCCAGATCCTCACGGGACAGGTTGGGTCGTGCAGCATCGTGCACCAATACCCAATCTTCATCGGATGCCCCCAGCGCATGCAGGTGCAGCAACGCATTGAGCACCGAATCGGCACGCTCGCGCCCACCCTCTACCCGTGCGATCCGTGGATCGACGGAGCAAGGCAAGGAAGGCCAAAAAGGGTCATCGCTAGCGACACTGACCACCAGCCCCTTGAGACCCGGATGATCGAGGAAACAGCCGATGCTGTGTTCCAGAATACTGCGCCCGCCCAGCTGCAAGTACTGCTTGGGACGGTCCGCGGCCATACGGGCACCAACGCCCGCGGCAGGAATCACGGCCCAGAAGGCCGGTGACGGATAACTCATTGGGCCAACTGGTAGAGGGTTTCGCCCTCCTTGACCATGCCCAACTCATGGCGAGCACGCTCTTCAACGGTCTCCATGCCTTTTTTCAACTCAAGCACTTCCGCATCCAGCACGCGGTTGCGCTCCAGCAATACTTCGTTTTCAGCATGCTGATCGGCGATTTGCTGCGTCAGGTCGGTAACCTGCGCCAAACTGCCATTCCCCACCCACAGGCGATACTGTAGGCCAGCCAGCAGCAAGAGCAAGATGAGAAACAACCAATTGGGACTGCGCATCGAATATCAGGTATCCAGTGAAAAGACAGCCATGCCGAAAAACGTAAACAACCAATAGTACAAAGCCTGGAAGACCCAGGCTTGTACACATTCAGGTTAGTGTTAAAAGACTCGCTTGAGCGAATATTCCTACATAACCTGCTGTCTTTTTACCACCAACTGCTTAGCCGCGAAACTCGCTGCGACCGTTGTACTTGGCTTTTGCACCCAGTTGCTCTTCGATACGCAGCAATTGGTTGTACTTGGACACGCGATCCGAACGGCACAGAGAGCCGGTCTTGATCTGGCCAGCCGAAGTACCCACCGCCAGATCGGCAATGGTGGAGTCTTCAGTTTCACCGGAACGGTGCGAAATCACAGCAGTGTAACCAGCGGCCTTGGCCATCTGGATAGCTTCCAGGGTTTCGGTCAGGGTGCCGATCTGGTTGAATTTGATCAGGATCGAGTTGGCGATCTTTTTATCGATGCCTTCTTTCAGGATCTTGGTGTTGGTTACGAACAGGTCGTCACCTACCAGCTGAATTTTCTCACCAATCTTGTCGGTCAGGATTTTCCAGCCATCCCAGTCAGACTCGTCCAGGCCGTCTTCAATGGAGATGATCGGGTAACGCTGGGTCAGGCCTTTCAGATACTCGGCGAAACCTTCCGAGTTGAATACCTGGCCTTCGCCCGACAGGTTGTACTTGCCGTCTTCGTAGAACTCACTGGCCGCGCAGTCCAGCGCCAGGGTCACATCTGTGCCCAAGGTGTAGCCAGCGTTGGCAACAGCTTCGGAGATCACTTTCAGTGCATCTTCGTTGGAAGCCAGGTTAGGTGCGAAACCACCTTCATCGCCCACTGCAGTGCTCAGGCCACGAGCCTTGAGAACAGCTTTGAGGTGATGGAAGATTTCAGTGCCCATGCGCAGCGCGTCGGAAAAAGTCTTGGCGCCCACCGGCTGAACCATGAACTCTTGAATGTCGACGTTGTTATCAGCGTGCTCGCCACCGTTGATGATGTTCATCATCGGTACCGGCATCGAGTAAACACCCGGTGTGCCGTTCAGGTTGGCGATGTGTGCGTACAGCGGCAGGTCCTGGTCCTGAGCAGCAGCCTTGGCAGCAGCCAGGGATACAGCGAGGATGGCGTTAGCACCCAGAGAACCTTTGTTTTCAGTGCCGTCCAGCGCAATCATCGCGTGGTCCAGCGCTTTTTGATCAACCGGGTCTTTACCCAGCAGCAAATCGCGAATCGGGCCGTTAATGTTGGCAACGGCTTTCAAAACGCCCTTGCCCAGGTAACGGCTCTTGTCGCCATCACGTAGTTCCAGCGCTTCACGGGAACCGGTGGAAGCACCGGAAGGCGCGCAAGCACTGCCGATGATGCCGTTATCGAGAAGCACATCCGCTTCCACAGTGGGGTTGCCACGGGAATCGAGAACTTCACGACCTTTGATGTCGACGATTTTTGCCATTGTTGTAAACACTCCAAAGTTGACGAAAACGACGCAGCTGAGGGAAATATTGTTATCGCCGACAGGGACTAATTAACAGGCAGCCTTGCGGACGATAAGGCTCGGGCCCTGGGGCCCGAGAAATCGTGCGGTACTTTACCGGAGAAACGAGGGTTACGCGGTTTCTATTGTTGGAAAACTCTTGACCAACTCATCCAGCGACTTCAGTTGAGCCAGGAATGGCTCAAGCTTGTCCAGACGCAAGGCACAAGGGCCGTCGCATTTGGCATTGTCAGGATCCGGGTGTGCTTCAAGGAACAAACCGGCAAGGCTCTGGCTGATGCCAGCCTTGGCCAGATCCGTTACCTGGGCGCGGCGACCACCGGCAGAGTCCGAGCGACCACCGGGCATTTGCAGCGCGTGTGTCACGTCGAAAAATACCGGGTATTCGAACTGCTTCATGATGCCGAAGCCCAGCATGTCGACCACAAGGTTGTTGTAGCCAAAGCTGGAGCCGCGTTCACAGAGGATCAACTGATCGTTGCCCGCTTCTTCGCATTTGCTCAGGATGTGTTTCATTTCCTGAGGCGCAAGGAACTGGGCTTTTTTGATGTTGATCACGGCACCGGTTTTGGCCAT
The DNA here is from genome assembly GCF_001294575.1 of Pseudomonas versuta. Taxonomy (NCBI): domain Bacteria; kingdom Pseudomonadati; phylum Pseudomonadota; class Gammaproteobacteria; order Pseudomonadales; family Pseudomonadaceae; genus Pseudomonas; species Pseudomonas versuta. The sequence continues at coordinate 3,359,720 of NZ_CP012676.1, forward strand.
GGCCACAACCAGATCAGTCTGACGCGACAGGAAAGCCGGCAACTGGATGATGTCGCAGACTTCGGCGACCACGGCTGCCTGCGCAGGCTCGTGGACGTCGGTAATCAGCGGCACACCAAAGGCGGCTTTTATGTCTTGAAAAATCCGCATGCCCTCTTCCAGGCCTGGGCCACGGTAAGAGCTGACAGAGGAGCGATTGGCCTTGTCGAAACTGGCCTTGAATACGTAAGGGATACCGAGCTTTTCGGTAACACGCACGTACTCTTCACACACCTTCATGGCCATATCACGGCTTTCCAGCACGTTCATACCACCGAACAAGACCATTGGCTTGTCGTTGGCAATTTCGATATTGCCTACACGGATTATCTTTTGCGCCATGCTGTTTATGCCTTCTTCTCGTGCTGCGTCAATGCTGCCTTGACGAAGCCTGTGAACAATGGATGGCCATCACGTGGCGTGGAGGTGAACTCCGGGTGAAACTGGCAAGCGACGAACCAAGGATGATCCGGTGCTTCAACCACTTCTACCAGCGCGCCGTCACCGGAGCGACCGGTTACTTTCAGGCCGGCTTCCATCAGTTGAGGCAGCAGGTTGTTGTTCACTTCATAGCGATGGCGATGACGCTCAACGATCACGTCCTTGGCATAGCAGTCGTGAACCAGAGAGCCGGCGGTAAGCTGGCAATCCTGCGCACCCAGACGCATGGTGCCGCCCAGATCCGAAGTCTCGGTACGGGTTTCAACAGCACCTGTGGCGTCTTCCCACTCAGTGATCAGGCCCACAACCGGGTGGCCGCTGTTGCGATCAAACTCGGTAGAGTTGGCGTCTTTCCAGCCCAGCACGTTACGTGCGAACTCGATAACGGCAACTTGCATGCCCAGGCAGATACCCAGGTATGGCACCTTGTTTTCGCGAGCATATTGAACCGCAGTGATCTTGCCTTCTACGCCGCGCAGACCGAAGCCGCCCGGAACCAGAATGGCATCGACACCTTCCAGCAGTTCAGTGCCTTTGTTTTCGATGTCTTCAGAATCGATATAACGCAGGTTGACCTTGGTACGGTTGGAAATCCCGGCGTGGCTCATCGCTTCGATCAGCGACTTGTACGCGTCCAGCAGCTCCATGTACTTGCCGACCATGGCGATGGTGACTTCGTGCTCCGGATTGAGCTTGGCGTCGACCACTTGCTCCCATTCGGACAAGTCGGCGCTGTTGCACTCCAGACCGAAACGCTCAACGACAAAATCATCCAGACCCTGAGCGTGCAGCATTCCCGGAATACGGTAGATGGTGTCGGCGTCTTCCAGCGAAATCACCGCACGCTCTTCAACGTTGGTGAACAACGCGATTTTGCGGCGCGAAGAAATATCGACGTGGTGATCGGAACGGCAGATCAGAACATCTGGCTGCAGGCCGATGGAACGTAATTCTTTAACCGAATGTTGCGTTGGTTTGGTTTTCGTTTCGCCAGCAGTGGCGATGTACGGTACCAGAGTCAGGTGCATCAGCATGGCGCGCTTGGCGCCTACTTCGATGCGCAACTGACGGATTGCCTCGAGGAACGGTTGCGACTCAATGTCACCCACAGTGCCGCCAATCTCAACCATCGCTACGTCGGCATCGCCGGCGCCCTTGATGATTCGACGCTTGATCTCGTCGGTGATGTGCGGAATTACCTGAATGGTTGCACCCAGGTAATCACCACGGCGCTCCTTGCGCAGGACGTGTTCGTAAACACGGCCCGTGGTGAAGTTGTTGTTCTGGGTCATGGTCGTGCGGATAAACCGCTCGTAATGACCCAAGTCCAGGTCGGTCTCGGCGCCGTCGTGTGTGACGAACACTTCACCGTGCTGGAACGGGCTCATGGTGCCCGGATCAACGTTGATGTAGGGGTCCAGCTTCAGCATGGTGACCTTAAGTCCCCGCGCCTCCAGGATGGCTGCCAATGAAGCCGAGGCAATGCCTTTCCCCAATGAAGAAACAACACCGCCCGTGACGAAGATGTAGCGCGTCATGAAAAACCCTAGAAGTCTGCGTTAAAGCGGTCAGAGCCGCCGGGGAAAGCGAAGGAAGGCCGAAGCCCCCAATCACCAGCATTAGTCACAGTGCACCTTTCGAAAAACTGCTGCGTTGAAACAGACCGATGGAAACCACCGGTTCGATACAAGCCACACATTTTTTTAAAATCGCCCAGCAAAGACTGCTTGGTAATCGGCAACATCTGCAATTCTGGTGAATCTACAGAAGTTGTATCAAGAAGGGAGCGTAGTCTACCGGAAACCCCCTTTCAGCTCAAACCTTGATCGCTCTTAGTTGGCAGCCACTGCAATTGCCAGCGTCCACAGGGGCTGCAGTCCAGTCCCGGGAGGTTTGCCACTGCCAATAATTGCTCATTTACGTACAGAAGCGGCAATCTGCCACGGGCAAACAATGGCAGCCCCTGCTCATTGAGCAGTCGCTTCAAGTCACGATGACCACGATTTTTCACCGTCATCACCTCGCCCCCCTGACGATAGCGCACTTGCAGCGAACCACCCGGAGCTTGCCCCAGCAATTGCAATTGACCGTTTCCCGGCAATGCCAGTGGCAGAAGCGGATTATCCCATTGCATGGGAGCTATCGGCTGGCGCAGCCAGTCACCCGCCATCCACCAGATTCTCCCGCCAGCACGGTGCAATTGGCCTTCGGCAAGTTTCCACACCGGCTGCGCATCGGCACGCGCATCACGCAAGGCATCCCAGCCGGCCCAATGATCGGTATCTGGCAATAGACCTAGGGCAGCCAACCAGTGACGCAAAGCGTTACGTTGACGGGCGGGAGAAAGGCTGGTGATCGGCGCAAGTTCCAAAGATTGCAACCCTAGCCAGTCAAACTCGCTGACAGATCCCGCCTCCTGCAGATCCTGCCGGGCCAGTTCATCGAGCAAGCCCTGTGCCTCGGCACAGTGGGACGCGCTGCGGGCCATGCTGGCGGCGGCTTGCGGCCAGCGCCGGGTCAGCAGCGGAAAAATCTCATGGCGCAAATAATTTCGCGAAAAGTCGGTGCGGACATTGGATGGATCTTCAATCCAGCTCAGGTTGTGTTCCTGCGCGTAGGCCTCCAGATGAGCGCGTGGAACATCCAGCAAAGGTCGACATAGATCGCCTTCGCCCAGACCACGCTGATGCGGCATCGCAGCCAGCCCGCTCACCCCCGCCCCGCGCAACAGACGAAACAGAAAGGTTTCGGCCTGATCATCGCGATGCTGGCCGGTAAGCAGCACTTCTTGCGCCTGGGTAAGCGCCACAAACGCCTGGTAGCGCGCATCACGCGCAGCGCGCTCAAGGCTTGCTCCGGCTTGCACGTGCACGCGCACAACCTGCAGCGGCACTCCAAGATCATCACAGAGTGCCTGGCAATGAGCCGGCCACGCATCTGCCGCAGCCTGAAGACCATGATGGACATGGATGGCACTCAAAGGAGGCAGAGAATGGATTTGACGCAGTTGAGCGAGAAGATGCAGCAGCACGGTCGAATCAAGACCGCCGGAGAACGCTACATGCCAGGCCCTGGCATTGCGCCAGGGCTCGAGGGCTTTGAGAAGCTGGATTGAGAGGTTGGACATCGCACAATCCTGTAGGAGCGAGCCTGCTCGCGAGCGTTTCAACGCAGCGACGAAGAGCTCGCGAGCAAGCTCGCCCCTACAATGCTCCTGTCAGAGACCGTAGCTCATCAGGCGCTCATAGCGACGCTTGAGCAACGCTTCGTGATCCAGTTTTTTGAGCATGTCCAGCTGAGAAGCCAGCTCGGCACGAATCGAAGCGGAAGCCGCCACCGGATCACGGTGCGCGCCACCCAATGGCTCGGTGATGACCTTGTCAACAATGCCCAGACCTTTCAGGCGCTCGGCGGTAATGCCCATCGCTTCAGCAGCGTCCGGCGCTTTTTCGGCGGTTTTCCACAGAATCGATGCACAACCTTCCGGCGAAATCACCGCATAGGTCGAGTACTGCAGCATGTTCAACTGATCGCAGACGCCGATTGCCAATGCGCCGCCCGAACCACCTTCACCGATTACGGTGGCGATGATCGGGGTTTTGAGGCGCGACATCACACGCAGGTTCCAGGCAATCGCTTCACTCTGGTTGCGCTCTTCAGCATCAATCCCGGGATAAGCGCCAGGCGTGTCAATGAAAGTCAGGATCGGCATCTTGAACCGCTCGGCCATTTCCATCAGGCGGCAGGCCTTGCGGTAGCCTTCAGGACGCGGCATACCGAAGTTGCGACGTACCTTTTCACGTACTTCACGGCCCTTCTGGTGACCAATCACCATCACTGGCTGATCGTCCAGACGGGCAATACCGCCAACAATGGCAGCGTCGTCCGAGAAGTGACGGTCGCCGTGCAGCTCATCGAACTCGGTGAAGATGTGATCGATGTAGTCCAGCGTGTAAGGACGGCGCGGGTGACGGGCCAGACGGGCAATCTGCCAGCTGGTCAGCTTGCCGAAAATATCTTCAGTCAGCGTTTTGCTTTTGTCTTGCAGACGAGAGATTTCATCGCTGATGTTCAGCGAATTGTCATTACCAACCAAGCGCAACTCTTCGATTTTGGCTTGCAGGTCAGCAATCGGCTGTTCGAAATCAAGAAAATTCGGGTTCATAAGCATCCGTCTTGGGTCGGCGGCAAAGCATGCCAGAAGATTTAAAACCCAGCATTTGCTGGCGTTTTTAACCGAACTGGGGCAGCCGGTTGATCTGTATCGCGCCTACCTTAAGGGACAGGCGCTCTCAGGTCGAGATTAAAAATTCGGGTCGAGGTCAGGGCGCTTCTCGCACCCCTGACCGTCAACGGTATTGGAGGAAGACGTTGTCTCGCCCAAACTGGTCACGCAACGCTTGAATCAAGCTGTCAGCCGGATCAATTCTCCAGGTCTCGCCAAACTGCAGCGTCGCCTTGGCGCCCACACCGGTGTATTCCATAGTGATCGGGCACGCCCCGCGGTGTTTCTTGAACAAATCGCCCAGCCAGCGCAGTTGATCACCTTTAAGCGCGGACTGTGCAACTTTCAGACGCAGGCTCTCGGCCAGGCTGGTGCGGGCATCTTCCATGCTCATCACCCGCTTGACCCGCAAACGCAACCCGCCGGAGAAGTCGTCATTGCTGACCTCACCTTCGACCACCACCATGGCATCGGTCTGCAACAGCGACTGTGCCGAATGGAACGCCTCGGCAAACAGCGATGCTTCAATCCGCCCCGACCGGTCGTCGAGGGTGATGAAGCCCATCTTGTCGCCTTTTTTGTTCTTCATGACCCGCAACGCGATGATCATGCCGGCGACGGTCTGGGTATCCCGGGCCGGCTTGAGATCAATGATGCGCTGACGGGCAAAACGGCGAATTTCACCTTCATACTCGTCAATCGGGTGACCTGTCAGGTACAGGCCCAGAGTATCTTTCTCGCCTTTGAGGCGCTCTTTAAGCGTCAGTTCTTTCGCTTTGCGATGATTGGCGTAGACATCGGCATCCGCCTCGACGAACAGGCCGCCAAACAGGTCGGCATGCCCGCTGTCGTGGGTGCGCGCGGTTTGTTCCGCAGCCTTGATCGCCTCTTCCATTGCAGCCAGCAATACTGCGCGGTTCTGGTCGATACTCGCCTGCCAGGCCTTGGGTTCATCATGGAAAAACGGCCCGAGACGGTCCAGCGCTCCGCTACGAATCAGACCATCGAGCGTTCGTTTGTTAATACGCTTGAGGTCGACCCGGGCGCAGAAATCGAACAAATCGGTGAACGGGCCGTCCTGGCGAGCTTCGGTGATAGCCTCTACCGGCCCCTCGCCTACGCCCTTGATGGCGCCCAGCCCGTAAATGATCCGGCCCTCGTCATTAACCGTGAACTTGAACTCCGAAGCATTCACATCCGGCGCGTCGAGACGCAGCTTCATGGTGCGAATTTCTTCGATCAAGGTCACGACCTTGTCGGTGTTGTGCATATCCGCCGACAGTACCGCAGCCATGAACGGTGCCGGGTAATGGGTTTTCAGCCATGCCGTCTGGTACGACACAAGGCCGTAGGCAGCAGAGTGGGATTTGTTAAAGCCATAACCGGCAAATTTCTCTACCAGGTCAAAAATGTTACCGGCAAGGTCGCCATCAATATTGTTGTTGGCACAACCTTCGATAAAGCCGCCGCGCTGCTTGGCCATTTCTTCGGGCTTTTTCTTACCCATGGCCCGACGCAGCATGTCAGCGCCGCCGAGGGTATAACCAGCCATGACCTGGGCAATCTGCATCACCTGTTCCTGATACAGGATGATGCCGTAGGTCGGGGCCAATACCGGCTTGAGGCCTTCGTACTGGTAGTCCGAATGCGGATACGCCAGTTCGGCGCGACCGTGTTTACGGTTGATAAAGTCATCAACCATGCCTGACTGCAGCGGCCCCGGACGGAACAGGGCCACCAATGCAATCAAGTCTTCCAGGCAGTCGGGCTTGAGCTTTTTGATCAGCTCTTTCATGCCGCGCGACTCAAGCTGGAAGACCGCCGTGGTTTCAGCTTTCTGCAGCAGTTGATACGTCGGCTTGTCGTCCAGCGGGATGAAGGCGATATCCAGGGGTGGTTCATCCACCTTGGCGCGATCACGGTTGATGGTTTTCAGCGCCCAGTCGATGACCGTCAGGGTCCGCAGCCCCAGGAAGTCGAACTTCACCAGACCGGCAGACTCAACGTCGTCCTTGTCGAACTGGGTTACCAGGCCACCGCCCTCTTCGTCGCAATAAATCGGCGAAAAGTCGGTAAGTTTGGTCGGCGCGATGACCACACCACCCGCGTGCTTGCCGACGTTACGGACTACGCCCTCAAGCTTGCGGGCCATGTCCCAGATTTCAGCGGCTTCTTCATCGACCTTGATAAAGTCACGCAGGATTTCTTCCTGCTCATAAGCTTTTTCCAGGGTCATGCCGACTTCGAACGGAATCATCTTCGACAGTCGATCGGCCAAGCCGTAGGACTTGCCCTGCACCCGCGCCACGTCACGGATTACCGCCTTGGCAGCCATCGAACCAAAGGTAATGATCTGGCTTACTGCGTTGCGGCCATATTTTTCGGCCACATACTCAATGACCCGGTCCCGACCGTCCATGCAGAAGTCGACGTCGAAGTCGGGCATCGATACCCGTTCCGGGTTAAGGAATCGCTCGAACAGCAGGTCGTATTCCAGCGGATCAAGGTCTGTGATCTTCTGTACATAAGCCACCAGCGAGCCGGCACCCGACCCTCGACCCGGCCCCACGGGCACGCCATTGCTTTTAGCCCACTGGATAAAGTCCATTACGATCAGGAAGTAGCCGGGAAACCCCATCTGGATGATGATATCCAGCTCGAAATTCAGCCGGTCAACATAAACCTGGCGCCGGGCGTCGTAATCTTCGGTGGTGTCTTTGGGCAACAGAACGCTGAGGCGATCTTCCAGACCGTCAAAGGACACCTTGCGGAAGTACTCATCGATGGTCATGCCATCGGGAATCGGGAAGTTGGGCAAAAAGTGTTTGCCCAGCTTCACTTCGATGTTGCAGCGCTTGGCGATTTCTACCGAGTTGGCCAGTGCTTCGGGCAAGTCACTGAACAGCTCGGCCATTTCTTCGGCGCTTTTCAGATATTGCTGATCGCTGTAGTTCTTGGAGCGGCGCGGGTCATCCAGCGCCCGGCCTTCACCGATGCATACACGGGTTTCGTGAGCTTCGAAGTCCTCTTGCTTGAGGAAACGCACATCGTTGGTCGCCACCAGCGGCGCGCCGACTGTTTCAGCCAGCGCCACTGCCGCGTGCAAGTGCTCTTCGTCATTGGGGCGTTTGGTGCGTTGAACCTCGAGATAGAACCGGTCCGGGAATACGGTCATCCATTCGCGGGCCAGAACCTCGGCCTCTTCAGTGTTGCCACTGATCAGCGCGATGCCAATTTCACCCTCTTTGGCTGACGAGAGCATGATCAGGCCTTCTGCAGCTTCGGCCACCCACTCGCGCTCAATGATGACCTGGCCGTTACGCTGGCCATCAATGAAGCCCCGGGAGATCAACTCGGTCAGATTGCGATAGCCGACGCCGTTCATCGCCAGAAGACTGAGACGGCTCACCGGGTTCTCCGGATCCTTGTTCGACAGCCACAGGTCAGCGCCACAAATCGGCTTGATCCCGCCGCCCATGGCCGCTTTATAGAATTTGACCAACGAACACATGTTGTTCTGATCCGTCACCGCTACGGCAGGCATGTTCATGCCGGCCAGGGTTTTGATCAGCGGTTTGATCCGCACCAGGCCATCGACCAGGGAGTATTCAGTGTGCAGGCGCAGGTGAACGAATGAAGCCGGCATGGTGATCCTGTCTATAAGCTTTGAGAAACAACAAGGCCCGGATTGTACCGGGCCTTGGCAAAAACATCAGCCTTGGGGCTAAATCTCGAGTGCCTCGCGGGCTTCCCATGCCCGACGCACCGGGCCAAACGAACGCCGATGAATCGGTGTAGGCCCAAGGCGCTCGAGCGCCTCAAGGTGTACCGCAGTCGGGTACCCTTTGTGCCCGCCGATGCCGTAGCCGGGATAGATCAGCTCAAAGGCTGCCATCTCGCGGTCACGACTGACCTTGGCCAGAATCGATGCCGCTGCAATCGCTGGCACCTTGCTGTCGCCTTTAACCACTGCCTCAGCGGGCATCGCCAGCTTGGGGCAACGGTTGCCATCGATCATGGCCAGCTTGGGCGTAATACTCAGACCTTCGACAGCACGCTGCATGGCCAGCATGGTGGCGTGCAAAATGTTCAGCTCGTCGATTTCCTCAACTTCAGCCCGGGCAATGCACCAGCTCAGGGCTTTTTCGCAGATTTCGTCGTAGAGTTTTTCGCGACGTGCTTCGGTGAGCTTTTTCGAATCGTTGAGCCCTGCAATAGGGCGCGCAGGGTCGAGAATAACCGCGGCTGTCACTACCGCGCCGCACAACGGGCCGCGGCCCACCTCATCGACTCCGGCCACAAGGTCTTCGGCCAGATCGACCAGATTGAAATCCAGTCCGATTTGCATGGTTACTTTACTCATTTTGATTGCGCAATCAGATCCAGCACCGCTTTGGCGGCCTGATTGGAAGCGTCGAGACGCAATGTGCGGTGAATCTCGTCAAAGCCCCGGGTTTGTTCTTCGCCACCGTCCAGCAAGGGCAACAGCGTTTGCGCCAATGCCTCTGGAGTCGCCGCATCCTGCAACAACTCAGGCACCAACATCCGTTGAGCCAGCAAGTTGGGCAATGACACGTAAGGGCTTTTAACCAGACGCTTGAGTATCCAGTAAGTCAGCCGTGCGAGGCGATAAGCCACCACCATCGGACGCTTGTACAACAGCGCTTCCAGGGTAGCCGTGCCGGATGCGATCAATACTGCATCACAGGCCGCCAGAGCCAAATGCGAGCGCCCATCGAGCAGGGTCAACGGCAAGTCGCGACCTGTCATCAACTGTTCAATTTGCTCGCGACGTGCCGCATTGGCGCAAGGCAAGACAAACCGTACATCAGGTCGTGCTTGGCGAATTTTTTGCGCAGCATCCAGGAACAAACCACCCAGCTTGCCCACTTCGCCACCGCGGCTGCCCGGCATTAACGCGACCAACGGCCCATCAGGCAAGCCCAACTCGGCTCGTGCAGCGGCTTTGTCTGCCTCAAGTGGAATCGTGTCTGCCAGGGAATGCCCGACGAAACGCACAGGCACGCCGTGCTCTTCATAGAACCTGGCTTCAAAAGGCAGCAACGTGAGCATCAAATCGCAGCCTTCGCGAATTTTAAGCACGCGTTTCTGGCGCCACGCCCACACGGAGGGGCTAACGTAATGCACGGTCTTGATCCCGGCACGACGTAATTGAAGCTCGATATTGAGAGTGAAATCAGGCGCATCGATGCCGATAAAGACGTCGGGGTTTTCTGCGATCAGGGTCTGAACCAGCAGCTTGCGGCGCTTGAGCAACTCGCGCAAACGACCCAGCACTTCCACCAGCCCCATTACCGACAAGCGCTCCATCGGGAAGTAAGAGGTCATACCCTCAGCTTCCATCAATGGACCACCAACACCGATAAACTCGATATCAGAATGGTGGGCCTTGAGCGCCCGCATTAATCCCGAGCCCAGAATGTCGCCCGAAGCCTCACCCGCCACCAGCGCGATACGCAATCTGGCCATGACTAGCGCGTAATGCCGCGAGTGGAGGATTGAATCGACTCGACAAACATTGCGACTTCCGGAAATTGCAGTGCGGGCTCAGCCAGTTCGGCAAGAGCCTGGTCTACGGTCAAACCCTGGCGGTAGACCACTTTGTAAGCGCGACGCAATGCATGAATGGCATCTTCACTGAAACCACGACGGCGCATGCCTTCGAAATTCATGCTGCGCGCTTGCGCGGGGCTGCCGAATACAGTCACAAACGCAGGAACATCCTTGCCAATCGCAGTGCCCATGCCTGAAAAGCTGTGCGCACCGATATGGCAGAACTGATGAACCAGAGTAAAACCTGAAAGGATTGCCCAATCACCCATATGTACATGGCCCGCCAATGCAGCGTTATTGACCAGAATGCAGTGATTGCCGATGACGCTGTCATGGCCGATGTGGGCATATGCCATGACCAGGTTGTGATCACCCAGGGTCGTTTCAGCACGATCCTGAATGGTCCCGCGATGAATGGTGACCCCTTCACGAATAACGTTGTGGTCACCGATCACCAGGCGGGTTTCTTCGCCTTTGTACTTCAGATCAGGTGTGTCCTCGCCTACCGAAGAAAACTGGTAGATGCGATTGTGTTTACCGATCCTGGTTGGGCCCTTGAGAATCACATGCGGCCCAATCACTGTCCCCTCGCCGATTTCCACACCTGCGCCGATGATCGACCATGGGCCGACCTCGACGTCGTCGGCCAGAATGGCCGTCGGATCGATGATTGCGCGAGGGTCAATCAAACTCATAGTTTGCGTTCCGCACAGATAATTTCAGCAGAGCACACTGGCTTGCCATCAACCGATGCCTGGCACTCGAATTTCCAGATCTGACGCTTGCAGCTCAGAAACTTGGCTTCAAGGATCAACTGGTCACCCGGGGTGACCGGTTGACGGAAGCGCAGCTTGTCGGAGCCCACGAAATAGTAAAGCGTGCCGTCGGCAGGCTTCAGGTCGAGCATTTTGAAACCCAGAATGCCAGCAGCCTGAGCCATCGCCTCAATGATCAAAACGCCGGGCATGATAGGGTGCGCCGGGAAGTGACCGTTGAAGAAAGGTTCATTGATGCTGACATTCTTGTAGGCACGAATGCGCTTGTTCTCGATATCCAGATCCACCACCCGGTCCACCAGCAGGAACGGGTAACGGTGGGGCAGATATTCGCGAATCTCGTTGATGTCCATCATTTCGTGGGGAAGCCTGTAATAAAGATTGGGCGCGCGCGACTAAGGCGCGCTCCTCTAGCAAATCAAGGAAGCAAACCAGTGGCTATGCACACTTGATATGGAAAATGTATTAGCCCTCTGAAGAAGCTTTACCGCTTGGGGTCACTTCTCCAACGTGCTTTTCCAGATGTTTGAGCCGTCTGGCGATATCGTCCAGCTGACGGATACGTGCCGCACTCTTGCGCCATTCGGCCGCCGGTTGCATGGCGGTACCAGAAGAGTAGGCGCCGGGCTTGGTAATCGAGTGAGTCACCATCGTCATACCAGTCAAGAACACGTTGTCACAAATTTCAATGTGCCCTACTAGACCGACACCACCCGCCAACATGCAGTGTTTGCCGATTTTAGTGCTACCGGAGATGCCCACGCAGGCAGCCATCGCCGTATGGTCACCGACCTGAACGTTGTGCGCGATCTGTATCTGGTTATCCAGCTTGACGCCATTACCGAGCACCGTATCAGCCAGAGCACCGCGGTCGACGGCAGTGTTGACGCCAATTTCGACATCATCACCGATGGTTACACCACCAATCTGCGCGATCTTTTGCCAGATACCCTTCTCGTTGGCGAAACCAAAGCCTTCACCGCCCAGGACAGCACCCGACTGAATCACTACTCGCTTACCGATGCGTACGTCGTGATAAAGCGTTACCCGCGGAGCCAGCCAGCCGCCCTCACCGATTTCACAACGTGCCCCGATAAAGCACTGAGGACCGACCGTGACACCAGCAGCAATACGTACACCACTCTCAATCACTGCAAAAGCGCCAATGCTGGCCAGCGGATCAATCAAGGCATCAGCAGCAATGACTGCAGACGGATGAATGCCGGGAGCCGCCTTGGGCTTGGGGTCGAATAAGTGGGAAACGCGGGCGTACGCCAGATAAGGATCAGGCACCAATAACGCATCACCGACATAATCCTCAGCATCGGCCGGCTTGAGCAGTACAGCTCCAGCATGGCAGTCGACAAGGAATTTTCGGTACTGGGGATTGGCCAGAAAGCTCAACTGAGCTGGGCCAGCCTCTTGTAAAGTGGCTAGCCCAGTAATTTCTTTCTCCGCGTTGCCACGCAAGGTGGCACCGAGGAACTCGGCCAATTGGCCGAGCTTTATAGTCGCAGTCATAATTACTTCAGCTGATTCATGCGCTCGATAACCTGGCGAGTGATGTCGTACTGAGGTTTGACATCAATTACAGCACCACGCTCGAACACCAGGTCAAAGTTGCCTTTCTTGATGACTTCTTCAACAGCGCTATCCAGTTTTGGCTTCAGCTGCTTCAGCATTTCACGGTCAGCAACTGCTTTGGCTTCGTTCAGCTCCTTGGACTGGAACTGGAAGTCGCGGGCCTTTTGCTTGAATTCAAGCTCCAGACGCTCACGCTCGCCCTGCTGCATTTTATCGCCGCCTTTTACCAGACGATCCTGAATACCCTTGGCGCTGCTTTCCAGGCTTTTGAGCTTGGTCAGTTGCGGGCCAAATTTCTTCTCGGCATCCACGGCATAACGCTTGGCCGCGTCGGATTCAAGCAACGCCATCTGATAGTTCAGTACGGCAATTTTCATGTCGGCAAAGGCCGGACCAGCTACCAGAAGCGAAGCCAGGAGAACCAATTGAGTCAACTTACGCACGATGCACCCCTAAAAAAACTGTTGTCTGTATCTAAAGTCAGGCTTTTAGAAAGTCTGGCCGAGGGAGAACTGGAAAACCTGAGTATCGGCGTTATCCGGTTTCTTGACCGGCATCGCCAAGCTGAAGCTTAGCGGGCCCAGTGCAGTCACCCAGGTCACACCGACACCGACAGAGCTGGCCAAATTGCTAAAGCCGATATCGCAATCCTTGGTCTCGCCCTTGCAGTTGGTGTCGAACACGTTACCCACATCCCAGAACACGGAGGTCCGCAGGGAACGCTGATCTTTGACGAACGGCATAGGGAACAGAACTTCGACGCCACCCTGGATCAGCACGTTACCACCGAATGGTAGCGGATCCTGATCCGGGTCAGCGATAGTGCCCACGTTACCGGTCTTATCAAAACCACGGCTTGGGGTACTGCGAGGACCCAAGGCGCTGTCCTTGAAGCCACGTACCGAGTTGAAACCACCGGCGTAATAGTTCTCGTAGAACGGCAGACCTTCGGTCGAACCGTAACCGTCGCCATAGCCCAGCTCTGTGTGCAGACGCATGGTGTAGGTGTCGGTCAACGGCTGGAACAACTGGGCGCGATAGTCCAGTTTGTAGAACTGCAGGTCGCTGCCAGGAATGGTCGTCTCAAACACCAGGCTCTGCGAGCTGCCGCGTGTAGGCAGTACACCCTTGTTCAGAGTCGACTCGGACCAGCCTACGGACGCCTTGAAGTTGAGGTACTTGTCGCCTTCACGGTTTACGAAGTCAAAGATCTCGTCAACGGTGTACTGACCTGTACTGATTTCATCCTGCTGCACGGTCAGACCGTAGGTCAGACGCGATGTATCGCTGATCGGATAGCCCATGCTGACGCCTGCACCCAGGCTGTCCACGGAGTAGTTGGCTACGTCAACGTCCAGCTCTTTGTAGTCAGTGGTGCGATAGAAAACGTTGTAGCCCAGGCTTACACCGTCCGCAGTCCAGTACGGGTCAACGTAGCTGAAGTTGTAGCGGCTCTGGTATTCGCTGCGGGTCAGGCCAATGCTGACCTTGTTACCCGTACCCAGGAAGTTGTTCTGCGTGATCGAGCCACCCAGAATCAAACCTGCGCTCTGGGCAAAACCGACGCTGGCGGTGATCGAACCCGAAGCCTGCTCTTCTACGGCGTAGTTCACGTCAACCTGGTCGTCAGTGCCTGGCACTGCCGGAGTTTCAACGTTCACTTCCTTGAAGAAGCCCAGGCGCTCAAGGCGGACCTTGGACTGGTCAATCAGGTAAGTCGACGCCCAGCCACCTTCCATCTGACGCATTTCGCGACGCAGAACCACGTCTTCAGACTTGGTGTTGCCGCGGTAATTGATGCGGTTCACGTAAGCACGCTTGCCCGGATCAACCACAAACGTGATGGCCACAGTGTGGTCTTCAGGATTTGGCTGAGGCACACCGTTTACGTTTGCGAAGGTGTAGCCCTCGTTACCCAGACGACGCGTAATCAGCTCGGAGGTAGTGGTCATCAGCTTGCGCGAGAACACCTGACCCGGCTGGACCAGCAACAGCGACTTGATCTGATCTTCAGGAACCTTGAGGTCACCGCTCAGTTTCACTTCGCCGACGTTGTATTTTTCGCCTTCATTCACGTTGACGGTGATGTAGACGTTCTTTTTGTCAGGGGTGATCGATACCTGGGTCGAAGCGATATCCATATTGATATAGCCACGATCGAGGTAATAAGAGCGCAGACGCTCAAGGTCACCCGACAGTTTTTCACGCGCATACTTGTCGTCATTCTTGAAGAACGACAGCCAGTTGGTGGTTTTCAGTTCGAAGAGATCAACAAGATCTTCTTCCGGAAAGACGGTGTTGCCCACCACGTTGATGTGCTGGATAGCAGCAACCGTGCCTTCATTGATGTTGACCTTCAGGGCAACCCGGTTACGCGGCTCAGGCACCACTTCGGTGTCTACCGTCGCCGAGTAGCGGCCTTGGGCAACATATTGGCGTTGAAGCTCGTTGCGTACACCTTCAAGGGTTGCACGCTGGAAGATTTCACCTTCGGCCAGCCCCGACTGTTTGAGTCCCTTCATCAGGTCATCAGTGGAGATCGCCTTGTTACCGTCGATCGTGATGCTGGAGACGGAAGGACGTTCGACAACCGTGATGACAAGCACATTGCCATCACGACCCAGTTGGATATCCTGAAAGAACCCGGTTTTGAACAACGCACGAGTGGATTCCACCAAACGGCGGTCATCCGCTACTTCACCCACGTTCAGAGGCAACGCGCCAAACACACTACCGGCGGAAACCCGCTGCAGCCCGTTGACACGGATATCAGAGATAGTGAAGGACTCGGCGTGAACTTCGGCGATCATCAGTACGGCGAGAACCGCAGTTAGCAGCAGACGTTTCATGAAGTCCTTTCTTATTCCAACTGGCAATAAACAAACTGCCGCAAAATGCGGCAGATTCGCAATTCAGCGAAGTGTTTACAGACGTCCCAGATCGTTGACCAAGGCTAACAACATCACCCCGACCACCAAACTGATACCGATCTGCATCCCCCAACCCTGCACCCGATCCGACAAGGGACGACCACGCGCCCACTCAATCAGATAAAACAATAAATGCCCCCCATCCAGTACAGGGATGGGCAACAAGTTCAGAACCCCAAGGCTAATACTCAGATAAGCCAGGAAATTCAGGAAATCCGCGACACCCGACTGGGCAGAAGCGCCCGCCACTTTAGCAATGGTTATCGGTCCACTCAAGTTTTTTACCGAGAGCTCACCGAACAACATTTTCTTCAGTGAGTCGAGGGTCAATACACTCATGGTCCACGTGCGCTTTGCACTCTCCCCGATTGCGGCGAGCGGGCCGTAGCTGACCTCGCGAATCATCTCCGGTGGCAAATCGACACCTTTGACCCCGGCCCCCAGATAACCTGTTGCAGCCTTGCCCTCACCGCGAGCTGCCAGGGTAACTGGAACATCAAGCGCAACCCCGTCGCGCTCGACATGCACCACAACACGGGCATCTGGCCGGACACGAACCCAATCCACCACTTGCTGCCAGTCGTTGATGGCCTGATCGTTAATCGCCAATAGCTTGTCACCGGTTTTAAGTCCGGCAGCCTGTGCCGGGCCTTTCGGGTCAAGCTCTGCCAGAACCGCTGGCAACTCGGGGCGCCATGGGCGAATACCCAGTGACTTGATCGGGTCCGGCTCGTCAGAGGCCTTGAGCCAGTCATGCAGGATCAACTGATGCGAGGTCTCTACGTCCGAGCCCGGGCCGCGCACCGCGATCTGAATGGAACCACTTTCACCCAGGCGACGGACCAGTTGCAGATTTACGTTCGACCAGCCGACTGTTGGCTCACCATCTATGGAAACGATTTCCTGGCCAGCCACCAAACCTGCCCGGGCTGCCAGGCTGGCGCTTTCTACGGCACCAATGACAGGACGCACCTGCTGGCTGCCCATCATTGCCAGCACCCAGAAAAACGCCATCGCCAGCAAGAAGTTGGCAATTGGCCCGGCAGCAACAATGGCTATGCGCTGACCAACGGTCTTGCGATTGAAGGATTGATCCAGCTGATCGACCGGAACCTCGGCCTCGCGCTCGTCGAGCATTTTTACGTAGCCACCCAGAGGAATGGCTGCGATGACAAATTCGGTGCCCTGACGATCATGCCAGCGCAGCAAAGGCGTACCAAACCCCACGGAGAAGCGCAGAACTTTGACGCCGCAACGGCGCGCCACCCAAAAGTGACCGAATTCATGAAAAGTGACCAGCACACCCAATGCCACCAGGGTGCCAACAATCATATAAAGCGCACTCATCTCGTTTCTCCGCGATCCTGTCCGGTTCCGGCAAGCACCACTTGTCAGCCGTTACGTTTCAACCACTGTTCTGCCCGCATCCGCGCCTTGGTGTCAGCGTCAAAGACTGCTTCCAGCTCGCTTACGGCAACCACCGGCTCACTGTTCAAAACATCTTCAATGATACGGGCGATCTGCGGGTAACGGATTCGGCCATCAAGAAAGGCCGCAACCGCTATTTCGTTTGCCGCGTTCAGCATGGCTGGGGCACTGTTGCCCGCCATGGCTGCTTCACGGGCCAGACGCAAGCAAGGGAAACGCTGCTCATCCGGGCGTTGAAAGTCAAGACGCGCAACCGCAAACAGATCCAGCGGTGCGACACCCGAATCAATACGCTCCGGCCAGGCCAAAGCATTTGAGATCGGGGTGCGCATATCCGGGTTACCCAGCTGAGCGAGCACCGAACCATCCACATAATCAACCAGTGAGTGGATCACGCTCTGCGGATGGATGACCACCTCAACCTGATCCGGCCTGGCATCAAACAGCCAGCAGGCCTCAATCAACTCCAGCCCCTTGTTCATCATGCTGGCCGAGTCTACGGAAATCTTGCGCCCCATCGACCAGTTGGGATGAGCGCAAGCCTGATCCGGGGTAACGTGCTCCAGGTCTGCCAGCGGCGTTTGACGGAAAGGCCCGCCAGACGCGGTCAACAGAATCCGACGAACACCAACGGCACCCAGGCCACGCGCAAAATCCTGCGGCAAGCATTGGAAAATGGCGTTATGCTCGCTATCTATGGGCAACAACACCGAACCACTGCGACGCACAGCCTGCATAAACAGGTCGCCCGTCATCACCAGCGCTTCTTTATTCGCCAACAGGATTTTCTTGCCCGCATTCACGGCCGCCAGGGTCGGGCGCAGGCCCGCGGCACCGACAATCGCGGCCATGACCGAGTCAACCTCAGGCGCCGATGCGATCAGGCACAAGCCCTCCTCACCCACCAACACTTCGGTATCGAGCCCTGCAGAACGCAAGCCAGCCAGCAACTGGCTGGCTGCACGTTCATCCGGCACCACTGCCACCTTCGGCCTGTGCACGACACACAACGCCAGCAGTTCGGCGAGACGGCTGTAACCGCTCAGCCCGAACACCTGATAGCGATCAGGGTGACGGGCAACAACATCCAGAGTACTCAGGCCAATGGAACCCGTAGCCCCCAGAACAGTAATCTGTTGTGGACGACTCATGACGCCGCCATCCACAGCAATACAGCAAATACAGGGATCGCCGCAGTCAGACTGTCAATGCGATCCAGAACACCGCCATGACCAGGCAGCAGGTTACTGCTGTCCTTGATCCCGGACTGGCGCTTGAACATGCTTTCCGTGAGGTCACCCACCACCGAAATCAATACGATCACGGCTGCACCGACCAGCGCGGCAAACATCTCGGACGCACTCCAGCCGCGCACCACACCGACCACAGCAGTGATCAACAAGCTCAGCAACAAGCCGCCAAACACACCTTCCCAGCTTTTGCCCGGGCTGACTTTGGGTGCGAGCTTGCGCTTGCCGAATTTACGACCCGAGAAGTAAGCACCGATATCCGCGCCCCACACCAGAACCATCACTGCCATGATCAGCCAGTTACCCAGCGCCATTGCTTTGATCAGCACCAGACCCTGCCAGGCCGGCAGCAGGATCAACAGACCGATTACCAGCTTGGTCGCCGTTGTTGACCAATGCACCGACGATTGCGGAAAGGTCAGTACCAGATAAGTTGCCACCGCCCACCACAAGACCGAAGCACCCAGCACCCACGGTGCCAGATCAGGGAATAGATGCAGGCCAAACAGCAGCAGGGCCACGACCAAGGCAAAGGCCACTCGCGCCGGCTGGGCTTCAAAGCCCGCCAAACGCGCCCATTCCCAGGCCCCGAGGGTTACAACCAGGCCAATGAACAGCGCGAAGCCGGCCCCCTCAAGCAGGAAAAAACCGCACAAGGCAATTGGCAGCAAGATAAGAGCAGTAATGATTCGTTGTTTAAGCATTAAACCCGGGCTCCAGCCTCAACCTGCTCGCTCGTTTTACCGAAACGTCGCTGGCGAGAAGCGAAATCAGCCAATGCATGACGCATGGCTTCGTGTTTGAAGTCCGGCCAGAACAGGTCGGAGAAGTACAACTCGGAATAGGCCAGCTGCCACAGCAAAAAATTGCTGATGCGATGCTCGCCACCGGTGCGGATACACAGATCCGGCAAAGGCAAATCACCCGTTACCAGGCAGGTTTGCAACAAGGCCGGAGTGATCTCTTCTGGCTGCAATTGCCCCGCCTGAACCTGACGAGCCAGTTGCTGCGCAGCCTGTGCGATGTCCCACTGACCACCATAGTTGGCAGCAATCTGCAGCACAAAGCGATCGGAGCCCACGGTCATTTCTTCCGCTTCACGCATCGCCTTCTGTAGATCGGGATGAAAGCGTGAGCGGTCGCCAATGATCCGCAGACTGATGTTGTTTTCATTGAGGCGCTTGGCCTCACGACGCAGTGCCCTGAAGAACAAATCCATCAAGGCACTGACTTCAGCTGCCGGGCGCTGCCAGTTTTCACTAGAAAACGCGAACAGCGTAAGCACCTCGACCTTGGCCTTGGCACATACTTCAATCACTGCACGAACTGCGTCCACTCCCGCTTTATGCCCGGCAACACCCGGCAAAAAGCGTTTTTTCGCCCAGCGATTATTACCATCCATGATGATCGCGACGTGTCGCGGCACCGATGAAGGTTCAGCCTGCTTGGTCTTTTCCATAAAACGCCCAGACCCTTATACGGCCATCAGGTCCGCTTCTTTCTGCTTGGTGGCGGTTTCGATATCAGCTACTGCCTTGTCGGTCAGCTTCTGAATATCATCAGCGGCACGACGCTCTTCGTCTTCGCTGATTTCCTTTTCCTTGACCAGATCTTTCAACTGGCTCAGGGCATCGCGACGAATGTTACGCACGGCGATGCGGGCATCTTCAGCCGCGTCACGCGCCTGCTTGGCGAACACCTTGCGGGTTTCTTCAGTCAGGGCAGGCATGGAGATCAGCAGCAATTCGCCCAGGTTGGTCGGATTGAGGTTCAGACCCGCGCTCTGGATTGCCTTGTCTACCGCGCCAAGCATATTGCGCTCGAACGCGACAACTTGCAGGGTACGGGAGTCTTTAACGGTGATGTTCGCTACCTGGCTGATCGGAGTATCCGAACCGTAGTAAGGCACCATCACGCTGCCCAGGATGCTCGGGTGCGCCTTGCCGGTACGAATCTGGCCAAATGCGTGGGACAGAGACTCCAGCGATTTCTGCATGCGCGTTTGAGCGTCTTTTTTGATTTCGTTGATCATTGTTGACCTTCCTCGATCAGAGTGCCTTCAGCGCCGCCGTGGACAATATTAAGCAGGGCGCCGGGCTTGTTCATGTTAAATACACGCAATGGCATTTTGTGGTCGCGGCACAGGCAGATAGCCGTCAGGTCCATTACACCCAGCTTGCGATCCAGCACTTCATCATAAGTCAGATGATCGAACTTCTCGGCATGCGGGTCTTTGAATGGATCTGCGGTATACACGCCGTCAACCTTGGTTGCCTTGAGCACCACATCAGCGTCAATTTCAATGGCACGCAAGCAAGCAGCCGAATCCGTCGTAAAGAACGGGTTACCGGTACCTGCTGCAAAAATCACCACGTCCTTGGCGTTCAGGTGGCGCATGGCCTTGCGACGATCGTAATGATCAGTCACGCCCACCATGGAAATGGCCGACATTACGATGGCGGAGATATTCGCACGTTCCAGCGCGTCGCGCATGGCCAGGGCGTTCATCACGGTTGCCAGCATGCCCATATGGTCGCCTGTAACCCGATCCATACCTGCAGCACTCAGCGCAGCGCCACGGAACAGGTTGCCACCACCAATCACCAACCCTACCTGAACACCGATACCGACCAGTTGGCCGACTTCCAGTGCCATGCGGTCGAGTACCTTGGGGTCGATCCCGAACTCTTCAGAGCCCATCAGGGCTTCGCCGCTTAGCTTGAGTAGAATGCGTTTATAGCGAGCTTGATAACCACTGCCCTGCTGAGCCATTGCGAATCTCTCCTGCCGCGTTTTATAAAAAATCTGTGCGAGGCTGTTTACAGCCCGCGCTTACTCTAGCTTGGCACTGCACAGCAGCACCATCGGAACACTAATTTGTAAACCGGTTCCGCCGGGAAGGGAAAATACCTACCCATTTGAAAAGAGGCTGCGCGCGTGAGCGGGCAGCCTCTTCGGGTCGACAGTTTAGAACCGTCTTATTGCTTGCTTGCAGCCACTTGTGCAGCAACTTCAGCAGCGAAGTCATCAACTGGCTTCTCGATGCCGTCGCCTACTTTGAAGTAGGTGAAGGAAACGATTTCAGCGCCGGCTTTCTTGGCCAGTTCGCCGACCTTGATTTCCGGGTTCTTAACGAAAGCTTGTTCAACCAGGCTGGCTTCAGCCAGGAACTTGCTGATACGACCGGCAACCATTTTTTCAACGATTTCTGCTGGCTTGCCTTTGATCTTGTCTTCGTTGAGGCTCATGAACACGGCTTTTTCGCGTTCGATAGCGTCAGCGGAAACTTGCGACGGCAGCAGGAACTCAGGGTTGCTTGCAGCTACGTGCATGGCGATGTCACGTGCCAGCTCGGCGTTGCCGCCTTTGAGTGCAACCACAACACCGATTTTGTTGCCGTGCAGGTAAGCATCAACAACGTCACCTTCGATGCGGGCCAGGCGACGGATGTTTACGTTCTCGCCTACTTTACCAACCAGAACCAGACGATCAGCTTCTTGCGAAGCGATCAGCGGAGCTGCGTCGGTCAGCTTGTCAGCGAAAGCTTTTTCTACGCTGTCAGCAACGAATTTTTTGAAGTCGTCTTGCAGAGCCAGGAAGTCGGTTTGCGAGTTAACTTCAAGAATAACGGCAGATTTGCCATCTTCAGCAACTTTAACTGCGATAGCGCCTTCAGCAGCAACGTTGCCTGCTTTTTTGGCAGCCTTGATGGCGCCCGAAGCACGCATGTCATCAATGGCTTTTTCGATGTCGCCGCCAGCCTTGGTCAAGGCTTTCTTGCAATCCATCATGCCTTCGCCGGTACGCTCACGCAGTTCTTTAACCAACGCTGCAGTAATCTCTGCCATTTCAAAATTCCTCTTGGATAGGTTTTCAACCATTCCACCCGACCGAACGGGCGTTCAATTCGTGTGAAGCAGGCCTCGATGCAACCCTGTCAGCCACAATCTGAAACAGCAACGGCAGGGCAACTTCCAACAAATGGATTTCGAGGTGGCAAAAAGGGGGCCAAGCCCCCTTTTTGCGTACTGAGTAAACGCTAGGCGTTAATTACTCAGCCTTCAACTACCGCTGCAGCCGGAGCTTCTTCGACGAAAACGTCGGTGCCGCCAGCAACGTGGTTACGGCCTTTGATCACAGCATCAGCCATCGCACCCATGTACAGCTGGATAGCGCGGATTGCGTCATCGTTACCCGGGATGATGTAGTCAACACCTTCTGGGCTGCTGTTGGTATCGACAACGCCGATAACCGGGATACCCAACTTGTTAGCTTCGGTGATCGCGATACGCTCGTGGTCAACGTCGATAACGAACAGTGCGTCAGGCAGACCGCCCATGTCCTTGATACCACCCAGGCTACGATCCAGCTTTTCCAGATCGCGAGTGCGCATCAGCGCCTCTTTCTTGGTCAGCTTGGCGAAAGTACCGTCTTCTGCCTGGATTTCAAGGTCACGCAGACGCTTGATGGAAGCACGGATGGTTTTGAAGTTGGTGAGCATGCCGCCCAACCAGCGGTGATCGACGTACGGCGAACCGCAACGGGTTGCTTCTTCAGCAACGATCTTGCCAGCGGAACGCTTGGTGCCGACGAACAGAATCTTGTTTTTGCCCTGGGCCAGACGCTCTACGAAAGTCAGAGCTTCGTTGAACATTGGCAGGGTTTTTTCAAGGTTGATGATGTGGATCTTGTTACGCGCGCCAAAGATGTACTTACCCATCTTCGGGTTCCAGTAACGGGTTTGGTGACCGAAGTGCACACCGGCCTTCAGCATATCGCGCATGTTGACTTGGGACATGGTAGTTCCTTAATAAGTCGGGTTAGGCCTCCACGTATCCCAACGACCAACCAGCAGCTTCGAGCTGAAGGCACCCAGGTCATCGTGTCGATACGTGTGTGGGTTTGTGCTTAGCGGGCTATACCCGGAAAGCGGCGCATTTTATACCACAAGATGCGCAAAAAACGAAACACGGATTCAGACTTTCTTCCTCGCCCTTTTTGCACAGGGTCCGCAATAGAGCCAGAATGCCCCATTCTATTAAGAGAAGCGATGGCGAGAGGCTCATGATTATCGCCGACCGTCTGTTAGAATCGCATTTTTATGGCGGTGTGCAGCACCACAGCCCCCCCCGAAATCCTGATGATGAGCGCCAACGCGCGAAGAGAGCCCGAATGACCGTCACCCTCAAAACTCCCGAGGACATCGCAAAAATGCGTATCGCCGGCAAACTGGCCGCCGAAGTCCTGGAAATGATCGCCGAACACGTCAAGCCCGGCGTTACCACCGAAGAGCTGGACCGCATCTGCCATGACTACATCGTCAATGTGCAGCAGGCCATCCCCGCGCCGCTCAACTACAAAGGCTTCCCGAAGTCCATCTGCACCTCGATCAACCACGTGGTGTGCCATGGCATCCCGGGCGACAAGGTCCTGAAAGACGGCGACACCCTGAATATCGACGTCACTGTGATCAAGGACGGCTACCACGGCGACACCAGCCGCATGTTCCACGTCGGCAAAGTGCCGGTCTGGGCCGAGCGCCTGTCGCAGGTGACCCAGGAATGCATGTACAAGGCCATCGAAATCGTCAAGCCGGGTTGCCGCCTGGGCGACATCGGCGAAGTCATCCAGAAGCACGCTGAAAAGAACGGCTTCTCGGTCGTACGCGAATTCTGCGGCCACGGCATTGGCAAGGTGTTCCACGAAGAGCCGCAAATCCTGCACTACGGTCGCGCTGGCACCGGTATGGAACTGAAAGCAGGCATGACCTTCACCATCGAGCCGATGATCAACCAGGGCAAAGCCGATACCAAAGTCCTGGGCGATGGCTGGACCGCCATCACCAAGGACCGCAAGCTGTCTGCACAGTGGGAACACACCCTGCTGGTGACCGAGACGGGCTACGAGATCTTCACCCTGCGCAGCGATGACACCATCCCTCGCGTCTCGGCCTGACACCTCAAGACATCTATATAGATTCTCCCTATATAAAAGCTATACAGCGATAGGAAAGCCAATCGATGCCGCAGGTGGATCCCGAACTTTTTGACCGCGGCCAGTTCCAGGCCGAACTGGCATTGAAGGCAAGCCCCATTGCCGCTTTCAAAAAGGCGATCCGCCAGGCACGAGAGGTCCTGGACGAGCGCTTTCGCAATGGCCGTGATATTCGACGCCTGATCGAAGATCGCGCCTGGTTCGTCGACAATATCCTGCAACAGGCGTGGGAACAGTTCAGCTGGAGCGACCAGGCCGATATCGCCCTGGTGGCCGTCGGCGGTTATGGCCGCGGCGAACTGCACCCCTACTCCGACATCGACCTGTTGATTCTGCTCGACAACGCCGATCACGAAATTTTCCGCGACTCCATCGAACGCTTTCTGACGCTGCTCTGGGACATCGGTCTCGAAGTAGGCCAGAGCGTGCGCTCAGTGGACGAGTGCGCCGAGCAGGCCCGCGCCGACCTGACCATCATCACCAACCTGATGGAAAGCCGCACAGTGGCCGGCCCCGAGCGCTTGCGCCAGCGCATGCTCGACGTCACCAGCACCGAACACATGTGGCCCAGCAAAGACTTCTTTCTGGCCAAGCGGGCCGAGCAAAAAGCCCGCCACCACAAATACAACGATACCGAATACAACCTGGAACCCAACGTCAAGGGCTCGCCCGGGGGCCTGCGCGACATCCAGACCATTCTGTGGGTGGCCCGCCGCCAGTACGGAACCCTCAACCTGCGCGCCCTGGCAGGCGAAGGCTTTCTGGTCGAAAGCGAGCACGCCCTGCTGGCCTCCTCGCAAGAGTTCCTGTGGAAAGTGCGCTATGCCCTGCACATGCTGGCCGGGCGCTCTGAAGATCGCCTTTTGTTTGATCACCAGCGCAGCATCGCCGAACTGCTCGGCTTTACTGGCGCGGATACCAAACAAATCATCGAAAACTTCATGCAGCAGTACTACCGGGTGGTCATGAGCATCGCCCAGCTCAGCGACCTGATCATCCAGCACTTCGAAGAAGTGATTCTGGCCCCCGAAGATGCTGCGCCGCCCACCCCGCTGAACTCGCGCTTCCAGTTGCATGACGGCTACATCGAGGCCACCAGCGACCATGTGTTCAAACGCACGCCGTTTGCCATGCTCGAAATCTTCCTGCTGATGGCCCAGCACCCCGAGATCAAAGGCGTGCGCGCCGACACCATTCGTCTGCTGCGCGAACATCGCTATCTGATCGACGACGATTTCCGCAAGGACATCCGCAACACCAGCCTGTTTATCGAGCTGTTCAAGTGCAAGATCGGCATTCATCGCAACCTGCGCCGAATGAACCGCTACGGCATCCTCGGACGCTACCTCCCCGAATTCGGCTTTATCGTCGGGCAAATGCAGCACGACCTGTTCCACATCTATACCGTCGATGCGCACACCCTGAACCTGATCAAACATCTGCGTAAATTGCAGTACACCCAGGTGTCAGAGAAATTCCCGCTGGCCAGCAAGTTGATGGCCAAGCTGCCCAAGCCCGAGCTGATTTACCTGGCCGGGCTCTATCACGACATTGGCAAAGGCCGGCATGGCGACCACTCCGAGATTGGCGCGGTCGATGCCGAAGCGTTCTGCATCCGCCACCAGCTGCCGCAGTGGGATACACGCCTGATTGTGTGGCTGGTGCAAAACCACCTGGTGATGTCGACTACCGCCCAGCGCAAGGACCTGTCCGACCCGCAGGTCATCCATGACTTTGCCCAGATCGTGGTCGACGAGACCCATCTCGACTACTTGTATGTGCTGACCGTGGCCGATATCAACGCCACCAACCCGACACTCTGGAATTCATGGCGCGCCAGCCTGTTGCGCCAGCTCTACACCGAAACCAAGCGGGCCCTGCGCCGCGGCCTGGAAAATCCGGTGGATCGCGAAGAGCAGATCCGCCAGACCCAAAGCGCCGCACTGGACATACTGGTGCGCAACGGCAACGACCAGGATGACGTGGAACAACTCTGGTCACAGCTGGGCGACGACTACTTCCTGCGCCATACCTCGGCGGATGTGGCCCTGCACACTGAAGCCATCCTGCAACAACCGGCAGATGGCGGCCCGCTGGTACTGATCAAGGAAACCACCCAGCGCGAATTCGAAGGCGGCACCCAGATATTCATCTATGCGCCCGACCAGCATGACTTCTTCGCCGTAACCGTAGCGGCGATGGACCAGCTCAACCTGAACATTCATGACGCGCGCATCATCACGTCCAGCAGCCAGTTCACCCTCGACACCTACATCGTGCTCGACAATGATGGCGACACGATCGGCAACAACCCGGCGCGCATCGAAAAAATTCGCAAAGGGCTGACCGAAGCCCTGCGCAACCCCGACGACTACCCCAACATCATCCAGCGTCGGGTACCGCGCCAGCTCAAGCACTTTGCATTCGCGCCCCAGGTAACAATTCACAACGACGCGCAACGCCCGGTGACCGTACTGGAACTCAGCGCTCCCGACCGTCCGGGCCTGCTGGCCCGCATCGGGATGATCTTCCTGGAGTTCGACCTGTCGCTGCAGAACGCCAAGATTGCCACCCTGGGCGAGCGCGTCGAAGACGTATTTTTCATCACTGACGAAAACAATCAGCCACTGTCCGACCCGCAGCTGTGCATGCGCTTGCAGGAAGCCATCGTTGAACAGCTGACCGTCAACAAAGACTCAACCCCTGAACCGTGGCGCCTGAGCATTTAAGCGCCGCCGAGCGAGACCCGCATCCAATGAACAACGCTCTAAACCAGCTGCAGCCTTATCCGTTCGAAAAACTGCGCGCCCTGCTTGGCAGCGTGCAGCCCAACGCCGACAAACGCCCGATTGCGTTGTCGATTGGCGAACCCAAACACCGCTCGCCGGACTTTGTGGCCAAGGCACTGGCCGACAACCTGGACCAGATGGCTGTCTACCCCACTACCCTGGGCATCCCTGCCCTGCGCGAAGCCATTGCCGGCTGGGCCGAGCGACGTTTCAACGTGCCAGCAGGCTGGCTCGACCCAGCGCGCAACATCCTGCCGGTCAACGGTACCCGTGAAGCGCTGTTTGCCTTCACCCAGACCGTGGTCAACCGTGGCGACGACGCGCTGGTGATCAGCCCGAACCCGTTCTACCAGATCTACGAAGGTGCAGCGTTCCTTGCCGGTGCCAAGCCGCACTACCTGCCGTGCCTGGCAGAGCATGGCTTCAACCCGGACTTCGACGCTGTATCGGCCCAAACCTGGGATAACTGCCAGATCCTGTTCCTGTGCTCGCCGGGCAACCCGACAGGCGCACTGATCCCGCTCGACACCCTGAAAAAGCTGATCGCCCTGGCCGACAAACATGACTTCGTGATCGCCGCGGACGAGTGCTACAGCGAGCTGTACTTCGACGAGCAAACGCCGCCTGTGGGCCTGCTCAGTGCCTGCGTGGATCTGGGTCGCGAAGACTTCAAGCGCTGCGTGGTCTTCCACAGCCTGTCCAAACGCTCCAACCTGCCGGGCCTGCGTTCGGGTTTCGTGGCCGGGGATGCCGAGATTCTCAAGGCGTTTTTGCTGTACCGCACCTACCACGGCTGCGCCATGCCGGTTCAAACCCAGCTGGCCAGCATTGCGGCCTGGAATGACGAAGCCCACGTGCGCACCAACCGCGACCTGTATCGCGAAAAATTCGATGCCGTGCTGGAAATCCTGAGCCCGGTACTCGACGTACAGCGCCCGGATGGCGGCTTCTACCTGTGGCCCAAGGTTAAAGGCGATGATGCAGCGTTCTGCCGCGACCTGTTCGCCGAGGAACACGTCACGGTGGTACCGGGCTCGTACCTGTCCCGCGAAGTCGACGGCTTCAACCCCGGTGCCGGCCGTGTGCGCATGGCGCTGGTGGCCCCACTGGCTGAGTGCGTAGAAGCCGCAGAGCGGATTCGCGAATTCATCCTGCGCCGCAAATAACCCCCAAACCTGTAGGAGAGAGCTTGCCTCGTGATCTTTCAAGATCAAAAGATCGCGAGACAAGCTCGCTCCTACATATGCCGGGCTACTTCACCGTTCCCAGGTTCGCCTCGCTCAAGTCAAGATCGCGCAAGACTTCACTGAGCACGTCATCGCCGATTTCGTGGTGGCGACGCAAGCTGTACAACTCCAGACGCTGCGCCCTGAGTGCCTTGAGCCGCAAGCGGCTTTCCAGCTGGTCCATCTGCGACGCCAGCGCCTGGGCTTCCGCCGAGTCATTGAATACTTCGAGCTGATGCCGGTATTCAGACATGATCCGCGCCTTCAACTCTGCAGCCAAAGCCGCCTGAGCCGCATCCTGCTTCTGGGGGTCGACCACCTCTTCAACCTCCAGCGCATGAATCGCCGCTTCCGCCGTACGCCGCCACGCCTCTCGTACTTCAGCCCGCATGGCATCGTCCGGACTCTTGGGGATACCGCGCAACAACAGGGGCAAGGAAATGCAGGCCACGATCAATGACAGCAAAATCACCCCGGCGGCAATGAAGATCAACAATTCGCGCTCCGGGAAATCCAAGCCTTCGCTGATCAGCAGTGGCACCGACATCACGCCCGCCAGTGTCACCGCCCCACGCACCCCGCCCACGGTCAGCAACCAGCAGGAGCGCGCGGTCGGCACCATGGTCAGCTCCTCTTTGCCCCGCAAGCGACGCAAGAGGACAGACAGGCGCCAGATGCTCTGCACCCAGATAAAGCGCAGCGCCACCAGGACCATAAAGATCACCACCACATCCAGGCAGCGATACATCAAGGTTGGCCAAAGTGTGGGTTCCAGCCGCACGACGGCCTTGATGATGTCCGGCAACTGCAGGCCCAACAGCAAGAAGATCAGGCCATTGAAGGCAAATTCCAGCAGCGACCACACACTGCGGTTCAGTAACCGGGTACTGGTTTGACGCGGCAACAAATCCAGCCAGCTCTGCATCATCCCCGCCGCTACCGCCGACAAAATACCCGAAGCCCCCAGGCGCTCGGCCAGTACATAAGCGGCAAACGGCAGCAGCAGCATGAACACCACATGCGTGGCCGGATCATCCCAGCCGCGTGTGATCATCCACGAGCGCATACGCCCTACAACCCAGCTCAACGCCACACCGATCGCCAGGCCGCCGCAGGCCACCAGCAAAAAAGTCACGCTGGCATTGGCCAGCGAAAACACCCCGGTGATGGCTGCCGCCAGGGCGAACTTGAAGGTCACCAGGCCGGTCGCGTCATTCATCAACGCCTCGCCTTGCAACATATGCATCAGGGGTGCCGGCAGCCTGTTTTGAGCAATCGCCGATACGGCCACCGCATCCGTCGGCGACAGTACCGCAGCCAGCGCAAAGGCGACAGGCAAAGGAATGGTCGGCAATAGCCAGTGAATGAAGTAACCGGCACCGACCACAGTGAACAGCACCAAACCGACGGCCAGCGTCAAAATGGGCCCCCGCAGGCGCCAGAACTCACGCTTGGGCATGCGCCAGCCGTCCGAGAACAACAGCGGCGGCAAAAACAGAAACAGAAATAACTCCGGGTTCAGCGCCACGTGCAACCCCAGGGTTGGCCACGCCAGCACCGCACCGGCAGCAATCTGCACCAGAGGTAAAGGCAGTGGAATCACACGCCCCAATAAACGCGAGACACCCACCAGCATCAGCAAGATGAGGACGGTATAGGCAGTTTGCATATCAGCAGGATTCCCGAACAATAAGCCTTGAAACATATCAGGCAACAATATTTGCATTGCGTACCATAGTAGCCTTTAAGGGCAAACTCTGACCGCTGAACAAAAGTCGCAATGCGACGACATGTCACACAGACATGCCAAGCTTGCACCCGGCCGCGCCCAAGCGCGCTGCACATGGCATAATCTGCGACCGCTCATTTCCAGGCATCTCCACAGGAGGGGCAATTCAGTGACCGATTCGAACAAGACGTTGCACCTTTTCGGCATCAAAGCCTGCGACACCATGAAAAAGGCTCGCACCTGGCTGGATGAACATGCAGTGCGCTACGACTTCCATGATTACAAAGCCGCCGGTATTGACCGCGAGCACCTGACCCAATGGTGCAACGAACACGGCTGGCAAGTAGTACTCAATCGCGCCGGTACAACCTTTCGCAAGCTCGACGACGAACGCAAAGCCGATCTCGACCAGGCCAAAGCCATTGAACTGATGCTCGCCCAACCCTCGATGATCAAGCGCCCGGTGCTCGATCTCGGTGACAAAACCCTGATTGGCTTCAAGCCAGATCTTTATGCGGCGGCCCTTCTTTAAAACAGAGCTAAAGCCCGCCCATTTATTTTTGTAAGAGGTATTTGCATGTCTACTACCCTGTTCAGCGCGGCCTTCGGCGTCGGCACCCAAAACCGTCAAGGCGCATGGCTGGAAGTGTTTTACGCCCAACCGTTGCTCAACCCTTCGGCCGAACTGGTCGCTGCCATCGCCCCGATCCTGGGCTACACCGGCGGCAACCAGGCGATCACCTTCACCACCGCGCAAGCGGCACAAATGGCAGAAATCGCCAAGTCTATCGACGCTGCCCAAGCGGCACTGCTGACCCGTCTGGCAGAAAGCCACAAGCCGCTGGTCGCCACCCTGCTGGCCGAAGATGCTGCACTGACGTCCACCCCCGAGGCCTACCTCAAGCTGCACCTGCTGTCCCATCGTCTGGTCAAGCCCCACGGCCTGAGCCTGGCTGGCGTGTTCCCGCTGCTGCCGAACGTGGCATGGACCAGCCAGGGCGCCATCGACCTGGGCGAGCTGGCCGAGCGACAACTCGAAGCCCGTCTGCGCGGCGATTTGCTGGAAGTGTTCTCGGTCGACAAGTTCCCGAAAATGACCGACTACGTGGTCCCGGCCGGCGTGCGTATCGCTGACAGCGCGCGTATCCGCCTGGGGGCCTACATTGGTGAAGGCACCACCGTGATGCACGAAGGTTTCGTCAACTTCAACGCTGGCACCGAAGGCCCTGGCATGATCGAAGGCCGTGTCTCGGCCGGTGTATTCGTCGGCAAGGGCTCGGACCTGGGCGGCGGCTGCTCCACCATGGGTACCCTGTCGGGTGGCGGCAACATCGTGATCAAGGTTGGCGAAGGCTGCCTGATCGGCGCCAACGCCGGTATCGGTATCCCGTTGGGCGACCGCAACACTGTTGAGTCCGGGCTGTACGTCACCGCCGGCACCAAAGTTGCGCTGCTGGACGAAAACAACCAGCTGGTCAAAGTGGTCAAGGCCCGTGACCTGGCCGGCCAGCCAGACCTGCTGTTCCGCCGCAACTCGGAAACCGGCGCGGTGGAATGCAAAACCCACAAGTCGGCCATCGAGTTGAACGAAGCACTGCACGCTCACAACTAAGCGTCTGTCTGCCACTGACGGGGCCAGCCTCTGGCCTCGTCAACAGAGCCTTGAACACCATGCTTTTGCCTTCTCCCTGGCGCGCTGACTTCCCTGCCATCGCCGCCATGCAACGTCAGGACCAGACCTATCTGGACAACGCTGCAACCACGCAAAAACCCCAGGCCCTGCTCGACGCACTGCAGCATTACTACGCCAATGGCGCAGCCAATGTGCACCGGGCCCAACATCTGCCGGGCGCCCATGCGACCCAGGCGTTTGAAAACACCCGCCAGAAAGTGACGCAATGGCTCAACGCCAGCGACTGCGGGCAAATTGTTTTCACCCACGGCGCCACCTCGGCGCTGAACCTTCTGGCCTATGGGCTGGAACACCAATTCAGCCAGGGCGATGAGATCGTCATCAGCGCCCTGGAACACCACGCCAACTTGCTGCCGTGGCAACAGCTGGCACAGCGCAAAGGCCTGAGTCTGGTGGTACTGCCACTGGATACCGACGGCGTGATCGACCTCGAAGCCGCCGCCCGCCTGATCACCCCGCGCACCCGCCTGCTGGCCGTCAGCCAGTTATCCAATGTGCTCGGCGTGTGGCAGCCGCTGCCTGCGCTGCTGGCCCTGGCCAAAGCGCAAAATGCACTGACCGTGGTTGACGGTGCCCAGGGCATCGTCCACGGCCGGCATGACGTAAATGCGCTGGGTTGCGACTTCTATGTGTTTTCCAGCCACAAACTCTATGGCCCGGACGGTGTGGGCGTGCTGTTTGGCCGCCATGGCGCGCTGGCCCGCTTGCAGCACTGGCAGTTCGGCGGCGAGATGGTGCAGGAGGCTGACTACCAGAGCGCGACCTTTCGCCCCGCCCCGCTGGGCTTTGAAGCCGGAACCCCGCCCATTGCCGGCGTGATCGGTCTGGGCGCGACCCTCAGCTATTTGTCCACCCTGGATCAAGCAGCCGTTGCAGCCCACGAAGGCGCATTGCACACCCTGCTGATCGACGGATTGAAACAACGCCAAGGGCTTCGCCTGCTGGGTTCGCCACAACTGGCGCTGGTGAGTTTTGTGGTTGAGGGCGTGCACAATGCCGACCTTGCACACCTGCTGACCGAGCAAGGGATCGCTGTGCGGGCCGGTCATCACTGCGCCATGCCATTGCTTAAAAGCTTCGGGCTGGCCGGTGCCATCCGCGTGTCGCTGGCGCTGTACAACGATTCGCAAGATATCGAGCGCTTCTTCGATGCCCTCGATCAGGCGCTGGAGTTGCTGCGATGACCTTGCCCGCTGACGCACAGGCCGCCCTCGACAGCTTTGAACACTGCAATAGCTGGGAACAACGCGCGCGCCTGCTGATGCAATGGGGGCAACGCCTGCCAGAGCTGAACGAAGCGGACAAAAACGAGACCAGCCGCGTGCATGGCTGCGAAAGCCAGGTGTGGCTGGTCGGTACACTTCAAGCCGGCCGCTGGCAATTTGCTGCCAGCAGCGATGCGCGATTGATCCGGGGCCTGGTGGCACTGTTGCTGGCACGGGTCAATGGCTTGTCCACTGAGCAACTGCAACAGGTGGATTTGCCCGCCTGGTTCAATCAGTTGGGCCTGAGCCGCCAGCTGTCACCGTCGCGCAGCAATGGGCTGAATGCCGTATTGCAGCGGATGCGCGAGCTGGCAGGCTAAACCCCCATCGCTGGCAAGCCAGCTCCCACAGGGGCATTGCCAGCGATGGTATCGGCGCGATTAACGGGGCCGATCAGGCAGGCTTCACCCGCTCCGAAGGCCGCCGCACACCCGCCACTATCTTGTCCACGGCCTTGGTGGCTGCAACCATGCCAAAAGTGGCCGTCACCATCATCACCGCGCCAAATCCCCCGGCACAATCAAGCTTGACCCCGTCCCCGACAAAGCTTTTCTGCAGGCAAATGCTGCCGTCAGGTTTTGGATAACGCAGTTGCTCGGTCGAAAACACGCACGGCACGCTGTAATGACGGGTCATGGTGCGCGAGAAGCCATAATCGCGGCGCAAGGTCGATCGCACTTTTGAAGCCAGCGGATCATTAAAGGTACGGTTCAAATCGCACACCTGAATCAGCGTCGGGTCAATCTGCCCGCCCGCACCACCGGTGGTGATGATCTGGATCTTGCGCCGCTTGCACCAGGCAATCAGTGCCGCCTTGGCATTCACGCTGTCGATACAGTCGATCACGCAATCAATATTGGGGGTGATGTACTCGGCCATGGTTTCGCGGGTCACGAAGTCCGCGACCTCATGCACCGTGCAGTCAGGATTGATCTGGCGCAGACGCTCGGCCATCACTTCGACCTTGTCCCGACCTATGGTTGAGCTCAAGGCATGTAACTGGCGATTGCTGTTACTGACGCAAACGTCATCCAGGTCAAACAGCGAAATCTCGCCCACACCGCAGCGGGCAATGGCTTCTGCCGCCCACGACCCGACGCCGCCCACGCCGACGATTGCCACATGCGCCGCACGCAGCCGCTCCAGGCCTTCTATGCCATATAACCGGGCAACGCCGGCAAACCGCGGATCTTCTGTACTCATGACCATCACCCTAAAACCGGCGCGCATTATAGGGGGATGACCTGTGGTTTTGTATCTTTCCTGGAGGCGATGCGACCAAGCCTGCTTTAATAACCTTTGGAACAACTAGATAAGAGCTACAAGTATTAAAGAAAGAACTTAAACAGGCAGTCGCTGCCAAACGCCGGACCTGATTCCGTGCGCTATACGGTAGGTCAGAGCGCAGTGTAGGATGCGCGCCGCTTGGTCTCTGCCGAACGATCTTCGTTCCACTCCCTTTGGAACCCGAAAAAGTTATGTCATCGCGTAAATTTGGACTCAACCTGGTGGTGGTGCTGGCCATCGCCGCTCTGTTCACCGGCTTTTGGGCGCTGATCAATCGCCCGGTCTCTGCGCCCAACTGGCCCGAGCAAATCTCCGGTTTTTCGTACTCGCCGTTCCAGCAAGGCCAGTACCCGCAGAAAGACCAGTACCCGACCGACGATGAAATGCGTCGCGATCTGGAGATCATGAGCAAGCTGACCGACAACATCCGGACTTACTCGGTTGACGGCACCCTGGGCGATATTCCCAAGCTGGCGGAAGAATTCGGTTTGCGGGTCACCATCGGGATCTGGATCAGCCCGGACCTTGAGCGCAATGAGCGCGAAATCCAGAAGGCCATCGAACTGGCCAATAATTCGCGCAGCGTAGTGCGGGTTGTGGTGGGTAACGAAGCCCTGTTCCGTGAAGAGATCACCCCGGAAGACTTGATCGTGTTGCTGGACCGGGTGCGGGCTGCCGTCAAGGTTCCGGTCACCACCTCCGAGCAGTGGCACATCTGGGAGAAATACCCGCAGCTGGCCAAGCACGTCGACCTGATCGCTGCGCACATTTTGCCGTACTGGGAATTCATCCCCGTGGACAAAGCCGGCCAATTCGTACTGGACCGTGCCCGCGACCTGAAAAAAATGTTCCCGAAAAAACCGCTGCTGCTTTCGGAGGTTGGCTGGCCGAGCAACGGCCGCATGCGCGGTGGCGCCGATGCCACCCCGGCAGACCAGGCCATTTACCTGCGCACATTGGTAAATACCCTGAACCGTCGCGGCTACAACTACTTTGTGATCGAAGCCTTCGACCAACCGTGGAAAGCCAGCGATGAAGGTTCGGTAGGGGCGTACTGGGGCGTGTACAACGCTGCGCGCCAGCAAAAATTCAACTTTGAAGGCCCGGTCGTCGCCATCCCGCAGTGGCGGGTACTGGCAATTGGTTCAGTGGTCATGGGCTTGCTGTCGCTGGCGTTGTTGCTGATCGACGGGTCCGCCCTGCGTCAGCGCGGCCGCACCTTCCTGACCTTTACCGCGTTTCTGTGCGGGTCGGTGCTGGTGTGGATCGGTTACGACTACAGCCAGCAATACAGCACCTGGTTCAGTCTGACCGTGGGCATCCTGCTCGGGTTAGGAGCATTCGGGGTGTTTATCGTCCTGCTGACCGAAGCCCATGAACTGGCCGAGGCCGTATGGATTCGCAAGCGGCGGCGCGAATTTCTGCCGGTTGAAAACGAAGACGCCTACCGGCCAAAAGTTTCGATCCACGTGCCGTGCTACAACGAGCCGCCGGAGATGGTCAAGCAGACCCTCGATGCGCTGGCGAACCTGGACTACCCGGACTTCGAAGTGTTGATTATCGACAACAACACCAAGGACCCGGCGGTCTGGGAGCCGGTACGCGACTACTGTGCAACGCTTGGCCCGCGCTTCAAGTTCTTCCACGTTGCCCCGCTGGCCGGCTTCAAGGGTGGCGCGCTGAACTACCTGATCCCGCACACCGCGCCGGATGCCGAAGTGATTGCCGTGATCGACTCCGATTACTGTGTTGATCGCAACTGGCTCAAACACATGGTGCCGCACTTTGCCGATCCGAAAATCGCCATCGTGCAATCGCCCCAGGACTACCGCGACCAGAACGAAAGCACCTTCAAAAAACTCTGCTACTCGGAGTACAAGGGCTTTTTCCATATCGGCATGGTCACCCGCAATGACCGCGACGCGATCATTCAGCATGGCACCATGACCATGACCCGGCGTTCCGTGCTCGAAGAGCTTGGCTGGGCAGACTGGTGTATCTGTGAAGATGCCGAATTGGGTCTGCGCGTGTTCGAAAAAGGGTATTCCGCTGCCTATTCCCACAATAGCTACGGCAAAGGGCTGATGCCCGACACCTTTATTGACTTCAAGAAACAGCGCTTCCGCTGGGCCTACGGTGCGATTCAGATTATCAAGCGTCACGCCTCCAGCCTGTTGCGCGGCAAAGATACGCAATTGACCCGTGGCCAGCGTTATCACTTCCTCGCGGGCTGGTTGCCGTGGGTAGCCGACGGCATGAACATCTTCTTCACCGTGGGCGCCCTGCTGTGGTCAGCGGCGATGATCATTGTGCCGACGCGGGTTGACCCGCCGCTGCTGATTTTCGCCATCCCGCCATTGGCCCTGTTTGTGTTCAAGGTAGGCAAGATCATCTTCCTGTACCGCCGCGCCGTGGGGGTCAACCTCAAGGACGCGTTTGCCGCGGCCCTGGCAGGTCTGGCCCTGTCCCATACCATCGCCAAAGCGGTGCTGTACGGATTTTTCACCACCAGCATTCCGTTTTTCCGCACCCCGAAAAACGCCGACAATCACGGATTCTGGGTCGCCATCTCGGAAGCCCGTGAAGAGGTGTTCATCATGCTGCTGCTCTGGGGCGCTGCACTGGGGATTTTCCTGGTCCAGGGCCTGCCGAGTAACGACATGCGCTTCTGGGTGGTCATGCTGCTGGTGCAATCGCTGCCGTATCTGGCGGCGCTGGTCATGGCCTTCTTGTCTTCTCTGCCAAAACCGGTTGAAGCGCCAGAAGAGCAACCAGCGGCATAAATTCACCGCAACCACTAAACGGCGGCCTCTGGTCGCCGTTTTGCTTTAAGATATCCGCCCTTTTGTGCCTTGCCCGCCTCTATACGCGCCCAGCCTCGGAGTTCACACCATGACGGCCCACGCCGACCTTTCGCCGACCCTGCAACTTGCCTGCGATTTGATCCGTCGCCCTTCCGTGACCCCGATCGACGCCGATTGCCAGAAGCTGATGATGCAGCGCCTGGGCGATGCCGGCTTCAAGCTCGAACCCATGCGCATCGAAGACGTAGACAATTTCTGGGCCACCCACGGTAACCACGAAGGCCCGGTGCTGTGCTTCGCCGGCCATACCGACGTGGTCCCCACCGGCCCGGTACACGCCTGGCAAAACGACCCGTTCGACGCGCTGATCGATGAACACGGGATGCTCTGCGGCCGTGGCGCCGCTGATATGAAAGGCAGCCTGGCAGCCATGCTGGTCGCCGCCGAACGCTTCGTCGTCGACTACCCGGACCACAAGGGTTCGGTCGCATTCCTGATCACCAGTGACGAAGAAGGCCCGGCCCATCACGGCACCAAAGCCGTGATTGAGCGCTTCAGGGAGCGTAATGAGCGTCTGGACTGGTGCATCGTCGGCGAACCGTCGAGCACCACCCTGGTCGGCGACGTGGTTAAAAACGGCCGTCGCGGTTCGCTGGGCGCCAAGCTCACCGTTCGCGGGGTGCAAGGTCATGTGGCCTACCCGCATCTGGCCAAAAACCCGATTCACCTGGCCGTTCCCGCACTGACCGAACTGGCCGCCGAACATTGGGATAACGGCAACGCCTTCTTCCCGCCGACCAGCTTCCAGATCTCCAACCTGAACTCCGGCACCGGCGCGACCAACGTTATCCCCGGCGACCTGGTTGCGGTGTTCAACTTCCGGTTCTCCACCGAGTCCACGGTTGAAGGCCTGCAACAGCGGGTTGCTGACATCCTCGACAAGCACGGCCTGGACTGGCACATCGATTGGGCCCTGTCCGGCCTGCCGTTCCTGACCGAGCCGGGCGCGCTGCTGGACGCAGTGTCGTCAAGCATCAAGCAGGTCACCGGCCGCGAGACCAAAGCCTCCACCAGCGGCGGCACCTCGGACGGGCGCTTTATCGCGACCCTGGGTACGCAAGTGGTTGAGCTGGGCCCGGTCAACGCGACCATTCACCAGGTCAACGAGCGGGTTCTGGCCAGCGATCTCGACGTGCTGACCGAAATCTACTACCAGACCCTGATCAAGTTGCTCGCCTGATGCTTGCCTGCCCTATCTGCTCGCAGCCGCTCAGCGCGGTCGACAATGGCGTGGCCTGCCCGGCGGGCCATCGTTTTGATCGCGCCCGCCAGGGTTACCTGAACCTGCTGCCCGTACAGCACAAAAACAGCCGCGACCCGGGTGACAACCAGGCCATGGTTGAAGCCCGTCGCGACTTTCTCAACGCAGGTCATTACGCTCCTGTGGCCAAACGTCTGGCCGAACTGGCCGCCGAGCGGGCACCACAGCGCTGGCTCGACATCGGTTGCGGCGAGGGTTACTACACCGCGCAAATCGCCGAGGCCCTGCCCAACGCCGACGGCTACGCGCTGGACATCTCCCGCGAAGCCGTCAAGCGTGCCTGCAAACG
This sequence comes from Pseudomonas versuta, assembly GCF_001294575.1. NCBI lineage: Bacteria > Pseudomonadati > Pseudomonadota > Gammaproteobacteria > Pseudomonadales > Pseudomonadaceae > Pseudomonas > Pseudomonas versuta. Next base: position 3,398,364 of record NZ_CP012676.1, read on the forward strand.
CAACCCGCAACTGATCTGGTTGATCGCCAGCATGGCCCGGGTGCCATTGGCGGACGCCAGCTGCCAGTTTCTGGCCAGCGTGTTCAGCCCGCTGGACTGGCTCGAAGCCAGGCGCCTGCTCAGCCCGGGCGGCGGCTTGATGCGCGTAGGACCAACCCGCGGGCACCTGATGGAATTGCGTGAGCGGCTGTACGACGAAGTACGCGACTATGCCGACGACAAACACCTGGCGCTGGTACCTGAAGGCATGCAGTTGCAACACAGTGAGACCCTGGAGTTCGTGCTCAGTTTGAGTGAACCCCGGGACCGCGCCAACTTGCTGGCCATGACCCCCCATGGCTGGCGTGCCAGTGCCGAGCGTCGGGCCCAGGTCATCGAGCACCCCGAGCCTTTAGTGGTCACGGTGTCGATGCGCTACGATTACTTCGTTCTTCAATAACCCACTTTACGGCCAGGGGCACACGCCCCTGGCCCGACTAATCCGCGAATGGATTTTTCAGATACGCAGTGAGGACATCCATGCGCCAGCCCGATATTGAGATTTACCTGAAAGAAGCTAAATCCGGTCATGAACACGTCGTTAAATGGCTTTCCGAGGCCCTGGGCCCCTGCACCCCCTGGGTGAAGAAAGGCCAGGTGTGGAAATGCACCGCCGGCGATATACCTGTGACCTGGATGCCAAATGCCGTCGGCAAATGGAACAGCCTGTTCCTGGACAGCGATAAAACCCCGTGGGACGACGACATTGCCTGCGCTCAGGCTGCTTTCAAAGCGCTGAACGTGGAAGTGCGTTGCGCACCGGGTACGTGGGAAGAAGAACAGGGTGAAGCTGACGCTGATCGCTGGATTCGTATCAGCGAAGACGGTCAGGAAGAAATCACCTGGAAAACCGGGGCCTGATAGAGCGAAAGCGCTGAATCCATGTGGGAGCCGGCTTGCATCACAGGCAAGCCGGCTCCCACAGGTTCTTCATCAGCCAGCGGGCCCGTTGTTAAAGCCCCACGACATCCTCAGCCTGCAAGCCCTTGTCACCCTTGATCTGGGTGTATTCGACCTGTTGTCCCTCTGCCAGAGAGCGATGACCTTCGCCGCGAATGGCACGGTAATGCACGAACACATCGGCGCCATCAGCGCACTGAATAAAACCGTAGCCTTTGGCGTCATTGAACCATTTCACATTGCCTGTTACGCGCGTACTCATGAATCCTTCCCCCTTTTATTATTGATCGGGCTCTACAATCAGCCCTTTGAGATCTTTCGCTCGAACTTAGCTTTTGCAGACTGGGTCTTACGCAGCATGGCGAAAGATCCCCGAGTATAAGTCAGCCAAAAAAACACTCAATCAATATTAGTTCGCTGCTTTTTTGCCGATTTTCCAGAGATACGGCACACTACCGGCACGAGTAAACACTCGTTTAAATCCACTAACGCAGAAGCCGTATGACCCGCTCTCCATTCCGTCGTCTTGTATTTGGCGCGCTGCGTCGCTTGCTGTACCTGTGGGTGCGGTCGGAGACGATCAATCAGTCCTCTTTATCACTGAATCTGGATCGCAGCCGGCCGGTGTTCTACGTCCTGCAATCGCCCTCACTGACCGAATTGGCAGTTATCGACGCCGAATGCACCAAGGCCGGCCTGCCACGGCCGGTGCTACCGGTAGCCGTGGGCGAAATGATTGAGCCCGAGGCATTCTTTTACCTGACCCCCGAGCCCGACTGGCTGGGACGTCAGGACAAGCGTGGGGCACCGCCTGCGCTGACCCGTCTGGTAGACGCCTTGACCCTGAACCCGGCCGAAGATGCGCAAATCATCCCGGTCAGCGTGTTCTGGGGCCAGTCACCCGACAGCGAGTCCAGCCCCTGGAAATTGCTGTTTGCCGACAGTTGGGCGGTCACCGGGCGCCTGCGCCGCATGCTGCGCATTCTTATTTTGGGCCGAAAAACCCGCGTGCAGTTTTCCGCACCGATTCACCTGCGCGAGCTGATTGACCTCAACAAAGGCCACGAGCGCACAGTGCGCATGGCTCAACGCATTTTGCGGGTGCACTTTCGCAACCTCAAAACCGCCACCATCGGCCCCGACCTGTCTCACCGGCGTAATCTGGTGAAAGGCCTGGTCAAGGAACCGTCTGTACGCCAGGCGATCCTGGATGAAGCCGAGCGCGAGAATATCTCCCCGGAAAAAGCCAAAGCCCAGGCACTGCGCTACGCCAACGAAATCGCTTCGGATTACACCTACACGGCGATCCGCTTTTTTGAAGTGATATTGAGCTGGTTCTGGAACAAGATTTACGACGGGGTCAAGATCCACGACCTCGAGGGCGTGCAGAACGTCGCTCAAGGTCATGAAATCGTCTACGTGCCCTGCCACCGTCATATCGACTACCTGCTGCTGTCCTACCTGCTGTTTCGCAACGGTCTGACCCCGCCGCATATCGCCGCCGGGATCAATCTGAATATGCCGTTGATGGGCCGCCTGCTGCGCCGTGGCGGGGCATTCTTCATGCGCCGCACGTTCAAGGGCAACCCGCTGTACACCTCGGTGTTCAACGAGTACATGCACACCCTGTTCACCAAAGGCTTCCCGGTCGAGTATTTCGTCGAAGGCGGTCGCTCGCGCACCGGGCGCATGCTGCAACCAAAAACCGGAATGCTGGCCATCACCGTACGCAGTTTCTTGCGTTCATCGCGTATGCCGATCGTCTTTGTACCGGTGTATATCGGTTACGAACGTGTGCTCGAAGGCCGGACCTACCTCGGCGAACTGCGCGGGGCGAGCAAGAAAAAAGAGTCCATTTTCGACATCTTCAAAGTGATCGGCGCCCTCAAGAAACAAAAATTCGGCCAGGTGGCGGTCAATTTCGGCGAACCGATCAAACTTGCCGAGTTTCTGGACGGTGAACAGCCGGGTTGGCGTCAGCAGGAACTGGCCCCGCTGTACCGGCCTGAGTGGTTGCACGCGACCACTAATCGCCTGGGAGAGAAAGTCGCCCGGCACCTGAACGAAGCCGCGGCCATCAACCCGGTCAACCTGGTGGCACTGGTGCTCCTGTCCACCAGCAAACTGGCGCTGGATGACCGGGCAATGGCCCGCGTGCTGGACCTGTACCTGGCCCTGCTGCGCCGGGTGCCCTACTCATCGCACACCACCTTGCCCGAGGGTGACGGTCGAGCGCTGATCGAACACGTAAAAAGCATGGACCTGCTCTCCGAGCAAAGCGATGCGCTGGGCAAGGTGCTGTATCTGGATGAGCAAAACGCCGTCCTGATGACCTACTATCGCAACAATGTGCTGCATATTTTTGCGTTGCCGGCATTACTGGCCAGCTTCTTCCAAAGCGCCTCGCGCATGACCCGCGAGCAAATCCTGCGCTACACCCACGCCCTGTATCCGTACCTGCAGTCGGAGCTGTTCATTCGCTGGTCCGAGGATGAGCTGGAGGGTGTGGTGGACCAATGGCTTGAAGCCTTTGTCGAACAGGGTTTGCTGCGCTTTGAAAACGATGTGTACCTGCGCCCTGCCCCGAGTTCACGGCATTTTGTATTGCTGACGCTGCTGTCCAGAAGCATTGCGCAAACCCTGCAGCGCTTCTACATGGCCATCTCGCTGCTGCTTAACAGCGGCCAGAACACCTTGAGCGCCGAAGAGCTGGAAGACCTGTGCACCATGATGGCCCAGCGCCTGTCGATCCTGCACGGGCTCAATGCCCCGGAGTTCTTCGACAAGAGCCTGTTCCGCCACTTTATCCAGACGCTGCTCGAAGAAGACGTCTTGCGCCGCGACGCCAACGGCAAGCTGAGCTATCACGAACTGCTCGGCGAACTGGCCGAAGGTGCTGCCAAACGTGTATTGCCCGCCGAAATCCGCCTGTCGATCCGTCAGGTGGCCTTGCATCGTGCCGAAGATGCAGCGGATGACACGCCGCTGTCTTTGGAAAAACCCTCTTAATAAGTAAACCTGCCTGTCAGATGCACAAGGCGTCTGGCAGGCAGGTGACTTGATTCACTCAACGCCTTGCGTTGAAGCCAGCCCAATGGAGTCTTCCGATGAAAAAAATCCTTGTTCTCAGCCTGACCGCCCTGCTCGGAGCCTGCAGTTCGATGACACCGGCCCCGCACGCCTCTCTGGATGGTGAAGTGTTTTACCTGCAACGTATCGCCCTGCCGCCTGGCGCTACCCTTGAAGTAAGCCTGCAAGATGTATCGCTGGCCGACGCCCCGGCAGTCACGCTGGCCAGGCAAAGCGGCCCGATCCAAGGCCAGGTTCCGCTGCCTTTTCACCTGAGCTATGACCCGGCCGACGTCAAACCGGGCCACACCTACGCCGTCAGCGCGCGGATCGAAGACAAGGGCCAATTGCTGTTCATCAACACTGAACGCAACAGCGTTGACCTGAATGCCAAGACCCAGCAACCCATCCGCCTGCGGGTCGATCAGGTTCAACAATAAACACCGCATGATCCTGTGGGGCTGGAGTTGCCTGCATCGCTGGCAAGCCAGCTCCCACATCAACAATGCCCACCCACTGTGGGAGCTGGCTTGCCAGCGATAGATTCACGCCAGCAGTGCCCCCACCTCAGGCCAGGCTCAGGCTTTCTTCACCTTGAACCACGCCGCATACAGTGCAGGCAGGAACAGCAGGGTCAGTGCCGTAGCAACAATCAATCCACCCATGATCGCTACCGCCATAGGCCCGAAGAACACGCTGCGTGACAGCGGAATCATCGCCAGCACCGCCGCAAGGGCGGTCAGTACGATCGGGCGGAAGCGGCGTACCGTGGCTTCGATAATCGCCTGCCATGGGTCCAGACCCGCGGCCTTGTCCTGCTCGATCTGGTCCACCAGGATCAGCGAGTTGCGCATGATCATCCCGGACAGCGCAATGGTGCCGAGCATCGCCACAAAGCCGAAGGGCTTGCCAAACACCAGCAAGAACAAGGTCACCCCGATCAACCCCAGAGGCGCGGTCAAAAACACCATCACCATGCGCGAGAAACTGCGCAGCTGCACCATCAGCAAGGTCAGCACCACCACGATAAACAGCGGAAATCCGGCCTTCACCGAGTCCTGCCCGCGGGCCGAGTCTTCGACCGTTCCACCCACCTCCAGCAGATAGCCGTCCGGAAGTTCTGCACGCACATCTTGCAGTGTCGGGAGAATCTGCTGCACCAGCGTCGCCGGTTGCTCCTTGCCATAAATATCGGCGCGTACCGTCACGGTCGGCAGGCGGTTACGGTGCCAGATAATGCCTTCTTCAAAGCCATATTCCAGGGTCGCTATTTGCGACAAGGCGACGCTCTGGCCATTGTCGGTGGGCACGGCCAGGCTCGGCAGCTGCGACAACTCGGTACGCTCATGGGGTGTGCCGCGCAACAGGATTTCGATCAACTCGTTGTCTTCGCGGTACTGGCTGACAGATGAGCCGAGCAAGGTGCTTTGCAGGAAGTGCGACAAGTTCGCCGTGCTCACGCCCAGGGCCCGCGCCCGGTCCTGATCGACATTGAGGTACACCACTTTGCTCGGCTCCTCCCAGTCCAGGTGAACGTTGGCCACATGAGGGTTTTCCCGAACCCTGGCCGCAACCTTGCGTGCCAGCGCCCGCACTTCCTCTATGTGCTCGCCCGTTACCCGCAGCTGCACCGGGTAACCCACAGGTGGACCCGTTTCAAGGCGGGTAACCCGTGAGCGAACCCCAGGAAACTGCTGATTCAGGGTCTCGATCAACCAGGTACGCAGGGTTTCACGATCCTCAATGGTCTTGGCCAATACCACGAACTGGGCAAAGCTGGCCGCTGGCAGTTGCTGATCAAGTGGCAAGTAAAAACGCGGAGAACCGGTGCCCGCGTAGGCCACATAGTTGGCTATCCCGGGGTGATCCTTGAGCAGGCTTTCGAGGTGTTTTACCTGCTCGGTGGTGTTGCTCAACGACGCGCCTTCGGCCAGTTTCATATCGACCATCAGCTCCAGACGGCTAGAAGCCGGGAAGAACTGCTGCGGCACAAACTTGAACAGCACCACCGAGCCCAGGAACAACAGCACAGTCAGGGTAATGACGGTCTTGCGCCGACGTACGCACCACTCCACCAGCCGACGAATGCGCTGATAAAAAGGGGTGGCGTAAGGGTCCGGAACTCCGGCGCCGGTGCCGTGCTTTTGGGCATGAATCTTCGCCAGGTCCGGTAACAGCAATGCCCCCAGATACGGCACAAATATCACCGCCGCAATCCACGATGCCAGCAGCGCAATGGTCACGACCTGGAAGATGGAACGGGTGTACTCCCCGGTGCTCGACTGCGCCATGGCAATCGGCAGAAAGCCTGCTGCAGTAATCAGTGTGCCGGTCAACATCGGGAACGCCGTGCTGGTCCAGGCAAAACTCGCCGCCTTGAGCCGGTCGTAACCCTGCTCCATCTTGATCGCCATCATTTCCACGGCAATGATCGCGTCGTCCACCAGCAAGCCCAACGCCAGCACCAGTGCCCCCAGCGAGATCTTGTGCAGGCCGATACCGAAGTAATGCATGGCGGCGAATGTCATCGCCAGCACCAGCGGGATCGTCAGTGCCACCACCATGCCGGTGCGCACGCCGAGCGAGAAGAAACTCACCAGCAACACGATCGCCAGGGCCTCCACCAGCACCTGGACGAATTCCCCGACGCTGGATTTCACCGCTGCCGGCTGATCCGAGACTTTGCTCAGTTGCATACCCGCCGGGAGGTTTCGCTGGATCCTTTCAAACTCGGCCTCCAGCGCCTTGCCCAGCACCAGGATGTCGCCACCGTCTTTCATCGCCACGGCCAGGCCAATGGCATCCTGCCCCATAAAACGCATGCGTGGTGCCGGCGGATCATTAAAGCCACGGTGCACATCGGCGACATCACTGATCCGCAATGTGCGCTCCCCCACCCGAATCGGGAACCGCTCGATCTCTTCCACGGTTTTGAAGTTACCGCTCACGCGCAATTGTACGCGTTCGGTAGGGGTCTCGAAGAAGCCTGCGGCAGAGACTGCGTTTTGCTCCTGCAGAGCCTGTTGCACAGCCGCCAACGGCAGGCCCAGGGTGGCGAGTTTGAGGTTGGAGAGTTCGATCCAGATCTTCTCGTCCTGCAGGCCAAGCAGCTCGACCTTGCCCACATCCTTTACCCGTTGCAGCTGGATCTGGATGCGATCGGCGTAATCCTTGAGCACCGCATAGTCGTAACCTTCGCCACTGAGGCTGTAGATATTGCCGAAAGTGGTGCCGAACTCATCGTTGAAAAACGGCCCCTGGATATTCGGTGGCAAGGTGTAGCGGATGTCGCTGATTTTTTTCCGGACCTGATACCACAGCTCCGGAATCTGCGCCGAGTGCAGCGAGTCACGAGCCATAAAGGTCACTTGCGACTCACCCGGCCGGGAGAACGACACAATGCGCTCGTACTTGCCGGTTTCCATCAGTTTCTTTTCGATGCGCTCGGTCACCTGGCGCGAGACTTCCTCGGCACTGGCGCCCGGCCATAATGTGCGGATCACCATGGCCTTGAAGGTGAATGGCGGATCTTCGCTTTGCCCTAACTTGGTGTAGGAAAGACCACCGACGATGGCGAGTAACAGCATCAGAAACAGAACGATTTGACGATTACGCAACGCCCAGGCGGAAAGGTTGAAACCCATCGGGATTACTCCTTGCCTGCAACGTTGATCGTTCGGTTTGAGCGGTCAACCGGACGCACTTGCTGCCCTGGATGCAACACGTGCACCCCGGCCGACACGATCCAGTCGTCAGCCGAGAGCCCCTCAAGCACCGGCACGCTTTTCTCGCCGTATGGCCCCACCTGCACGGGCACCTGCTCCAGCTTGTTGCCCTGGCCGACACGCCAGACATAGGTCGCACCATTTTCGGCGCTCAATGCCGACAGCGGCACCGACAACGGGCTCACACCTTCGCTTTGAATGAAGACCCGGGCACTTTGGCCCAGCTCGGCCGGCACCTTGCCTGCGGTGAAGGCGATACGGGCAGCAAAGGTCCGCGACTTGGGGTCGGCCGAAGGTGACAGTTCGCGAATACGGCCGCTGAAGCGCTGATCGGGCTGCGACCACAGCTCCACCGCCACCGGCATGCCAATCTTGAATCGAGCGAAGGCTTGCTCCGGCAAGCTGATCAGCACTTCACGCTCGCCGTCGGCTGCCAGGGTAAATACCGTCTGGCCGGCGGCCACCACTTGACCGACTTCAACCTGGCGCCGGGCGATCACCCCGTCCTGAGGCGCACGCAACACCGCGTAGCTGGCCTGATTGCTGGCCACATCCTGCTCGGCCTTGAGCTGTTGGAGCCGGGCTTCACCAGAGCGATAAAGGTTCTCGGCATTATCGAACTGCGACCGGCTGACCATCTGCCGGTCGAGCAGGGTTTTGTAGCGATCACGCTCCGCACGCACCAGATTCAGATTGGCCTGCCCTGCGGCTACCTGGGCGCGGGTCGCCTCCAGTTGTAGACGCACATCTTGCGGGTCCAGCTCAGCCAGCGGCTGGTTGGCCTTGACCCGCTCGCCTTCCTCGACCAGCCGCCTGGTGACTTTGCCGCCGATACGAAACGCCAGTTGCGGGTCGAACCGGGCCCGTACCTCACCCGGATAACTTTGGTTGGCCAGCGCAGAAGGCTGTGGCTGCACCACCATTGCCGGGCTGATGCTGATTTGAGCGGGCTCTTCATGCCCGCACGCGGATAACACAAACACCAGACACACAGGCACAGCGCGGGGCAATACATGGCGCAACATGGAGATGACCTTTCGCTAATAGGGCTTGGAATATTTATACTGGGCGGCATGTTATTAATACCAAACTCACCAGTCCAGTAATAAACGAGAATGTCCGACAATCCTTTACCCCCCAATGCACCCGGGCGCCCCAAGGACATGGCAAAACGCCAGTTGATCCTCGACGCGGCGAAAACCCTGTTTCTGAACCATGGCTATGCCAGCACCAGCATGGACGCGGTCGCAGGCCTGGCCGGGGTGTCAAAACTGACTGTGTACAGCCACTTCACCGACAAGGAGACACTCTTCTCCTCGGCGATCATGGCCAAGTGCACGGAACAGTTGCCGGAATTGTTTTTTGAATTGCCTGGTGGTGCGCCGATCGACGCGGTGCTGTTAAACATTGCCCGAGGCTTTCATGCGCTGATAAACAGCCAGGAGTCACTCAACCTGCATCGACTGATGATGACCCAGGGCAGCCAGGACCCCCAGTTGTCGCAGATTTTCTTTGAGGCGGGCCCAGAGCGACTGGTGCAGGAGATGGAGCGGCTGCTGGAAAAAATCCACCGCACCGGCGAGCTGCAGATTGATCAGCCGCACTATGCGGCCGAGCACTTCTTTTGCATGCTCAAGGGCTCACCCAACTTTCGCCTGCTGTACGGCTGCGGCGAGCCGCTGGACGATGCCGGCGCCGAGGCTCACGTACAGGAAGTGGTGAGTGTATTCATGCGGGCGTATCGTCCGCTCTGAACGCACTGTCCCTGTAGGAGCGAGCTTGCTCGCGATCTTTTGATCTTGAAAGCTCGCTCCTACAGGGGGAATACCGGGCTCAGGGCTTCAACGCTTTCTTCGGATAAATATCGTAACGGCTCGATTTGCCGTCCAGCGCATGGCTCGGTTTGGGCCCGGCAATGCACGGCGCCTTGCGCGGGCGCTTGACCACCACACGGTGACTGGCCAGCGCCAAAGCCGCTTCAAGCAAGGCCGGCGCATCATTGTCATCGCCCACTAATGGCCGAAACAGGCGCATTTCCTTCTTCACCAGGGCTGTTTTCTCACGATGCGGGAACATCGGATCGAGGTAGATGACTTGCGGCGGCTCGCCTTCCCAGTTGCGCATGACCTCAATCGAGTTGCCCTTAAGCAAGTGCATGCGCGACACGATCGGCGCCACTTCAAAGTCGTCCAGGCCACGGGCCAGACCATCTTCAAGTAACGCTCCGATCAGCGGCTGACGTTCGATCAGACTCATTTCGCAGCCCAGACTCGCCAGCACGAACGCGTCCTTGCCCAACCCCGCCGTGGCGTCCAGCACCCGGGGGCGCACGCCCTGCTGCACACCGACCGCCTTGGCAATCATCTGCCCCGTGCCACCGCCAAACAAACGCCGGTGGGCAGCGCCCCCCTCTACAAAGTCGACCCGCACCGGGCCCGGAGCATCCGGCCCCAGTTGCTGCAACTGCAACCCCTGCGCACCGACTTGCAAGGCGAACTCAGCCTGGGGCTCGGCCAGAGGCAGACCCAGACGTTCAGCCCATTGCCCGGCCAGGGCCTGATAGGCCTCGTCCAACGCTTCGACTTTGATACGACAGCCTGCTGCTTGCTCACTCATCTAAAAACACGCTCAAAAATTTAATGATCGGCAAAGGCTGCCGATAAATGAAATATCCGGCATTTTGCCAGAGCCGGGCGTCTACCGAGAGCTATGTCAGACATTCATTCCACATCCATCGGCTTTATCGCCCCGATTGGCGACTTTGGCCGGCACAACTCGCAGATCACAGGTAGCGTCAACCATCTGTGGAAGGACTTTTACGCCCGGGCATTAGCAGAACAGTGCGCAGCGCAAGCCTTTCCCGCGATTGATGCAGCCCCGGTGGCCGTGGATGAACAGGCAGAGCCCCAGGGTGGCAGCGACCTGCTGGGCACTATCGTGACCCAGCGACATTGCGAAGTGCAGGATACCGAGCTGCAGCCCCCTGAAGCGTTGTTTTTACCGATTGCCGAGTTCGACCCGGAGTTGCTGCCACCGCCCGCCACACCGTTTGCCGCAGAAGAAGTGAGTGTGCAGCAGCATCAACAGGACTTCGAAACCACATGGGTACGTCCGGTCGTTATGGCTTTCGGCCATCCGCTACCTGATCCGGGCCCGGCGCCTGAACCCAGGCCATTGCACTTGCCGATCGCCGAGTTCGAGCTGGACCTGCTCGACAAACCTGCCGAGCCTTTCGAGCCATTGACCCTGATCGAGCAACAACGGGCCATGGACTTCGACCTGAGCTGGGCCAGGCCAGTGGTCCTCAACAACTTGCGCCTGGCGGCCTAGAGCAGCCCCAACTGCTCTGTCGCCTGGGGTTGGTGCAACTCCGGCAATGCGGGCAGCCCCGGTAACCTTTCGCTCAACTGCTGATGAAATCGCCGCGCCAGTTCCGGTGCGCGGTGATTATCCGGCGTATGAAGAAATACATAAGGCGTGCGCCCTTCCTCGATCCACCCCGCGACCTTTTCAATCCAGGGCACTAGATACGGGTCGTTGGCTTCCAGCTCTGGCCGACCGATGAAACGCACTTGCGGGAATGGGGTGAACGCGGCCGGACGAGGCGGCACTCTGGGCTTTTTCGCCTGGGCGTGAAGCACCGCCGGATCGGTGGAAGTGCAGCTGAACAGCGCCCGCGGATCCAGGCAAATACGTTCAACCCCGCGATCCATCAGCAAGCGATTGAGCAAACGTTCGCTATCACCTTTGGCAAAGAACTCGGGGTGTCGCACTTCAACTGCTAACGGTCGCTCCAGGGCGTCCATGAAGCTCACCAGCTCTGCCAGACGCACAGGCCCGAAGCTGGCCGGGAGTTGTAGCCAAAGTGGCGCCACGCGCGCACCCAGAGGTCGCAACAGTTGCAGGAAATCTTCGGCGGCGTGGTTTTGTTCGCGCAGATCACCGCCGTGGCTGATATCCCGGGGAAACTTGGCGGTAAAGCGAAAGTGTTCAGGCAGGCTTTGTGCCCAGCGCTCAACGGTGGTTGGCGCGGGGCGGGCATAGAAGGTGGTATTGCCTTCGACAGCGTTGAAGACTTGAGCGTACAGGCTTAAAAAATCCGCTGGCCGGGCATTCTGCGGGTACAGCCCTTCGCGCCAGGCGCTTTCGCTCCAGGACGGGCAACCCAGGTAATAAGGAAGGTCAGTCATGGGGTCAAATGTACAGGTCCAGCACCTGCTCTTCTATTTCCCAGTCGATGAAGCCTGCGGTGGTCAGATAACTGGCCAGGGCGCTGGCTGCGTTTTTGCTCATCGAACGCTGGAAGATCATGTCCTGCGAGCGAACCAGTGACTGGCTGATGCGTTCACCGCGGGGTTGAGTGCGAGCAGCCTGGGGGACGTTTTCGAATGAGGCTTCGCTGTCGTCCACCGACTCATCCACCAGCGCCTGGCCTTTACGCGGCTTGCGCTTGATCGGGTAGGACTGAGAGGAAAAGCCGTCTATGCGCATGGCTGCGTGCTCGGTGGCGGTAGAGGCAATTTAGCGGCGTTGGGTCAAGTAAGCAAATCCCCGCCGGCCAGCCTGATAAACCGCGTTTGCCGGAGCCTGCCTCCATTCCCTGTAGGAGCCGGCTTGCCGGCGATGGCATTAACCCGCTGAACCGCTGGCAAGCCAGCGCCTACAGAGAATGAGCTGTGCTGCTTGTCTCGATCAACGCTCTGCTTTGGGTGTGGCTACCTTGTCGCGCAAGTACACCGGCTGCGCCAGATCAGCGGCGATCGCCTCACCACGCGCCCAGGCAAATCGGGCCAGGGTCAGCAAGTCTTCGGCATGGGGCAACATGCCCGCATCCATGGCATAGGGCTTGACGCTCAAACGCTCGGCGTAACCCCAGCCGGTGCCCGCGCCAAACCAGTCACCGCCGGCACCGGCCGGCAAGCCGGCGACGTCGGGCGGCAGTACGGCTTCAGCACCCTCGAGGCGCATTTCACCCGCCTGTTCGCGGTAGCAACCCCAATACACTTCGTCCATGCGTGCATCAATGGCCGACACCACCTGGGTCGCGCCATGCTCGCGATAGGCTCGCTGGGCCAATACGGCCAGGTTGGAGATCGGCAAGACCGGACGCTCCAGGGCAAAGGCCAGGCCTTGCACCACACCAATGGCGATCCGCACCCCGGTAAAGGCTCCCGGCCCGCGCCCGAAGGCAATGGCTTCGACGGCTGACAGTTCAACCCCGGCCTCGGCCAGCAGGTCTTTGATCATCGGCAACAACTTTTGCGCATGCAGGCGCGGGATCACCTCGTAGTGGCTCGTGACCTTGCCATCATGCAGCAAGGCAACAGAGCAAGCTTCAGTCGCGGTATCCAGGGCCAGCAAGGTGTTCATCGGTGTTCCCGTCAGAATTCAGAATTGAAAAAAAGTGCAGCAGTATAAACAACAACAGCCCGCAAGCGGGCTGTTGTATCAGAGCAATACGACGATCAGCTCAGTGCTTCAAGTACCTTGCCGGTAATGGCTTCAACCGAGCCAACGCCTTCAATGTGGCTGTACTTCGGCTTGCCCTGGGTGGCGGCCAGGTTCTGGTAGAAATCTACCAGCGGTTTGGTTTGCGAATGGTAAACCGACAGGCGATGACGAACTGTTTCTTCAGTGTCGTCCTTGCGCTGGATCAGTTCTTCGCCGGTTACGTCATCCTTGCCTTCAACCTTTGGCGGGTTGTAGATGGTGTGGTAAACGCGCCCCGAGGCTTCGTGAACACGACGACCGGCAATGCGCTGAACGATTTCTTCGTCGTCTACCGCGATTTCAATCACGTGATCCAGCTCGACACCATTTTTGACCAGTGCTTCGGCCTGTGGAATGGTGCGCGGGAAACCGTCGAACAGGAAACCGTTCTTGCAGTCTTGCTGGCTGATGCGCTCTTTAACCAGATTGATGATCAAGTCATCAGACACCAGGCCACCGCTGTCCATCACGCTTTTAGCGATCAGGCCCAGTTCGGTGCCAGCCTTTACAGCTGCACGCAACATGTCGCCGGTGGAGATTTGCGGGATGCCGAATTTTTCAGTGATGAACTTTGCCTGAGTACCTTTACCGGCCCCGGGAGCTCCCAGCAGAATTACGCGCATTGATATGCTCCTCAAATTTTTATTTAAATGACAACAGACTCGCCTCTTTGGGCCAGTCTCAAAATCGGGTTATGGCCGTCAAAACGGCCAAGGGCTGATCAAGATACACAGCAGGCCGGGCCCACACAAGCAGGCCAAAGTAGGAATAATCTCTAGCAAACGCGCACTTGCGGCCAGGTGTCGCAGGTCGCAACCCCACAATAAAGTGTCGCGCCCGGCCGGGGATCAGCATCAAGTCTGCAGCATCCCTGAACGTATGGGCACGACAACCCGTCCTGCTTTTCCCTTAGCCGGTGTTACGCAAGCCCGCAGCGATCCCGGCCACAGTTACCAGCAACGCTTGTTCCAGAGGGCTGTCCTGAGCCGCTTGCTGGCGCCTGGAACGGGCCAGAAGCTCTGCCTGCAATAGATGCAGCGGATCAAGGTAAGTGTTGCGCAAACGGATGAACTCCAGAGTATCCGGGCTGTGGGCCATCAGTTGCGACTGACCGGTCAAACCCAGTACCACTGCGCACGCCTGCGACAATAAGTCGCGCAGGTGCGCACCCAAAGGAAGCAGTTGCGGGGTGACCAGACGCTCGTCATAGAGCCGCGCGATGTCAGCATCGGCCTTGGCCAGAACCATTTCCAGCATGTCGATGCGGGTCCGAAAGAACGGCCACTGCTCGCGCATTTTTGCCAGCTGCTCGCCCTCCCCCCGCTCCAGCGCCCGGCTCAATGCAGTTTCCCAACCAAGCCACGCCGGCAACATCAGGCGGGTCTGGGTCCAGCCAAAAATCCACGGAATGGCGCGCAGGCTTTCAATCCCCCCTGCCCGGCGCTTGGCCGGACGACTGCCCAGCGGCAAACGCCCCAACTCCTGCTCGGGGGTGGACTGGCGGAAGTATTCGACAAACTGCGGGTTGTCCCGCACCACCTCGCGGTAAGCCTTGACCCCATCGGCAGCCAGCTCGTCCATCAGCACCCGCCAGCCCGACTCGGGCAACGGCGGCGGCAGTAAAGTAGCTTCCAGCACTGCCGCCAGGTAGAGGTTGAGATTCTGCTCGGCAATGTCCGGCAAACCGAACTTGAAGCGAATCATTTCGCCCTGTTCGGTGGTGCGGAATCGCCCGGCAACAGAACCCGGCGGCTGCGACAGAATCGCCGCATGCGCAGGGCCGCCACCACGGCCCACGGTGCCGCCGCGGCCATGGAACAACAACAGTTCGACATCTTGCTCGCGGCAGATATTGACCAGTTTCTCCTGGGCCCGATATTGCGCCCAGGCCGCTGCCGTAGTGCCGGCATCCTTGGCCGAATCTGAATAACCGATCATCACTTCCTGCGGGCCATGCAGGCGTGCGCGATATCCCGGCAACAGCAGCAGCCGCTCGATCACCGGCCCTGCATTGTCCAGGTCGGCCAGGGTTTCGAACAACGGCACCACGCGCATCGCACGCTCGAGCCCCGCTTCTTTAAGCAGCAGCTGCACCGCCAGCACGTCTGAAGCAGCCCCCGCCATCGAGATGACATAAGAGCCCAGGGATGCCGCGGGAGCGGCGGCCACTTCGCGACAGGTCGCCAGCACTTCGGCGGTATCGGCACCCGGTTTGAAGTAACCCGGCAGCAACGGTCGGCGGTTGGCCAGTTCGCGGATCAGAAAGGTAAGGCGCGCATCTTCGTCCCAGTCTTCGTAACGGCCCAGCCCCAGATAGTCGGTAATTTCAGTCATGGCCGAGGCGTGGCGAGCTGCATCCTGACGCACATCGAGACGCACCAGAAACAAGCCAAAAGTCACCGCACGACGCAGGCAATCAAGTAGCGGCCCGTCTGCAATTACCCCCATGCCGCAGGCATGCAGCGACTGGTAGCACAGCTGCAACGGCGCCAGCAGATCACGATTGTCCTGCAATACCCCGTCCGGTGCGGGCTGGGCACTGCTCAAGGCGTTATGCGCCCAGCTACGGGTCGCCCGCAGGCGCTCACGCAGTTGTTTAAGGACCGCGCGGTACGGCTCGGCACTTTCTCCCGCGACCGCCAACAACTCTGCAGTGGCTTGCTGCATCGACAGGTCGGCTGCCAGTTTGTCGATATCGCGCAGGTACAGATCGGCCGCCATCCAGCGCGCCAGCAACAGCACTTCGCGAGTCACACTGGCGGTGACATTGGGGTTGCCGTCACGGTCGCCGCCCATCCAGGAAGCAAAGCGGATCGGCGCGGCTTCCAAAGGTAAATGCAGGCCCGTCGCTGCGTGCAGGGCCTGATCGGCCTTGCGCAGCATGTGCGGTACGGCCTGCCACAAGGAATGCTCAATGACCGCAAATCCCCACTTGGCCTCATCCACCGGGGTGGGCCGGGTACGGCGGATTTCTTCGGTGTGCCAGGCCTCGGCGATCAACCGTTGCAGACGCTGTTCGATCTGGGCCTTTTCGGCCCGGGTCAGGTCGCGATGGTCCTGGGCGGCGAGTTGCTCGGCAATGGCATCGTACTTCTGGATCAAGGTACGGCGCGTGACTTCAGTCGGGTGAGCGGTGAGCACCAGTTCGATGTCGAGGCGGCCAATCTGCCGCGCCAGGGTTTCGGGGTCATGCCCTTCTTCCAGCAGACGGGTCAGCAAGGTGGGCAGTACCAGTGACTCAAAAGGTTGCGGCCGGCCTTCTTCGCGCCGGTGAATCAACTGGTATTGCTCGGCGATGTTAGCCAGGTTCAAAAACTGGTTGAACGCCCGCGCCACGGGCAGTACTTCATCGTCGCCCAAGGCATCCAGAATCGCTTTCAGCTCCTCGCCCGTGGTACCGCGCCGGTCATCCTTGGCCCCCTGGCGAATACGTTCGATCTTGGCGAGAAACGCTTCGCCGTACTGGTCACGAATCGTATTACCCAACAGCTCACCCAGCAGGTGAACATCATCGCGCAAGCGTGCATCAATATCGGTCATCAGCAATTTCTCCAGCAGAGTGCGGGGGGCCAGCTCATGCCCAAGAGTGCGTCGCGAGGGCTGCTTTTGACAAGTCATCCAGCGCCAAAGCCTGAAAATCTGCCTGACCGAACGGTCAAAAAAAAATAGGCAATTTGCCACCTTTTAATTTGAACTATTCAAAAAACGCTCGGGTCACAGCCATTAACCATCGCCGTTAATACCTGTGTTTAAGAACTCCGGGTGATACCACAGCAGTGATGGAACTTGATGTTTCCAAGGAGCTTCCCAATGGAGTTGAAGACCATGATGACCCGCACTGTCAAAACCACCTCACCTCGCCTGCGCGGGCTAAAACTGGCTGCGCTGGCAATCGGTACCAGCTTCGTTCTGGCCGGTTGCGCTGGCAATCCACCGTCGGAGCAGTACGCCGTTACTCAATCGGCAGTGAATAACGCCGTAAGCGCTGGTGGCACTGAATATGCGCCGGTTGAAATGAAGTCTGCACAAGACAAACTCAAGCAAGCCGAGATTGCCATGCACGACAAAAAATATGACGAGGCCCGTCGCCTGTCCGAACAAGCGGAATGGGACGCTCGCGTAGCAGAGCGCAAAGCCCAGGCAGCTAAAGCCGAGAAGGCCGTTCAGGATGCTCAGAAAGCGGTTCAGGAACTGCGTCAGGAAGGCATGCGTAGCGTTAAGTAAACGCTGCCCCTTAATTGCCTGCCCCTGTGATGCGGCACTCCTACTCGATAGAAAGGACTAACTATTATGCGTAACCAAGTATTGATCCCTGCCCTGTTGGCACTCAGCGTCGGCCTGGCAGCATGCTCGCACCAGCCAAACGTGAACCTGGAAAATGCCCAGACCAATTTCTCGGCCCTGCAATCCAACCCGGAAGCCACCAAGGTAGCCGCGCTGGAAACCAAGGACGCCAGTGAGTGGCTGGACAAGGCTCAAAAGGCCTATATGGACAAGGAAGACGAGTCCAAGGTTGACCAGCTTGCTTACCTGACCAACCAGCGCGTTGAAGTCGCCAAGCAAACCATTGCGCTGCGCACGGCTGAGAACCAGCTGAAAAACTCCGCAGCGGCCCGCGCCCAGGCACTGCTGGAGGCCCGTGACGCTCAGATCAAGCAACTGCAAAGCATGAATGCCAAGCAAACCGAACGCGGCACCCTGGTGACCTTCGGTGACGTGCTGTTCGATTTCGACAAGGCGACACTGAAGCCAAACAGCCGCGACAGCATCACCACACTGTCCAACTACCTGATCAAAAACCCTGACCGCAAGGTGATTGTTGAAGGCTATACCGACAGCAAAGGTTCGGCTTCTTACAACCAGAACCTGTCTGAACGTCGCGCAAACGCGGTCAAAATGGCGCTGGTACGTGCCGGCGTTGATCCTTCGCGCATCGTGACCCAAGGTTATGGCAAGGAATATCCGGTAGCTGACAACAACAGCAACTCGGGCCGTGCCCAGAACCGTCGCGTAGAAGTGACTATCTCCAACGACAACCAGCCGGTAGCGCCGCGTTCGTCGATGCAGTAAGTCTGTAAGCGCACAATAAAAAGCCCCGCCTGAGGAATCAGGCGGGGCTTTTTTGTGAGCGCTGCGTGGGGCAATTAACAGCTCGCGAGCAAGCTCGCTCCTACAGATCAAGCGCTTGTTCCTACTGTTGAGGGGTGTTCTGACCCACGCAGTGCACTGCTTGTTTCTTGTTGTTGACCAGCACCCCGGTCAGGCCTTTTTGCTCGGTGTCGAACAGCACGACGATGCCGTCTATGCATTGTGCCACCTGATTGGCCGGCGTCAGCGACAACTTATAGTCTTCCCCGGGAATGGTCTTGAGCATGGTGAAGTCGCTGAGCAGCAGCGCGTCCTCAGGCTTGGCGAAATGCAGGTAACCGTAGTACCACAGGGCCCCTACAGTGCCGATGATGGTGCAAATACCGGTAATGATCAGGGGGATGGCGTTGCGTTCTTCACTCATTGCGGGCTCTGTGCCTCTGTAATCGAATCGGGTGAGGCGGGGTAATTGGGAATTTCGCCCAAGCGACGCACGCCGTTGAAGTGTTGAGGGTCATCCAGGTAACGCAGCATCACTTGACGCCAGGTCGGGTCGGCAAACGTCTGCACATGACCACCGCGCGTCAGTTGCAGCACCTTGGGCGGGGGCGCAGCTTGATACAGCCGCAGGCCATTGGAAAGCGGCACTATCGGGTCATCCATGCTGTGGAAGATCAGCATCGGCACACCGCCCATTTCAGGCATGGCATACACGGCACTGTCAGCGTCAGGCACCAGCCACGACAACGGCACTTGCAAAGGCCAGGTCAGCCACGAGGTACTCAAGGCAAACTGCCCCACTTCGCGGTAACTGGCCGGTACGCCATCGAGCACCATCGCCTTGAGCCGGGCCCGTTGCGCCGGGTGCTGGCTCAGGTAATGAACCCCCATCGCGCCGCCCAGGCTTTGCCCCAGCACAATCAGCGGCTGGCCTTGAGTTTCGGGCTGTTGCTGCAACCACTCGAAAGCGGCGTCGATATCCTGATACACCGCTGGTAAACCGGGTTCGCCTTGCGACAGGCCATAGCCGCGATAATCGAGCATCAGTACTTGATACCCCTGCTCGGGCAACCAGGCGGTGGCGCCCAGGTGATAGGCCAGGTTGCCGCCATTGCCATGCAGGTGCAGCACCGTGCCCTTGAGGGGCACGCCGGATTTGGCGGGCAGCCACCAACCATGCAGGCGCGTGCCATCGGCAGCGGTGAGGGTCACATCACGGTATTTCAAACCAGCGGCAGTCGGCGTAACCGGCTGACCGGGTTCGGGGTAAAACAGCAAGGAGCTGCATCCGCTGAGCGTCAACAGCAGGCAGAGTGCAGCCAGAGTTTTCATCTAACGAGTCACCATTTGTAGTCGCTGCCGAAGGCTGCGATGAGGTCAGGCCGCAGGGTTTTCAGAATAACGGATTGCTTCGCACTCCTTTGCAGCCTGCGTCAGCGACTACAGGCTGTTCAGGGGTCACAGGATGTTGGAGTAATCCGCTTCAATCCGGTCCAGGCTCAGATGGTTGAGGAAGTTGGAGAAGCACATCCAGGCCGCCAGCGCGTTCATGTCGCGAAACTGATCGGGCAGGTACTTGGGCGCCACCACCAGGCCTTCATCCACCAACTGGCGCAGGGTTCGCATGTCTTCGAGTGTGGTTTTGCCACAGAACAACAGCGGAACTTGCTCCAGCTTGCCTTTACGCACGGCCAACTGAATATAGTTGTAAACCATGATGAAGCCCTTGAGGTAGGACAAGTCTTTGGTGAATGGCAGGCCATTTGGCACCGAGCCGCGAAAAACCCGGCTTGCGTTGCCATAGCTCTGCGACATTTCAAAGCCCTGCTCACGGAAGAACTCATACACCTGCATAAAGTCCGCGCCCTCTTCCACCATGTGGATGGCACGGGTGCGGTTGGTGAGTTTGCGCAGGCGGCTGGGGTAAGAGGCAAAGGTGATGATCTCCATCAAAATCGCCAGGCCTTCCTGGGTCACTGTCGACGAGGGCGGGCCCTTGGCGAGAAAGGTGCAAATCGGCTGGTTTTGCCCGTTCAGCGTGGTGCCCACATGCACCAGGCCTTCGTGGACTTCCAGCGCCCGTACATCGCGCTCGTTGAACATCGCGTCGGCGCGGATCTTGATGTAGTCCGCACCCGCGGCGGCGTCCGCGACGATGCCGTCGGACTCAAATACGCGGATGGTTTCTTCGGCTTCGCCAAACACCTTGTTCAAGCGACTTTGCAGCAGGCTCACCGCATCTTTGGCAGTCAGGGTCTTGGCTTCGTCCTTGAGGTCACCGCGCCCGTCAATGTTGTCCAGGTAATCGGACATCATCAGCCCCAGATCGGCCAGCGTCGGGTCCCCGGCATGGAATGCGTCGGACGCAGCGCCATACAGCTCCTGGGAAATCAGCCCGAAGTCTTCGGTGCCGCGCGCTTCGAGCATGCGCACCACCATGCGGTATTCCTTGCACATGCGGCGCATGATCTGCCCGACCGGATTGAACTGCCCCAGCTGACGGGTGATATCGCGCTCAATATTCTGGAACTCCAGCTTTACCGCACCGGAGTCAAAGGACAGCGGGCGGCCCAGGTAATAGTCGCGGTTGACCGCCGGCATTTCCTTGCCCTTGGCCTTGAAAAATCCCTGACGGATGCTGTCGTCCCACTTCACCGCATCCAGTACGCGGATCGGGGTTTGTGCCAGTACGATACGGTCTGACAACGTGCGAATCGTGCGCTGGTAGTCGTCCACCCGGTGCTCCTTTAATGGGCTGAATGTTGGGTTACTTGACCACGCGTTGATAGCGGGCGGCTTCCACGAATACGTCGGAGTTGGCAGGGTCGTCCAGGTAGGCAAACACCTTGGCCGAGGGGCTGTCGATCAATGCGCCGGGGCCTTCAGCGGTTTCAATCGAATCACCGCTCAACGCCGACTGGCCCATAGCCTGCTTGACCTGGTCCAGATCAAGATCGTAGACCACCAGTTCATTGTTATCGGTCAATTCAAAGCCGCTCAACGTGTAGTGCCCCCCCAGCCTGGGCGGCAGCGCGGCCGATGCGTACCAGCGGCTGCCATGGCGGGCGACGATGAACCTGTAGCGCTCTTGGGCCTTGGGCTCACCCTTGGGGTAGACCACTGCCTGATAATGATTTTTGTCGATGGCGCTGATTTGCAAGTTGCGAGCCTGCCCCCATGCATCCTTGCTGACCCATTTACCCAGCAGCGATTTAGGTGCTGCCTCGGCCACCAGCGGTGCCTCGGTAAAGGTCACCAGACAACCGTTCAACATTAAAAACGACAATGCCATGAGCATTACGCGCCAAGCTTTCATGCCTGCATCCTTCTATAGAGCGGCCAGTACCAAGTGCATGTAACGCGTAAGAATAGCGAGTCGGCCATCATCCGAATCTGGCTGCGCGCCGTTAAGTAGGCCCTGATATTCCATCCGACCGATTATCGCCGTCAAGACATTGGCGTCCAGCTGCGGCTGTTTAGAGCCCAGCACCTGAAATATCTGGCACGTACCCTGCCATAAAATCTGTTGATGGGCCCTGACCAGCAATGCCAGACGCGGGTTCAGCAACGCCGCCTGCAGGAACGCCTGTTCCGCCATGAGGTGTTCCCGACGGGTGAGTAACTGGTGCTGAACATAGCTGGCGGCCATACGGGCAATTTCATCAGCCAGTTGCGCGCGTGAGTGCGGGCTGCCATCGCCATAGGCCACCAGCTCACGCAACTGGCCTTCAGTGTTCAGCCACAGCTTGGCCATAAAGGCGGCGCTGCGCTCGACGTATTGGGCGAACGTGTCGTTAAGCAGGTCATCAATATCCTTGAAGTAGTAGGTGGTCGCCGATAACGGTACGCCCGCTTCAGCGGCAACGGCCCTGTGCCGTACACCGCGCACACCGTCACGCACGACAATGCGCATGGCCGCATCGAGAATCTGCTGGCGGCGCTGCTCACTGCCATGGCGACTGGCCTTGCGCCCTTGATACTGCACACTTTCGGCGACTGCCGTAGCGACATGCGCCGCCCCTTCTTGAGCCCTGGCTAGGTTCACGAAAGACTCCTTGTGTTGAAGACAATGGTGCTACTGAAGAGACTCAATGATTGTGGGAGCCGGCTTGCCTGCGCTGACATCATCTAACCACCATGCCCCCCTCCATCGCTGGCAAGCCAGCTCCCACAGCAGGCTGTCCCTGACATCAGGCCCCGGCTCCCACAATCGGGCCATGGCCAGGTGTCAGGCAATAAAAAGCCGCCTCGGTCGGCGGCTTTTTACTTCGTATCGTTACGCCTGTGGCCGCATATGCGGGAACAGGATGACATCGCGAATCGACGGTGAGTTGGTCAGCAGCATGACCAGACGGTCGATACCGATACCTTCACCGGCAGTCGGCGGCATGCCGTATTCCAGTGCACGTACGAAGTCGGCATCGTAATGCATGGCTTCGTCATCGCCCGCGTCCTTGTCAGCGACCTGGGCCATGAAGCGCTCGGCCTGGTCTTCTGCATCGTTAAGCTCGGAGTAAGCGTTGGCGATTTCACGGCCACCGATAAACAGCTCAAAACGATCGGTCACGTTCGGGTTGTCGTCGTTACGACGGGCCAGCGGCGACACTTCAAACGGGTACTGGGTAATGAAATGCGGCTGCTCCAGCTTGTGCTCGACCAGTTCTTCGAAAATCATCACCTGCAGCTTGCCCAGACCTTCGAAGCCCAGCACCTTGGCGCCGGCCTTCTTGGCAATGGCACGTGCCTTGTCGATGTCCTGCAGGTCGTCAGCGGTCAGTTCCGGGTTGTACTTGAGGATCGAGTCGAACACCGACAGCCGCACGAACGGCTCGCCGAAATGGAACACCTTGTCGCCGTACGGCACGTCGGTGGTTCCGAGAACAAGCTGAGCCAGTTCGCGGAACAGTTCCTCGGTCAGGTCCATGTTGTCTTCGTAATCGGCATACGCCTGGTAGAACTCAAGCATGGTGAATTCTGGGTTGTGACGGGTCGAGACACCTTCGTTACGGAAGTTGCGGTTGATCTCGAATACTTTCTCGAAGCCGCCCACCACCAGACGCTTGAGGAACAGTTCAGGCGCGATGCGCAGGAACATGTCCATGTCCAGGGCGTTGTGATGGGTCTCGAACGGCTTGGCCGCTGCACCGCCCGGGATGGTTTGCAGCATCGGCGTTTCCACTTCAAGGAAGTCGCGCTGCATCAGGAAGCTGCGAATGTGCGCAATCACCTGGGAACGTACACGGAAGGTGTGACGCACTTCTTCGTTGACGATCAGGTCAACGTAACGCTGGCGGTAGCGCTGCTCGGTGTCGGTCAGACCGTGATGCTTGTCCGGCAGCGGGCGCAGGGATTTGGTCAGCAGGCGCACGCTGGTCATTTCAACGTACAGGTCGCCTTTGCCGGAACGGGCCAGGGTGCCTTCGGCAGCGATGATGTCGCCCAGGTCCCAGGTCTTCACGGCGGCCAGGGTTTCTTCCGGCAGGGTCTTGCGGTTGACGTAGACCTGGATGCGCCCGGTCATGTCCTGGATCACCATGAACGAACCACGGTTAAGCATGATGCGACCAGCAACCTTGACCGGGATGGCGGCTTCAGCCAGCTCTTCCTTGGTCTTGTCGGCGTACTTCTTCTGCAGGTCGGCGCAGTAGTTGTCGCGACGGAAGTCATTCGGGAAGGCATTGCCCTTGGCGCGCTCGGCTGCAAGTTTTTCCTTGCGCAGGGCGATCAGGGTGTTTTCTTCCTGTTGCAGGTCTTGCGGGTCGAGTTGTTGGTCGCTCATGTCTTAAAAAATTCCATCACAGGTTCGTTGCCCCCGCCTTGCAGCAGGGGGAAGCGGGCTTTAGCGCGCCTTGAAGGCATCGCACCGGCTGCGCACTTTACGTGTTGTTACGCGACTTACAGCCCTTGTTTCAGGCTGGCAATCAGGTATTCGTCGATATCGCCGTCGAGTACCTTGTCGCAATCGCTGCGCTCGATATTGGTACGCAAATCCTTGATCCGCGAGGCATCGAGAACGTACGAGCGGATCTGATGACCCCAGCCGATATCCGACTTGGTATCTTCCAGGGCCTGGGAGGCAGCGTTACGCTTCTGCACTTCCTGCTCGTAAAGACGTGCCCGCAACATTTTCATGGCGGTGTCTTTGTTCGCATGCTGGGATCGTTCGTTCTGGCAGCACACCACAGTGTTGGTCGGAACGTGGGTAATACGCACGGCCGAGTCGGTGGTGTTTACGTGCTGACCGCCCGCACCGGACGAACGATAGGTATCGATTCGCAGGTCTGAGGGGTTGATGTCGATTTCGATGTTGTCGTCGATTTCCGGCGAAACAAATACGGCCGAGAACGAGGTGTGACGACGGTTGCCCGAATCGTAGGGGCTTTTACGGACCAGACGATGGACGCCAATCTCGGTGCGCAACCAGCCAAATGCGTATTCGCCTTTGATGTGTACAGTTGCACCTTTGATCCCGGCCACTTCACCGGCAGACAGCTCCATGATGGTGGCATCGAAGCCGCGCTTGTCGGCCCAGCGCAAATACATCCGCAACAGGATATTGGCCCAGTCTTGCGCCTCGGTACCGCCAGAGCCTGCCTGAATGTCCAGGTAAGCGTTGTTGGCGTCCATCTCACCGCTGAACATGCGGCGGAATTCGAGTTTTTCAAGGGCTTCGCGCAGACGTTCGACTTCAGCGGCAACGTCATCGACAGCGGCCTGGTCTTCTTCCTCGGCGGACATCAGCAGCAGGTCTTTGGCATCGGCCAGACCTGTGTGCATCTCATCAAGGGTTTCAACGATTTGCGCCAGAAGGGAGCGCTCGCGCCCCAGTTCCTGGGCGTACGAAGGGTTGTTCCAGACACTCGGATCTTCAAGCTCGCGATTGACTTCGGTCAGACGCTCATGCTTTTGATCGTAGTCAAAGATACCCCCGAATAGTTTCGGAGCGCTCTGACAAGTCCTTGATGCTGTTAAGGATCGGGTTGATTTCCATGGCTGGCGGCACTCGTAGGCGATTTTTACAAAGCCGGGGAGTATACCGTAAACAGCCCGTATCAGCAGCCCGTCTAGCGGGGTAAGACTCGATGAATTCAGGCAGATGGTGCCGTCAGAATCATCTGTAGTGGCTGTCGAGGTACGAGGCCGGGATGAGGTCGCGCATGCCTCCAGGAAACGGGTTGCTAGGCAACCCTTCGCCAGCGACTACGACGCAACCCCTACCTGGTTACGCCCATTGTTCTTGGCCAGGTACAACCCTTTGTCCGCTGCGGAAATAAGCTCACGGCAGTTGCCGCCCTGCTGCGGCGTCTGGGTCGCCAGACCAATGCTGATGGTCAGGCTGCTGCCTTCACCGGGTGAGATGTGCGGGATTTTCAGCACTTGCACCGCCTGGCGCAGTTTTTCCGCCACCAGCCGGGCACCGCCCAAGGAGGTATTGGGCAACACAATGGCAAACTCTTCACCACCGTATCGGGCCGGCAAGTCGGATGGACGGCTACTGGCGTCGCGAATGGCCGCGGCCACCTTGCGCAACGCTTCATCGCCATCCAGATGCCCAAAGCTGTCGTTGTAAGACTTGAAATAGTCGACGTCGATCATCAACAAGGACAGCTGGGTCTGCTCGCGCGCGGCACGGCGCCACTCCAGCTCCAGGTATTCATCGAAATGCCGGCGATTGGACAGCCCGGTCAGACCGTCGGAGTTCATCAGCCGCTGCAATACCAGATTGGTGTCCAGCAATTGCTGCTGACTGACCCGCAAGGCGCGGTAAGCCGCATCACGCTGCAACAACGTCGTGTAAGAGCGCGAGTGATAACGGATTCGCGCCACCAGCTCAATGTTATCGGGCAGCTTCACCAGATAGTCATTGGCTCCGGCGGCAAAGGCCGCACTTTTGATCAGCGGGTCTTCCTTGGTGGAGAGCACGATGATCGGGATATTCTGCGTGGCCGGGTGGTTGCGGTATTCGCGCACCAGGGTCAGCCCGTCTAGCCCTGGCATGACCAAGTCCTGCAGGATCACCGTCGGTTTAATGCGAATGGCCTGGGCAATCGCCTGATGGGGATCGGCACAGAAATGAAAATCTATGTTCGGCTCCAGCGCCAGCCCGCGACGTACGGCTTCGCCGATCATCGCCTGATCGTCTACCAGCAACACCATGGCCGAGTTTTCGTCAGTTTTAACGTCGTCCAACTGCAAGTCATTCATGCGCGTTCACCTGAATTACTACCTTCAAGCCAGTCCTGCGGGGTTTTACCAGTCATTTGGCAAATATCTCCAGCAAGCGTGGCGCAATCTTGTTCAAGGGCCGAATTTCAACAGCGGCATCGATGGCCGCAGCCGCTTTGGGCATGCCATACACCGAACTGCTCTGCTGATCCTGGGCGATGGTGAGAAAACCTTGCTGGCGCATGAGCTTGAGGCCCTGAGCCCCGTCACGCCCCATGCCGGTCAACAGCACGCCTACCGCATCGCCATTCCAGTACCGGGCAATACTTTCAAAAAACACATCTATCGAAGGCCGGTATATTTCGTTCACCGGCTCTGCGGTATAGGCCAGAGTGCCGTTCTTCAATAAACGGATGTGGTGGTTGGTCCCGGCCAGCAGAACCGTTCCCGCTTGCGGCGCCTCACCGTCTTGCGCCAGACGCACGTTCAGGCCGCACGAGCTGCTCAGCCACTCAGCCATGCCGGCAGCAAATACTTGATCGACATGCTGGACCAGCACGATGGCTGCAGCAAAGTCCTGCGGCAGCCCTTTGAGCAGGCTTTCAAGCGCAGCCGGGCCACCTGCCGATGAGCCGATAGCCACCAGACCGCCGAGTACACCCGAGACCCGGGGTTGAGCAGACACCTGGGCAACCCGCTTTTCACTTTGCCCGATCAACCAGCCAATATTGAGGATCTTGCGCAGCAAAGGGGCTGCAGCCTCTCTGGGATTGCTCCCGCCGAGCACGGGAGTGTCCACCACATCCAGCGCGCCAAAGCCCATGGCTTCGAACACCCGATGGACATTCTGTTCACGGTCGACCGTGACAATCACGATGGCGCACGGGCTTTCTGCCATGATCCGCCGCGTGGCTTCGACTCCGTCCATCACCGGCATGATCAGGTCCATCAGGATCAGGTCCGGGGTGTTGGCAGCGCACTGCTGTACGGCCTCCAGCCCATTCGCCGCCACCCAGACCACTTGATGGGCAGCCTCGTAAGCCAGCGCCCGGCGCAAGGCCTCAACCGCCAGGGGCATATCGTTGACAATGGCGATTCTCATGTCCGGGCTCCTCCTATGAGTTCAACCACTGCATCAAGCAGGGCATCGTCATGGAAACTGGCTTTGGCTAAATAATAGTCGGCTCCTGCATCCAGGCCGCGCCGACGGTCCTCTTCCCGATCTTTGTAAGACACCACCATCACCGGCATCGATTGCAAACGGCTGTCACGCCGTAACAGCGTGACCAGTTCGATGCCATCCATGCGCGGCATGTCGATGTCGGTAATCAATAGATCGAAGTGCTCGGCACGCAGGGCGTTCCAGCCGTCCATGCCATCCACCGCCACAGCCACTTCGTAGCCTCGATTGATCAGCAGCTTGCGCTGCAACTCACGTACCGTCAGCGAATCATCCACCACCAGAATGCGTTTGCGGGTCAGCTCTGCGGTGTGCCGGTTACGCCGGTCGATACGCTCAAGACGCCCGGTATTGAGCAGTTTGTCGACGGATCGCAGCATGTCTTCGACATCGACAATCAATACAGCAGAACCATCGTCGAGCAAGGCACCGGCCGCAATATCCTGGACCTTGCCCAGACGCGGATCGAGGGGCAGCACCACCAGCGTGCGCTCACCGACAAAACGCTCGACAGCCACGCCATACACCGCATCCCGCTCACGAATGACGACTACCTTGAGGGTTTCATCGTCGCTCTGGCTGGCTGGACGTTGCAGCAACTGACTGGCCGCCACCAGCCCTACATGGCGGCCTTCGTGCCAGAAATGCTGACGGCCTTCGAGCTGGACGATTTCATCGGGCATCAGGTCGCGCATGCGTTCGATGTGCGCCAGAGGAAAGGCATACGCCTCGTCGGCTACTTCAACCACCAGACTGCGCACCACGGACAGGGTCAGCGGCACTTCCAGGCTGAAACGGCTGCCCTGCCCCGATGTCTGCTCCAGCACAATGGCGCCGCGCAGCAGGCGCACCATGTGCTGCACGGCATCCAGGCCGACACCTCGACCGGAGACTTCGGTCACGGTGTCACGCAGGCTAAAGCCCGGCAGGAAGAGGAAGGTCAGCAGTTCTTCTTCGCTCAACTGCGCCACGGTTGAAGCCGTCGACAACTGACGCTCCACGATGGTCCTGCGCAAACGTTCAAGGTCAACACCGGCACCGTCATCGCTCAACTGCAGCGCCAGCAACCCCGCCTGATGCGAGATGCGCAAGCGAATCAGGCCTTCGGCAGGCTTGCCGGCCAGCAGTCGGTGCTCCGGCGTTTCAATGCCGTGATCGACGGCATTGCGCAGTAAATGGGTGAGTGGCGCTTCGAGCTTTTCCAGTACATCGCGGTCAACCTGGGTTTTCTCGCCTTCTATTTCCAGGCGGATCTGCTTGCCCAGGGCGCGGCCCAGATCCCGTACCATGCGCTCCTGCCCCACCAGCACATCGGCAAACGGCCGCATGCGACAGGCCAGCGCGGTGTCATAGAGCGATTGCGCCCGCTGACCCGCCTGCCAGCCAAACTCGTCGAGTTCGGCGGCCTGCTCGCCAAGCAAATGCTGGGACTCAGCCAGTATTCGCCGAGCATCGGATAACGCCTCTTGCACGTCATGGCTCAGGTCCAGCACTTTGAGCTGGTCGCTCAGGTAATCCAGCGCCTTGAGACTGTTGTTTTGCATGCGTTTGAGGCGCTGCAACGTCACCAGGAAGGGTTTGAGCCGCTGGGTTTCGACCAGCGACTTGCTGGACAGGTCGAGCAAGCTGTTCAGCCGTTCAGCCGTAACTCGCAGCACCCGCTCACCACTCTCGCTGCGGCGCTGGGAACGGGGCGCAGGCTCAGACGCCAATTCGGGCTCGGGCCGGTGTTCAACCTGCAGCGGGGCCGGTTCAGGCATCAACAACAATTGCGACACATCGAACGCTGGCGCCGCCGCCTGTGCATGCACCTCGTTGCCGTCAAGCAGGCTATTCATCAGCGTGACATAGGCATCAATATCTTGCGGGCCGACATTGGCACTGCCCGGGGTAGCAATGCGCATCAGCAGGTCAGTGCCCTGCAACAAGGCATCAATATGCTCGGGCTGCAGGTACAAACGGCCCTCCTGCGCACTGACCAGGCAATCTTCCATGACATGGGAGACGCTGACCCCGGCGTCCACCCCGACAATTCGCGCGGCGCCCTTGAGCGAGTGGGCCGCTCGCATGCAGGCTTCAAGCTGATCGGCCTGGGTCGGGTTACGTTCCAGGGCCAGCAAGCCGGCATTCAGCACCTGAGTCTGGGTCTCGGCCTCAAGACTGAACAGCTCAAGCAACGAGGCATCACGCATTTGCTCGGGGGTCATGTCAGGCTCCGGGTGATCGCGCCCAGCAATTGTTCTTCGTCCAGCCAGCGCAGGCTGCGGGTTTTCCACTGCAGCACGCCGCGGGTGTATTTGGCACTGGCCTGTTCACCCGAGAGTGAGACTGTATTGAGTACATGCTCTTCAATGTTATGGATGCCATCCACCTCATCCACCGGTAACACCACAGGCCCACCAGGCGCGGCAAGGATCAACATGCGCGGCATGACCCGCAGCGATGTCGGCGCCGTCAGTGCCGGATCCAGCCCCAACAGATCGACCAGTGACAAGCACGGCACCAGGGCACCGCGCACATTGGCCACTCCCAGCAAGGCACGCGAGCGCTGGTGCGGCAGCGAATGAATCGGCTGCAGCGGTGCCACTTCATCCAGGCAGCGCGTGGTCAGCCCCAGCCACTCTCCCCCCAGGCGAAAAATCATCAGCGAGCGGGTTGCGACTTTTCGCTCATGCTCCTGCGGGGAGTAATGCTCTAAATGTTCCTGCTCAAATGAGTAACGATCAAGCAAGCGAGTCGCTGCAGCCGAATACACCGAGCAGTTGCGGCAATGAATATGCTCGGGCAGCACCGGACAGGTCTTGTCACCGTAAATGCCGATACGGTTCCAGCAGTCATCGATGTCCCGGGCTTCGGTGTGAATCAGATTATGGGCTGTTATTCCGCTCATTGTTTACGCTCGCTGTGAACGGATCGCTCGTTACGGGCCGCGCGCTCCTGCAAGCGTTGAGCGCCGGCTGTATCGCCCTGCGAGGCCAGGAGGGCCGCCAGGTGCGCCAGTGCTTCTGAATGCTGGGGCTCAAGGTATAGCGTCTTGCGATAAAAACTCTGAGCCTCGGCCGCCCGGCCTTCAACATCACTGAGCAGACCCAGCCAGTAATAGGCCTGGGCCTGCGGGCCATGAGCTTGCAAGAGTTGTTCACAGGCCGCGCGAGCCTCATGGCTCTTGCCCTCGTTAGCCAGAGTGGCAATTTGTTCAAGCAGGACCTTGGGCTCACCGCCCCGCGAACTCGCCGGGGCCGGCACAATGACTTGGGGCTGCGCACGGGGAGTAAAAGGCCGGATGGTCGGTGGCGGTGCAGGCGGCTGCGGACGCACGAGGGGCTTGAATTCGGCCATTACCGGGCGGACTTCAGGCTGCGGCTCATGGCTATGGCAAAATGCAAACGACTGCGGCGCACCGATCGAGCGCATTCCCAGGCGACCCAGCAGGTTGCCCTCTGCCGGGCCGATAAACAGCACGCCGTCCTCACGGGTCAGTCGCTTGAGTACGTCCAGTGCCTGCTGCTGGGTTTTAAGATCAAAGTAAATCAGCAGGTTGCGACAAAATACAAAGTCATAGGGCGCTTGCCCGGCCAGCAGCGCCGGGTCGAGCAAGTTGGCGACCTGAAAACTGACTTGCTCGCAGACCCTGGCCGACAGTTGATAAGCGTCACCTGCATCGCTGAAATAACGTTCGCGAAAATCAGTTTGCTGCCCGCGGAATGAATTTTTGCCATACAGCGCACGCTGCGCACGCTGCATTGAGAGCGGGCTGACATCCAGTGCATCGACCTTGAATTGATGGGCGGCTAAACCGGCATCAAACAGCGCCATTGCAATCGAATAGGGTTCTTCTCCGGTCGAACATGGCAGGCTCAGGATCCGCAAGGCCCGACGACTGCCGATTTCGGCCAGGCGCTTGGTCGCCAGACGCCCCAGCGTGGAAAACGATTCGGGGTAACGAAAGAACCAGGTTTCAGGCACGATCACCGATTCGATCAAGGCTTGCTGTTCATCCCGGGAGCTGATCAACCGCTGCCAGTAATCTTCATGGTCGCTCATGTTCAGCGCCGTGCAGCGTTGACGAACAGCGCGTTCGATGATGGCCGGGCCGACTGAGGCCACGTCCAGACCAATGCATTGTTTCAAAAAATCGAAAAAACGTTGGTCGTCACTCATGCGCACACCTGTGGGCCGGTGTCATCGGGTCGCGGAGCGAAAATCAATGCAGAAACTGCCGGGCTCAGCAGTTCATCGACACTGATCCACTGCAAAAGGCCATGCTGGTCTTTACGCACGGGCCCCAGATACGGTGCGTCGCGGTTATCCAGACCATAGGGATGAAAGTCTGCCGGGTTACAGCGCAATGTATCGCTGGCTTGCTCAAGCATTAACCCCAGCAATTGCCCGCGATAGTTGACCAATACCAGCCGGGTGCTGGTGCGGGCCACCGCGGTTTTACCGAAGGTCATGGCGCTGATATCGATCACCGGCACCACCTGGCCACGATGCGCGAATACGCCGGCGACCCAATCAGGCGCCTGGGCAATGGGTTTTAGCGGTAAACGCGGCAGCACCTCCACCACATCGGTGGCCGGCAAGGCATAACGTTCATCGCCGATATGAAACACCAGAAACAGGCGGTTGTTCGGCGCTGCCACGCCGGCTGGCTTGGCTAGAGGCTCGCTCATCAGACTTTAAAACGCGAAACGCCACTGCGCAGCCCGACGGCAACCTGACTGAGTTCGTCGATCGCAAAACTGGCCTGACGCAAGGACTCGACGGTCTGACTGCTGGCATCGCCCAGCTGTACCAGCGCAAGGTTGATCTGTTCAGCGCCTGTGGCTTGAGCCTGCATGCCCTCGTTGACCATCAACACCCTTGGGGCCAGCGCTTGAACCTGATGGATGATTTGCGATAACTGCTCTCCCACCTGTGTCACTTCGAACATGCCGCGGCGTACTTCTTCCGAAAACTTGTCCATGCCCATTACACCGGCCGAGACCGCGGACTGAATCTCACGCACCATCTGTTCGATATCGTAAGTGGCCACGGCAGTCTGATCGGCCAGACGTCGCACTTCGGTAGCGACCACGGCAAAGCCGCGGCCGTATTCACCGGCTTTTTCCGCTTCAATCGCGGCGTTCAGTGACAGCAGATTGGTCTGGTCGGCCACTTTAACGATGGTGACCACCACCTGGTTAATGTTGCCGGCCTTCTCGTTGAGGATCGCCAGCTTGGCGTTGACCAGATCGGCGGCACCCATGACCTGATGCATGGTTTCTTCCATGCGGGCCAACCCCTGTTGCCCGGAACCGGCGAGTATCGACGCCTGATCGGCAGCCGAGGTGACTTCGGTCATGGTGCGTACCAGGTCACGGGAAGTGGCTGCGATCTCGCGCGAGGTCGCGCCAATTTCAGTAGTGGTGGCTGCGGTTTCGGTCGCGGTGGCTTGTTGCTGCTTGGAAGTCGCGGCAATTTCAGTGACCGAGGTAGTGACCTGGACCGAGGAGCGCTGGGCTTGAGAGACCAGCGAGGTCAGTTCGGTCATCATGTCGTTGAAGCCGGTTTCTACCGCGCCAAATTCGTCCTTGCGCTCCAGGTTCAGGCGCGAACTCAGGTCACCGGAACGCATCACCTCAAGAATCGAAACAATGCGCTTCATGGGAGACATGATCGCTTTCAGCAATAGATAACCGCAGAGGGCGGCAGCGAGTACGGCAATCACCAGCGAAATGAGCATGCTGGCTTTGGCGGTCATGACTGAATGAGCGATGGTGTCGGTCGCTTCAGTGGCCTTGATGCGATTGGCGTCAATCAGGGCATTGAGTTGTTTGCGTCCAGCCATCCAGGCCGGTGCCAACTGCTCGGTGACCATGGCGTGAGCCTGAGCGAACTGCTTGTGTTGATACAGTTCAATTACGTTCGCCAACACCTGCACGTATTGCTGGTGAAGCTGCTCAAACGTATCGAAAGAGGCACGGTCTTCTTTGTCAAAAATGGTAGTGCGGTAGTTTTCCAGCTCGTGCTTCAAGCGTTCTTCGTAGCTGGCGTACAGCTTACGGTCTTCGTTGTTCAGATCGCGCTGGCTGGCCGAACCCACCAGTTGCAGGGTCAGGACATAGCTGTCCACCCAGGCACTGCGAATCATCGAGCTGTAATAGACCCCGGGAACCGAATCGGTGCGCACCGTCTCTTCGCTGGTTTCGATTGAAAGCAGGCGCGAGTAAGCCGCGACGACCATCAACAACATGATGGCGATGATTACCGCAAAGCTCGCCAAAATGCGTTGGCGCAACGTCCAGTTCTTCACAGTCAATCCTCGGGGGCCATTCAAATGATGGGGAGTATAGCCGAGGGTACGCGAGGATTCGTATGGACGTTGAGACGGATCTCACAGCAATAAGCAAATCTCTTGACCCAGGAAAACAACACAACCTGCAGGAGTGAGCTTGCTCGCGAGCTGTCCGGAACTTTAAAAGTTCGCGAGCACGCTCGCTCCTGCAGTCAAGGGTTATACAGCGGCCTGTTTAACCTGGGATTCCAGCTCGGCCTTCAAGCCCGGATCGAGCTTCAGTTGCTTGGCCAGCTCTTGCAGATAGGCCTTTTCCATAAAGCTCTCTTCATCTACCAAAAGCAGGCTGGCGATGTACATTTCGGCTGCGATTTCCGGCGTGCTGGCAGCACTCGCCACTTCAGCCGGGTCCAGTGGCTTGTCAATTTCGGCTTTCAGCCATTGCTGCAAGGCCGGATCACTGTCCAGCTTGCTGAACTCCTCATCAATCAACTGACGCTCACGATCGTCGATATGGCCATCAGCTTTGGCAGCTGCGACCAGCGCCTTGAGAATCGCCTGGCTGTGTTGCTCTACCTGCTGGGGCGCGACCCGGTCGATAGTCTGCGGTTCCGTTTGCGGCGCCTTACCCTGGTTGGCCTGCCAGTTGCCGTAGGCTTTCTAGGCCAATACCCCCAGTGCGGCCAACCCGCCGTAGCTCAGTGCTTGGCCACCATATTTGCGGGCGCTTTTATTGCCCAGCAACATCCCCAGTACACTTGCCGCCAATGCACCGCCCCCGGCACCTGAAAGTAAACCGCCCAACCCGCCGGAGCCACCCAGCAAACCGCCCAGGCCTCCCGGGCTTGAACTTGAGGATTTGCCTTGGGCACCGGTTTTTTCCTGCAACATTTGCTGACCGGATTTAAGCAACTGATCGAGCAATCCACGCGTATCCATAAGCAGCCTCTCGTAAAGGGGTCAGGGGAAGACTTCAGTCGCGCAGGTCCGACTCATGTATCGGTTGGTCCCGGTGCGTTGCACGCTGGTACTGGGCCGGCCAGGTTGCCTGCTTGCCTCCCAGGTCGTCGTCGGCGTGCAACGGCCAGTACGGATCACGCAGTAACTCGCGGGCCAGCAGGATCAAGTCCGCCTGGCCGGTGCGCAGAATATGCTCAGCCTGAGCGGGCTCGGTAATCATGCCTACAGTGCCGGTAGCGATACCTGCCTCTTTACGCACACGCTCGGCAAAACGGGTTTGATAACCCGGACCAACAGGGATCTCGGCATTGGCTGCCGTGCCACCTGAAGACACATCAATCAGGTCGACCCCCAGCGCTTTGAGGCGGCATGCCAGCTCTACAGTTTCATCCGGGTTCCAGCCGTCTTCCACCCAGTCGGTCGCCGAGACCCGCACAAACAACGGCAACTCTTCAGGCCACACCTCACGCACGGCCTTGGTCACTTGCAGCACCAGACGAATACGGTTTTCAAACGAGCCGCCGTATTGGTCGCGCCGTTGATTGCTCAGAGGGGAAAGGAATTGATGCAGCAGGTAACCATGGGCTGCGTGTATTTCAACCACCGAGAAACCTGCCTCAAGTGCCCGCCTGGCGGCATCGACAAAGGCCTGAATGAGGTCATTGATGCAAGCTTCATCCAGTTGCGTCGGCGCAGTGTGCTGAGGGTCAAAGGCTATTGGCGAAGGGCCGACCGGCACCCAGCCGCCATCCTCCACTTTGACGCTGCCCTGCTTGCCCAGCCAGGGACGGTGGGTGCTGGCCTTGCGCCCGGCGTGCGCCAGCTGAATTCCGGCCGCTGCACCCTGGGCCCGAATAAAGCGGGTGATGCGCTGCAAAGGCTCTATCTGTTCATCGCTCCACAACCCCAGATCCTGGGCCGTGATGCGCCCGTCAGGGGTTACCGCCACGGCTTCGGAAAAAACCAGGCCGGCGCCGCCAACCGCACGGCTTCCGAGGTGGACCAGATGCCAGTCATTGGCCAGCCCGTCAACGCTGGAGTATTGACACATTGGCGAGACCGCAATGCGGTTAAGAAGGGTCAGTTGGCGCAGGGTATAGGGTTCGAGCAGCAGACTCATGGGTCACCTCTAATGACAGTGGGCAGGCTCCAGGGAACAAGCGTACCTAGAGCCTAGTCGACAACACTGCAAGAGGTGGGGTTCATCTTTCGTACGGCTTGTGGGAGCGGGCTTACCCGCTCCCACAAGGATTAAGGGGGATGACCAAGGCTTAACGCGGTTCGATATGGGCAATCATCAGCTGTACGGTTTCGTTGCCGCGAAACTCGTTGAGGTCGAGTTTGTAGGCTAATTCAACCCAGCGAATGGTCGGGTTCGGCCACACTTCACGGTCGACACCGAAGGCAATACCGTCCAGCTTTACGCTGCCACACTCGGTTTTGAGCACTACTTTCAAGTGCCGCTCGCCCACAATGCGTTGCTCCACCAACTGAAACACGCCGTGAAACAGTGGCTCGGGGAAGTGCTGCCCCCATGGCCCGGCATTGCGCAGGGCCCGCGCCAGTTCCAGATGAAACTCTTCTACCGCCAGGCTGCCGTCCGACATCAAGCGGCCGGTCAGGTCTTCTTCGCGCAGTTGACGCCGCACTTCGGCGTCAAAGGCACTGGAAAATACCGCAAAGTTCGCCTCGGGCAGGGTCAGGCCTGCGGCCATGGCGTGGCCACCGTACTTACTGATCAATTCGGGGTGCTGGGCGGCCACCACGCTGAGCGCATCGCGAATATGAAAGCCCGGCACCGAGCGCCCGGAGCCCTTGAGCATGCCGTCACCGGCATCGGCAAACGCGAACGTGGGGCGGAAATAACGCTCCTTGAGGCGCGAAGCCAAAATCCCGATTACACCCTGGTGCCAGTCCGGATCGAACAGACACAAACCGAACGGCATGCTCTCAACCGGCAACTCCTTGAGCTGCGCCAGCGCTTCACGCTGCATGCCCTGCTCAATGGATTTACGGTCCTGGTTCATTTCGTCGAGCTGCGCAGCCATTTCCCGCGCTGCATTTGCGTCGTCGGTAAGCAAGCATTCGATACCCAGACTCATGTCATCCAGGCGACCGGCAGCATTCAGGCGCGGGCCAAGGATAAAGCCAAGATCAGTGGAGGTAATGCGCGAATGGTCACGCTTGGCCACTTCGAGAATGGCCTTGAGCCCCGGCCGCGCACGCCCGGCCCGAATCCGCTCCAGCCCCTGATGCACCAGGATCCGGTTATTGGCATCCAGCGGCACCACGTCAGCCACGCTGCCCAGGGCTACCAGATCCAGCAGTTCGGCAATGTTTGGCGCCTTGGTGTTTTGATACCACCCCAGACTGTTCAGGCGCGCGCGCAAAGCGATCAGCACATAGAAGATCACCCCTACCCCCGCCAGCGCCTTGCTCGGAAACTCGCAGCCCGGCTGGTTGGGATTGACGATGGCATCAGCCGCCGGCAGCTCGTTGCCCGGCAAGTGGTGGTCGGTGACCAGAACACTCAACCCGGCCGCTTTCGCCGCAGCCACGCCTTCGACACTGGAAATGCCGTTGTCGACCGTGATCAGCAGCTGTGGCTGACGGGTCAATGCAACTTGAACGATTTCGGGGGTCAGGCCGTAACCATATTCAAAACGGTTAGGCACCAGGTAATCGACATGGGCCGCGCCCAGCAAACGCAAACCGAGCATGCCAACGGTACTGGCCGTGGCACCATCGGCGTCAAAGTCGCCGACAATCAGAATGCGCTGACGCTGTTCAAGTGCCACCACCAGCAGATCCACGGCGGCATCGATACCCTTGAGTTGCTGATACGGAATCAGCCGCGCCAGGCTCTTGTCCAGTTCAGCTTGCGACTGCACGCCACGAGCCGCGTACAGGCGCGTCAGCAATGTCGGCATTTCACCCAGAAAAGGCAGGATTTCAGGCAGTGGACGAGGTTCGATGCGCATAAGCTGGATGGGGGCTCTTATTAAAAAATGTACTTGTACAGGTCGCTTGAAAACGTAGCGAGCGAAGGCAAGACAAGGCAAAAGCAGGCGAGGACGCGCAGTTTACGGGGTGTAAATGAGCAGTCCTGGCCTGCTATTAACGCAGTATTGTCGAGCGCAGCAGTTGTCAGGTGATCTGTTAACCGCGTTCGCCCTGCAGCCACTGCAACTGGACTTCGTGTTGACCGCGATCGTCGGTCACGAAAATCGTGCCTTCGCTGATCATCACGTCCCACTTGATAACGCGTGGCATGTCTTTAGCGAGAACTTCAAGAATCTCTTGCGGAACGGCCGCAATGTTGACGTTTTTCAGGTTTTTGATCGCCGGGATCACCTTGCCTTCCCATACGCGCAAGCTGCCATAGGCCAGCAAACTGGTGCGTTCAGTACGGCGCGAGCACCAGGTCAGGCGATCGGCATCGGGCTGACCAACTTCGATCCAGTGCAAAACGCGGTCATCCAGGCTTTTTTCCCACAGCGCCGGCTCGTCTACATCCGAAAGACCACGACCAAAAGACAGCTGTTCGTTGTACCAGAAGGCGTAGGCCAGAAGACGCACGGTCATGCGCTCTTCAGTTTCAGAAGGGTGACGGGCGATGGTCTGCTTGACGCTTTCATACACCCCGCGATCGAGATCGGTGAGGTTCAGTTCAAACTTGTATGTCGTGGACGGCTGGGCCATGAACGGGCTTCTTGATACGGAGAAAGGCGCCAAGTCTAACCGATACACCCCCGCCTGCGCTCAACTCAACTGCAGGAGCGAGCTTGCTCGCGATGCCCGTTGCGCGGATGTTCTGTTGCCATGCAGTGCTGCCATCGCGAACAAAGCCACTTGTGCAAACGGGGCAAATGCTCGGATAAGACACCTGCGGCTGCCTATGTTAAAAGGCTCTACTCGCTCGCCCTGGACAAGGACAACCCATGCCACTTGCAACCAAACCCCTCTCAGGCCTCAAAGTCGTCGAACTGGGCACTCTGATCGCGGGGCCTTTTGCGTCGCGCATTTGTGCCGAATTCGGTGCCCAGGTGATCAAGGTGGAATCCCCGGACGGCGGAGATCCGCTGCGCAAATGGCGCAAGCTGTACGAGGGGACTTCGCTGTGGTGGTTCGTCCAGGCCCGCAACAAAAAATCCCTGACCCTGAATCTCAAGCACCCCGAGGGCATTACCGTGCTCAAGGCATTGCTGGCAGACGCCGATATCCTGATCGAGAACTTTCGACCCGGGGTGCTGGAAAAACTCGGCCTGGGCTGGGACGTGCTGCATGCCCTGAACCCCAAGCTGGTCATGGTGCGCCTGTCCGGCTTTGGCCAGACAGGCCCGATGAAAGACCAGCCCGGGTTTGGTGCCGTCGGTGAGTCCATGGGCGGGCTGCGTTACATCACCGGCTTTGAAGATCGCCCTCCGGTGCGTACCGGCATCTCGATCGGCGACTCGATTGCCGCATTGTGGGGGGTGATTGGCGCCCTGATGGCGCTGCGGCATCGCGAGGTGAATGGCGGCCAGGGGCAGGTGGTTGACGTAGCCCTGTACGAAGCGATTTTCGCAATGATGGAAAGCATGGTGCCCGAGTTCGATGTGTTCGGTTTTATTCGCGAACGCACCGGCAATATCATGCCGGGCATTACGCCCTCCTCCATTCACACCAGCCTGGATGGCAAGCACGTACAAATCGGGGCCAACGGCGATGCCATCTTCAAACGGTTCATGCAAATCATCGGCCGCGATGACTTGGCCAATGATCCTGAGCTTGCCGGCAATGATGGCCGCGATGCTCGCCGGGACGAGCTGTACGGGGTGATTGATCGCTGGGTGGCCTCACTGCCGCTCGAGACCGTGCTCGAGCAACTGAGCACCGCACAAGTCCCCGCCAGCCGCATCTTCTCGGCAGAAGACATGTTCACTGACCCGCAATTTCTCGCCCGTGAAATGTTTCTTCAAGCCAAACTGCCTGACGGTAAAGACTTCAAGATGCCGGGCATTGTGCCAAGGCTTTCCGACACACCGGGGTCTGCCGACTGGGTCGGCCCGGAGCTGGGCGCGCACAATCATGAAGTGCTGAACGAGTTGGGGTATGACGCAGCAGCCATCGCCGGGCTCAAGCTGGCGGGGGCTATTTGACCGGCTCTTTTTAGTTGCTACGGGAAGAAATCAGCACAATGGCCAATCATGCAAAGTGGCGAGGCATTTGCTCAGGTCTGATCACGTCGGCGTTTGTTCTGTGGATGCCAGCGGGGCTGGCTGCACCAAAGCTCATCTGGTTGATGCGCGACCTGCCACCCTTGACGGTGCGCGATGGGGCGCAAAAAGGTCAGGGCATCATAGACCGGCTGATGCCGGCATTGATGGCAGGCATGCCGCAGTATGAGCATGTGATCTTGCCGGTTAACCGGGCGCGGGCCATCCAGATGCTCGAAGAGACCTCGCTGGCCTGCGATCCGGCGCTGGTCAGGAATCCCGCTCGCGCCCAGTCAATTGCCTATTCGCGCCCGGTCATCGACTTGCATGGCAATGGCCTGACGATTCGACGCGAAAACAAAAAACTGATCGAGCCCTTTATCCACGGCGACTCGGTGGATCTGCAGGCCATGCTCCAAGCTCAAACCTTGAAGCTCGGCGTCATCGCCAAACGCAGCTACGGCACATGGATTGATACTCAAGTGTCACAAGGCCCCGCAGACCAGCTCTTTATCCACTACGGCAACGACCCGCTGGGCAGCTTGCTGCATATGCAGAATGCAGGCCGCGTTCAGGCGCTGCTGGGCTATTGGCCAGAAATTCAATCGAAGGCAAGACAACAAGGGCTCGCATCCGAGTCGCTGATCTTTTACCGGATCATCGGTGCCCCCGCTTACCAGCCCATTCACATCGGCTGTTCGAACACGCCTGAAGGTCGTGAAGTCATTCGCCGTGTCAACGCCATACTTGCCAACCGTGAACATCAGGCCCTGAACACCTCAGAGGGAACATGGCTTGAGTTCGGGCAAGTGGATGACGCTCAGACCTCCGGCCCGCCTCAGCCACGGGGCAGTGACAAAAAACACGCAAAAAAAACCCCGAGCAGTGGGGAGACAGCTCGGGGTTTAACAAGGTCATGATGACCCGCTCAACAGGCTGCAAGCATCGGAGCAATAAGCTTGATCCTGTTGATGCAAGATCTGACACGGGGAACCTGCTAAAGGTTCCGTCGCTCATGCCCTCAAATCGCACTTTGCGCACAGGCCTGCTGATATGAGTCCAGCAGCAGCCCCAAACCGGTAACGCTCACCGGTTTAGGCAAACATCCCAGGACCTCGAGACCGGCCCTTCGGGCTGCACTTGCCGCGCTGTTCAGCACATCAGCCTCGCCACCGCCGAGAATAATCAACGCCGGTGCTTCATTCTTGACGGCCAGCTCATGAATCAGCTCCAGCGCGGCGAGCCCTTCCAGGTGCACATCACAAATGGCTAGATCAATCGCCCCCCGGCTGGCCAGCGAGCAGCGTGCAGACTCAACACTTTCAGCCGTCAGAACGTCAAAAATGCGAAAGGCATTCAACATCTGATGCAGCGCCATCAACTGGA
The DNA here is from genome assembly GCF_001294575.1 of Pseudomonas versuta. NCBI lineage: Bacteria > Pseudomonadati > Pseudomonadota > Gammaproteobacteria > Pseudomonadales > Pseudomonadaceae > Pseudomonas > Pseudomonas versuta. The sequence goes on from NZ_CP012676.1 coordinate 3,439,842, forward strand.
AAGGGTTGTCTTCAAGAATCAGAACTTTCAGGGAACGCATCATGGACCTTTGGAGCATAACGCGGGCTTTGCGCGGGGAAAGCGACTCTAGAAGGGTTTACTAAGAATCAATATAGGATGAGTCCTAAAAGCTCGCAGGAAGTTTCTTGCGCACACAAAAAAGCCCGTCATAGGACGGGCTTCAAAACGCGCAAGATTTACAGGGCCTTGCCGCGATTGCCATGCTGGCTGACAAAGGCCTGCACAGCCTTCAAGTCATTGGCCAGGACTGTGTAGCGCTCTTCGCGCTCAAACAGATCGGCAAGGTGCGCAGGCAGCTCAAGCGCTTTACCTACACCGGCCTTTTCGACGGCATCAGGAAACTTGACCGGATGCGCCGTACCCAGAATGACCATCGGGATATCCAGGCTGCGGCGACACTCACGGGCAGCCTTGACACCGATCGCCGTATGCGGATCCAGCACTTCGCCCGTTTCGGCAAACACCTGGGCAATGGTTTCGCAGGTCTGCTCGTCATCGACTGCCAGCGAATCGAACAAACGGCGCGCTTCGGTCCAGCGATCGTCTTCGACGCTGAAGTTGCCGGTTTGCTTGAAAGTTTCCATCAGGGCGGCAACTGCCGCGCCATTACGACCGTGCAAATCGAACAGCAGACGCTCGAAGTTGGAGGACACCATGATGTCCATTGACGGCGACAGGGTCGCGTGCAGCGTGTCCTTGGCGTACTGGTTGCCGCTCATGAAGCGGTGCAGGATGTCATTACGGTTGGTGGCAACGATCAACTGATTGATCGGCAAGCCCATGTTGCGCGCCAGGTAGCCGGCAAAAATATCGCCAAAGTTACCGGTAGGCACCGAGAACGAAACCGAGCGATGCGGCCCGCCCAACTGCAGGGCCGCATGGAAGTAGTAAACGATCTGGGCCATGATTCGCGCCCAGTTGATCGAGTTCACTGCGACCAGACGCGTACCCTTGAGGAAGTCCTGATCAGCAAAGCTGGCCTTGACCATCTCCTGGCAGTCATCGAAGTTGCCTTCGATGGCAATGTTATGGATGTTTTCGCCGAACAGCGTGGTCATCTGGCGACGCTGTACTTCCGACACCCGGTTATTGGGATGCAGGATAAAGATGTCGACGTTTTCGCAGTGCTTGCAGCCTTCAATGGCAGCGGACCCGGTATCACCGGAGGTCGCGCCGACAATGACCACGCGCTCGCCACGTTTTTCCAGCACGTAGTCCAGCAGACGCCCGAGCAGTTGCAGGGCAAAGTCCTTGAACGCCAGCGTAGGACCGTGGAACAGCTCCAGCACCCACTCGTTGCCATTGAGCTGGCGCAGTGGTGCTACCGCTGCGTGGGAAAACGCGCCGTAGGTCTCTTCGAGAATCTTTTTGAAATCAGCGTCAGGGATGCTGCCGGTGACAAACGGGCGCATAACCCGAAAAGCCAGTTCGTGATACGGCAAGCCTGCCCAGGAAGCGATTTCCTCCTGGGTGAAGCGCGGCAGGTTTTCCGGTACGTACAAACCGCCATCACTGGCCAGACCGGCCAGCAGGACATCTTCAAAATTCAGGGCCGGTGCCTGGCCACGGGTGCTGATATAGCGCATAAGGGCAAACCTTCGGTTTGAGCGGCAGCGGTTCAGCGACAAGCTGCAAGTAAAAGCCGATCGGCGTTAACCTGCAGCGTGAAGCCTGCCGCTTGCAGCTGCTTAATTAATTAAGATGCTCAACGCGGATGCGAACCACCGGGCCCACTACGCCCTGCAGCGCTTCAAGCGCCGCGATGGCGTCGTTCATGTGCTGCTCGAGCACACGGTGGGTCAGCAGAATCATCGGTACCAGACCGTCATGCTCTTCGACTTCTTTCTGCATGATCGATTCGATGTTGATCCCGCGTTCCGACAAGATGCTGGCCACCTGGGCCAATACGCCCGGATGGTCCTTGGCCTGGATGCGCAAGTAATAAGCGCTTTCACAGGCTTCGATTGGCAGAATCGGGTGATCGGACAGCGCGTCAGGCTGGAAGGCCAGGTGCGGTACGCGATTCTCGGGATCGGAGGTCATTGCACGCACCACGTCCACCAGGTCTGCCACCACCGACGAAGCCGTTGGCTCCATGCCGGCGCCTGCACCGTAGAACAGGGTTGAACCTGCGGCGTCGCCATTGACCATGACCGCGTTCATCACGCCATTGACATTGGCAAGCAAACGGTCGGCCGGGATCAGGGTCGGGTGAACCCGCAGTTCGATACCGCTGGCAGTGCTGCGCGCTACCCCCAGGTGCTTGATCCGATAGCCCAGCGCCTCGGCGTAATTAACGTCAGCCGTGGTCAGCTTGGTGATGCCTTCGGTGTAGGCCTTGTCGAATTGCAGCGGGATACCGAACGCAATTGAAGCCAGAATCGTCAGTTTGTGCGCGGCATCGATGCCTTCCACGTCAAACGTCGGATCGGCTTCGGCGTATCCCAGTGCCTGCGCTTCACCCAGAACGTCTTCAAAGGTACGGCCCTTCTCGCGCATCTCGGTGAGGATAAAGTTGCCCGTGCCGTTAATGATGCCCGCTACCCAGTTGATGCGGTTGGCCGACAGGCCTTCACGGATGGCCTTGATCACCGGAATACCGCCAGCAACTGCTGCTTCGAAAGCAACGATCACACCCTTCTCTTGCGCCCGGGCAAAAATTTCATTGCCGTGAACGGCAATCAGCGCCTTGTTGGCCGTCACCACGTGCTTGCCGTTTTCGATGGCCAGGAGCACGAGTTCACGGGCGATGGTGTAACCACCAATCAGCTCGATAACGATGTCGATTTCAGGGTTGGTCGCAACAGCGAATACATCGTTGGTAATGGGGGTACCGGTAATGTCGCACTGAGGGTTTGGCGTACGCATGGCAATTTGCGCAACCTGGATACCACGCCCGGCACGGCGGGCAATCTCCTCGGCGTTACGCTTTAGTACGTTGAAGGTGCCGCCACCGACGGTCCCGAGCCCACAGATACCTACTTTGACCGGATTCACGCTGAACTCCCCATAAAACGGCCGACTCAAGGTCGGCCGTGGAAAACAACCGTGGATTACCACGGTTCTCTATTAATAGCCGGGCCACTGAAGGGCCCCGCCATGATCGTCAAAGGCTTACCGTGACGATGCAGGATTATTTAACACTGAGTGCCAGCTTGCCAACCTGCGCAGCAGGCTGATAGCCCGGAATGACCTGGCCATCTGCCAAAACAATCGCAGGTGTACCATTTACACCAATGGACTGGCCCATGGCGAACTGTTTGGCCACCGGATTGGCGCATTTTGGCGCCTCTACCGTTTTACCATCCGTCATCTTGTCCATGGCGGCTTTCTTGTCCGCGGAGCACCAGACGGCTTGCAGTTGCTTGTCTCCCGGCGAACCCAGGCCCTGACGTGGGAAAGCAACATAGCGCACTTCAATCCCCATTTTGTTCAGTTCAGGGACTTCGGCGTGCAATTTGTGGCAGTACGGACAAGTGGTGTCGGTAAAGACCGTGATGTGCGACTTGGTTTCGCCGATTGCCGGGTAAACAACTGTTTCTGCCACCGGGATGCCATTGATCAATTTGGCGACGCCAATGCGTTCTGCCTGCTCGGTCAGGTTGACCGGCTTACCGTCCTTGAGCTGGAACATATAGCCCTGCACGATGAACTGGCCGTCGGCACTGGCATACAGTACACGGCTGCCCTTGAGTTTGACTTCGTACAGACCGGCCATGGGGCTGGCACTGATGCTCTCGACCGGAACATCCAGTTGCAGTGTTTCAAGGCTCTTGCGAATCGCTTGTTCGGCACCGGTATCGGCAAAAGAAAACGTACTGACCAACGCAATGGCTGCGGCGGCAAAAATCTGGGTCACGCGCATGGGAACTCCTGAAGGCGGACAAACGGCCAAACCTGAAAACCCCGATCTGCAAAAAAGGATTCCGGTGGCGCGCTTTCTGAACCGGCAAAGCCTACCACAGTTGGCTTGCGTGGCCGACTCCGGCCGACGCAAGCGCACATAAACAGCTCAGCCACGGGGGTGATGGCGGGCATGTATCTCTTGCAGGCGCGCACGCGCCACATGGGTGTAAATCTGGGTCGTGGACAGGTCGCTGTGCCCCAGCAACATCTGCACCACGCGCAAATCGGCGCCATGGTTGAGCAAGTGGGTCGCGAAGGCGTGGCGCAAGGTGTGGGGCGACAGGGATTTGTCGATCCCGGCCACCCGGGCCTGATGCTTGATACGGTGCCAAAAGGTCTGCCGGGTCATTTGCTCACCGCGCTGACTGGGGAACATGACATCGCTGGGCCGGCCGTTGAGCAGTTCATGACGGGCATCACGCATGTAGCGCTCAACCCAGACAATGGCCTCCTCCCCCATCGGTACCAGCCGCTCCTTGCTGCCCTTGCCCATCACCCGCAGCACCCCTTGACGCAGGTTGACCTGCTCAAGGGTCAGGCTGATCAATTCGGTCACCCGCAGGCCGCAGGCATAAAGCACCTCCAGCATTGCTCGATCACGCTGACCAATGGCCTCTCCCAGATCAGGCGCTGCGAGTAGCGCTTCGACGTCTGCCTCTGACAGGGACTTGGGCAACGGCCTGCCCAGTTGCGGCATATCGACCTGCAAGGTCGGGTCGACTGCAATCAGCTTTTCACGCAGTAAATAACGATAGAAGCCACGGGCTCCGGAAAGAAAACGTGCCGTGGAGCGAGGTTTGTAACCCTGTTCCAGGCGCCACGCCAGGTGATCCAGAATCAGCTCGCGCCCGGCACTGGCCAGTTCAAGGCCGCGCTCCTGCAACCAGCCATTGAATAACGCCAAATCGCTGCGATAAGCGTCACGGGTGTTGTCCGACAGCCCCTTTTCCAGCCACAGGGCATCCAGGAAACGGTCGATAAGTGGATTGTCTATAGCAGGCATTGGCGCTCGAAAAGCGCAGCCCGCAGGCCGCGCATAAATAAAAGGTGAACTGCAAAAGTGGCCGCTAGTCTTTCATGGCCGGCTGATGCCATAAACCACAGGTTCTCACAGGAGCCCCTTATGAATGAACAACAGATTCTGCTGGCGCTGGGGGGAATCGGCATCGTTGCCCTGGGCTCTCAGTGGCTGGCCTGGCGCCTGAAACTGCCAGCCATCCTGTTTTTACTCTTGACCGGGATTCTCGCAGGGCCCGTTCTGGGCTGGCTTGATCCGCAAGAGCTGTTCGGCCCTCTGCTAATGCCTCTGGTTTCGCTGTCAGTGGCGCTGATTCTGTTTGAAGGCAGCCTGACCCTGCACCTGTCCGAATGGGGTGAAATAGGCAGCGTAGTGCGCCGCCTGGTTACCATCGGCGCCCTCTCGACCTGGGCGGTGATTACCCTGGCCACGCATTGGCTGCTGGGCTTTGACTGGCTGCTGGCGCTGCTGTTCGGCACCCTGACACTGGTCACCGGGCCAACGGTGATTGTGCCAATGCTGCGTGTGGTGCGACCCAAGGCATCAATTGCCAATATCCTGCGCTGGGAAGGCATTGTCATCGACCCCATTGGCGCGTTACTGGCAGTGGTGGTGTACAGCTTCATCATTACCCGCGCGTCAGGCGAGGGCCTGAGCCACAGCCTGCTGACCTTTGGCGCAGTGATTGTGTGCGGCAGCCTGTTTGGCATCGTGGGCGGCTGGGTCATGGGGCATATCCTGCGCCGGCAATGGCTGCCGGAATACCTGCACAGCCTGGCCACACTGGCGACAGTGCTGGCCATATTCATTGCCTCCAATACGGTGATGCATGAGTCAGGACTGATGGCCGTCACGCTGATGGGCATGTGGATGGCCAATATGAAGGGCGTTGATATACGCAACATTCTGCACTTCAAAGAAAACCTGAGTATTTTTCTGATATCGGGCCTGTTCATTTTGCTGGCGGCACGCCTGGACCTGCATGCCATGATCGCGCTGGGCCCCGTGGTGCTGGTGTTGCTGTTGATCATTCAATTTATTGCGCGCCCGCTGAACGTACTGCTCTCGACTTTCGGCTCAAAACTCAACTGGCGTGAGCGCACGCTACTGGCCTGGATCGCACCGCGCGGCATTGTTGCGGCGGCGGTGTCGGCCATTTTTGCAATTCGCCTGGATCAGGCCGGACATGAAGGGGCACTGCTGCTGGTTCCACTGACGTTTGCCGTGATCATTGGCACCGTTGTGCTGCAGAGTGCTACCGCTCGCCCCCTGGCACGCCTGCTCAAGGTCGCCGAGCCAGCACCCAGCGGCTTTCTGATCGTCGGCGCCAACGGGGCGGCCCGGGCCATTGGCAAAGCCCTGCAGCAACTGGGCAGTCGCGTATTGCTGACCGACTCCAACTGGGAAAATATCCGCTGCGCGCGCATGCAGAACTTGCCGACCTACTTTGGCAACCCGGCCTCGCAACACGCCGAGGTGCATCTGGACCTGGTGGGCCTCGGGCACCTGCTTGCGCTGTCGCCATCAGGTGAGCTCAATACCCTGGCCGCAATCCGATTTCGCCATGAATTTGGCCCAAAGCGCCTGTACACATTGGCCAGCGGTCAGGAAATTCGCCGCACCGACAAACATCGCGCCAGTGATGAGCATCGCGGGCAATCCCTGGGCAACCCGGCCCTGACCTACACCCAACTGGCCAGTGAACTGCACAACGGTGCCGAGATATACAGCACTCACCTGACTGAAAACTTCACTTGGGAGGATTACCAGGCCTTGCATGGCGAACGCGCCACACTGCTGTTTGCCCGTGACCACAACAGTTGGGTGCATGTGGTGACGCCAGAGAGCGATTTGAAGCCGGGAGCCGGCTGGACGCTATTGGCCTTGATCAGGCAGGACGCCTAGCCTGTTGGAGCCAGGCTGGCTCCAACCTATGTTTGTTATTACTCGCCTTGGCGGGCAAAGCCTGGCAATACCGGCACCGGGCGCTTGTCATCGTCAATGGCGACAAAGCTGAACAAGCCCTGGATTGCCAGCTCGCGACCATCACAGCTCATGCTTTCGACATACACCTCAACTTCAACCTTGAGGCTGGTGTTGCCGACTTTAACCACACGCCCCACCAGTTCAACAATGCAGCCGGCCGCGATCGGGTGGTTGAAGTCGATCCGGTCGGTGGACACTGTCACCAGCGGCAAACGGCAGAAACGGGTCGCGGCGATAAACGATACTTCGTCCATCCACGCCAGTGCGGTGCCGCCAAACAAAGTGTTGTGGTGATTGGTGGTCGACGGGAATACCGCCTTGGTGATGCGGGTAACGGACAGTTCGGTACGACGTTGAATTTCTTGCTCACGCGAAGACATGCTTTTACTACCTGCAACCAGACAAAGGTCCAACAAATTTCAGGCACAAAAAAGCAGCCCGAAGGCTGCTTTTTTCTGCATCGGGAAGCTGGACTTAAGCCAGTTTTTCCTTGATGCGAGCTGCTTTACCGGACAGGTCACGCAGGTAGTACAGCTTGGCTTTACGAACGTCACCGCGACGCTTGACTGCCATGCTGTCGATTTGCGGGCTGTAGGTCTGGAAAGTACGCTCTACGCCAACACCGTTGGAGATTTTACGAACAGTGAAAGCACTGTTCACACCACGGTTACGCTTGGCAATCACTACACCTTCGAAAGCTTGCAGACGCGAACGATCGCCTTCCTTCACTTTCACCTGAACGACAACAGTGTCGCCCGGGGCAAAAGGAGGGATCTCTTTAGTCATCTGCTCTGCTTCGAGTGCAAGGATGATTTTGTTAGTCATGCTGTGCTCCTAAGGTAGATCGTCTGATCTACCATCGATACGTTGTTAACTATCGTCCCGCTCGCGGATATATTCCTCGAGCAGCTTCTTCTCTTCTCCAGAAAGCGAGCGGCTTTCCAGAAGATCGGCGCGTCGTTCAAAGGTCCGCCCAAGGGACTGCTGTAAACGCCAACGCCGGATGTGTGCATGATTGCCACTAAGCAATACGTCGGGAACACGCTGATCCGCATACACCTCCGGTCGGGTGTAGTGCGGGCAATCCAGCAAACCATCCGTGAAGGAATCTTCCTCCGCGGAGTCCGCATGCCCTAAAGCTCCAGGCAGCAGTCGTGTAACCGCATCAATCAGAACCATCGCCGGCAGCTCGCCACCGGAAAGTACATAGTCACCAATCGACCACTCTTCATCGACATAAGCATCTATAAAACGCTCGTCAATGCCTTCATAGCGACCTGCAATGAGGATTAATGCTTCCTCATTCGCCAGTTCGCGTACCGCCGACTGATTCAGCTGACGGCCTTGGGGCGACAGGTAAATAACCTTCGCCGCCTCTCCGGCTGCTTCTCTGGCCTGAACCAGTGCATCTTCCAGAGGCTTGATCTTCATCACCATGCCCGGACCACCGCCAAATGGGCGATCGTCCACAGTGTGATGCCGGTCCGTTGTGTAGTCACGCGGGTTCCAACAGGTGAGCTGCAACAGCCCTTGTTTCACCGCACGACTAGTGATGCCGTAGTCGCTGATGGCGGAAAACATTTCGGGAAACAAACTGATCACTTCTACGCGCAATTTAGCCACGCTTAGAAGTCCGCATCCCAATCCACCTTCATCTCGCCGGCTTCCAGGTCGATGCTCAACACGCATTGCTCTGTATAGGGCAACAAGCGATCACGATCATCCAGGCTACCCGGGCAAGGTTTGACTTCCATGACATCGTTCGAGCCAGTTTCCATCAGATCTACAACCTTGCCGAGCAATTGCCCTTCGAGGTTGGTCACTTTAAGACCCTGCAGCTGGTACCAGTAGTACTCGCCATCGGTCAGTTCAGGAAACAGGTTGCGCGGCACGCAGATTTCGAATTCGCGCAGAAGACCAGCTTCATCGCGGTCATCAAGACCCTTGAGCTTTACGACCAGAAACTTGCCGTTATGAGAACGGCCACTGACCAGCTCTGCCTGTCGCACATCATTACCGCGCCGAAGCGTCAGCTTTTTGTAGTCCAACAGGTTATCAATTGGATCCGTAAAGGAATAAACCTTCACTTCGCCGCGAACGCCATGAATTGAATAAATTTTGCCGATAACGATCAAATCATCAGCAAGATCAGGCGTCACGCTCATATTGCTCAGGCCGCAGCCTTAGCGTTTTCTTTCACAAGCTGAGCAACGCGCTCAGACATTTGTGCACCAACACCCAACCAGTAGGCGAGGCGGTCTTCTTTGATGGAGAAACGAACTTCCTGACCACGGGCAACCGGGTTGAAGAAGCCAATTTGTTCCTTGTGGGAACCATCACGTGGGTTACGGCTATCGGTAACGGTCAAGTGGTAAAACGGGCGCTTTTTGGAGCCGCCAAGGGCAAGACGGATTGTTAGCATGTGTAGATCGTTCCTGTAGTCGGTGCTGCAAATCTAAATGCACAGCGGGCATAGGTGCCCGAAAGGCCGCGTATTCTAAGGAATATCCGGACTTTTGCAAATGTCTTTTTCTGGCGCCTAGTCGACATGCCATAAAGATTTGCTATAAGGCCGCCACGAATGGCAGCAGGTCGGCTCCCGCATGTGCGGGTTTGCCGGGTGTCTCGCATAAATGCGAGCTGCCCGAACGCAAGCGCTCGGGCAGGTAAATTACATTTTTGGCATGCCGCCGCCAGGCATCATCGAGCCCATGCCGCGCATCATTTTGGCCATCCCGCCTTTTGCGGAGAACTTCTTCATCATCTTTTGCATCTGCTTGTGCTGCTTGATCAAGCGCCCGATGTCCTGCACCTGGGTGCCGGAACCCATGGCAATACGGCGTTTGCGCGAACCACTGATCAGGTCAGGGTCACGGCGCTCGGCCGGGGTCATGGAGTTGATGATGGCTTCCATTTGCTTGAACTGCTTTTCTGCTGCGCCCTGGGCATTGCCCATTTGCGCCAGATTCACACCGCCCATGTTTGGCAGTTTGTCCATGAGGCCGCCAAGGCCGCCCATGTTTTTCATCTGCTGCAGCTGGTCGCGGAAGTCTTCGAGGTCGAAGCCTTTACCCTTCTTGAGCTTTTTCGCCAGTTTGTCGGCTTTGTCTTTATCGAGAGTCTGTTCAGCTTGCTCGATAAGGCTGAGCACGTCGCCCATGCCGAGGATGCGCGATGCAATACGATCGGGATGGAACGGCTCCAGAGCATCGCTCTTCTCGCCCATACCGATGAATTTGATCGGCTTGCCAGTGATCGAGCGCACGGACAATGCCGCACCACCACGGGCATCACCGTCGACCTTGGTCAGGATCACACCGGTGAGCGGCAATGCATCACCGAAAGCCTTGGCCGTGTTGGCGGCATCCTGACCGGTCATGGCGTCGACGACGAACAGGGTTTCTGCAGGCTTGACGGCCGCGTGCAGCTCCTGGATTTCAGTCATCATCTCGGCGTCGATGTGCAAACGACCCGCGGTATCGACAATAACTACATCAATGAACTTGAGTTTGGCTTCGGCAATGGCCGCCAGCGCAATGCTCACCGGGTTCTGGCTGATATCGGACGGGAAGAACGTAACGCCCACTTCGCCCGCCAGGGTTTCCAGCTGTTTGATTGCCGCAGGACGGTAAACGTCGACCGAGACCACCATGACGGTTTTCTTTTTGCGCTCTTTAAGGAAGCGCGCCAGCTTGCCGGCGGTGGTGGTTTTACCCGCACCCTGCAAACCGGCCATCAAAACTACAGCAGGTGGCGTGACATTGAGGACCAGGTCCTCGTTGGCAGCGCCCATCAGGCTTTCAAGCTCGGCCTGGACGATCTTCACAAACGCCTGGCCCGGCGTCAGGCTGCGCGACACTTCAGTGCCGACAGCGCGCTCTTTGACCGCGCTGACGAAGTCCTTGACCACTGGCAAAGCCACGTCGGCTTCCAGCAACGCCATGCGCACTTCACGCAGGGTGTCTTTGATGTTGTCCTCGGTCAGCTTGGCCTTGCCGGTAACATGGCGCAGCGTCTGCGAGAGACGATCGGTTAAATTTTCAAACATGCGCGATCCTTTCAGGCCCAAAGTAGACCGGGGTTATTGCGGCCCAGCCCGTGTAAAACTGATGCTCGGCGAGCCTGCGGCGTGGGCAGGTCGCGGATTATAGCGAAGACTGGCCGCATACGACACCTTGCCGTCGGCTTATGTGGTCTTTCGTGCATGGGCGGTTGTATGCCAAACTCAGTCCTTTCGGGCTTGCCTAACAGGATTTATGCTCCCCTTGTCACCGAGTTTGCTACCCAGCCTCGCCGCCGCCTGTCTATATGCCGCTGCGACCCTCTATCAAGGTACTTGCCTGCGCCAAGGCGCAAAGGCGAACAAACGCCTGTTGGTGACGCTCGGCATTCTCGCCGTGATCGCCCAGGCCATGAGCCTGTTTACCCACCTGATGACCCCGGCGGGTCTTGAGCTGGACTTCTTCAGCGCTGCCAGCCTGATTGCCGCGGCGGTCATTATCGTTACGCTGGTCGCGTGTGCCCGCATACCGGTAGAGAACCTGCTGCTGCTTCTATACCCGCTGGGGATGCTCACGGTCCTGCTGTCGCAGTTCGCCCCACCCGGTACGGTCCAGGCCATCGATGAAGAGCCCGGCATCCTTGCTCACATTCTGTTATCGCTGCTGGCCTATGGCATGTTCACCATTGCGGTGGTTCAGGCCTTGCTGCTGACCCTGCAAAACTACCAGCTCAAAAACAAACACCCTAAAGGCCTGATCAAGAACTTCCCGCCCCTGCAAACCATGGAAAGCCTGCTATTCGGTTTCCTGTGGGCCGGCTGGTCACTGCTGTCACTGTCACTGATCTCCGGCTGGCTGTTTTTGGGCAACCTGTTTGCCCAGCATCTGGTTCACAAAACCTTGCTCGCCTGCCTGGCGTGGATAGTGTTCAGCGTGCTGCTGCTGGGGCGCCACCACCTGGGCTGGCGCGGACATAAAGCCATACGCTGGACGTTTGCCGGTTTCTGCCTGCTGATGCTGGCCTACTTTGGCAGCAAGCTGGTTCGTGAATACATTCTGCATATCTGACGGGCGATGATTATGGATAGCTTGCCCCCCGGGCCGATGCTGGCAGTTTTTGCACTTTTGATCGCTGGAGCCGGGCTGCTCGCAGGCTTCCTGTTGGGCAGAAACAGCAAGAAGGTCCTTAGTACGCAAGTGCCGCAGACGCGCCACGAATCCTCCCTGCAAGACGACGAGCAGCCCAGCAGCCGGCCACAACTGCTCTCCGGCATCCATGCGCTGGACAACATCACGGTCAACGACATCCTGATTCCGCGCAGTGAAGTTGAAGGCCTGAACCTCGATGACTCCATCGAAGAACTGATCGAACAGTTGCGCCAGACCAAGCGCACGCGCCTGCCGGTGTTTCATAACGACATCAATCAGGTCGAGGCCATCCTTAACACCCGACACATCCAGCACCTGCTGCCTGATGCCAGCCTCACCAAAGAGGCGCTGCTGTCCGTCTGCACCGAACCCTACTTCGTCCCTGAAAGCACCCCCCTGCAACTGCAATTGCTCAACTTTCACAAGCAACAGCGCCGGCTGGGCGTGGTGGTCGACGAATACGGTGAGGTGCTGGGGATCGTGACCCTGGAAGACATCCTCGAAGAAATCGTCAGCGAGTTCGAAGACGAGCAAAACGTCGACAACCCGCTGATTGAACCCCTGCCGGACGGCCGCTTTGTGGTGGACGGCGCAGCCTCCATCCGCGAACTGAACAAAACCCTGGGCTGGCACCTGCCTTGCGACGGGCCGAAAACCCTTAACGGGCTCGTCACCGAAGCACTGGAAACCATTCCTGAAACCACTGTTTGCCTGAAAATCGGCCGCTATCGCCTGGAAATTCTCGAGACTGAAGAGAACCGCGTCAGCCGCGTACTGATCTGGCACAACAGCGTCAAACCCGCGGTTTAATCGCCGCGCAAGGTCTTGTTACATTCGAACGGGCCTCCCTATAATCATTTCCGCTTACACCCCGCTTGCGGGGCAAAGCCAGTCGATTAAAACACCGCATATATTCAGTGGGCGCTGGCGGGCCGGTTCCCACCGACTTATCTCCCTGCCTGAGACTGCGCTCGCCTGACTGACTGGCATTTGCCTCCAAAGGCCAAACGACCATAAAAACCGCTCTGCCCTGTCCGCCGCAAAGGCTGATGAAGGTCACGAGCTTATAACTGTCAGGGATATGCGCATGACCATCAGCACGACTTACAGCGAAGCCTCGCCCGAGAAGCCGGTCAATTCCACAGCCCGTGTCGCTACGGCCAGTTTTATCGGCACGGCCATCGAGTTCTACGACTTTTATGTGTATGCCACCGCCGCTGCACTGGTCATAGGTCCGGTCTTTTTCCCGCAGACGTCCGGTACCGCACAGATGCTGTCGGCATTTCTGACCTTCGGCATCGCCTTTCTCGCTCGCCCGCTGGGCTCATTTCTATTTGGCCATTTCGGTGACCGTGTAGGTCGCAAATCCACGCTGGTGGCTTCCCTGCTGCTGATGGGCGTGTGCACCACCCTGATCGGCGTGCTGCCGGGCTACGCGACCATTGGCGCCTGGGCACCGATCCTGCTCTGCGTGCTGCGCTTTGGACAAGGGCTGGGGCTCGGCGGGGAATGGGGCGGCGCAGCCTTGCTGGCCACTGAAAACGCACCTAAAGGCAAGCGCGCCTGGTTCGGCATGTTCCCGCAACTGGGTCCATCGATTGGTTTTCTCGCCGCCAACGGCCTGTTCCTGGCACTTGCCTTGACCCTCAGTGATGAGCAGTTCCGCTCCTGGGGCTGGCGCATCCCGTTCCTGCTGAGCGCCGCGCTGGTGATGGTCGGTCTGTATGTACGACTCAAGCTGGAAGAAACACCGGTATTCGCCAAAGCTGTAGCGCAACACGAACGGGTGAAGATGCCGATCGTCGAACTCTTCAGCCAGTACTGGGCACCGATGCTGCTGGGCGCGGCTTCGATGGTGGTGTGTTACGCGCTGTTCTATATCTCGACAGTGTTTTCACTGAGCTATGGCGTTTCAACATTGGGCTATACCCGCGAAACCTTCCTCGGCCTGCTGTGCTTTGCCGTACTGTTCATGGCCGCTGCCACCCCCCTGTCAGCCCTGGCCAGCGACCGTTACGGGCGCAAACCGGTGTTGATTGTCGGCGGCATACTGGCAATTTTGTCCGGGTTCCTCATGGAGCCGTTGCTCACCCATGGCACGACCTGGGGGGTAGCTCTGTTTCTGTGCATCGAGCTGTTTTTGATGGGGGTGACCTTTGCCCCGATGGGAGCCCTGCTGCCTGAACTGTTTCCGACCCGCGTGCGCTATACCGGCGCCTCGGCTGCCTACAACCTGGGCGGCATTGTCGGCGCCTCGGCCGCACCGTTTTTCGCCCAGAAGCTGGTGAGCATGGGCGGCCTGAGCTGGGTGGGCGGGTATGTGTCAGGCGCGGCAGTACTCAGCCTGATCGCAGTACTGTGCCTGAAGGAAACCAAGGAGGCTGACCTGAACAAGGTCATCTAAACCTGCAGGAGCGAGCGAGCTCGCTCCTGCAGCAGCTTGTTGCGGGGGGTTATAGCTCGACGACAACCGCTTTGGATGAACGGGTGGCCTTGGCCCGTGCCGCTTCAATCGACTCATCCCGGGCCAGTGCCACGCCCATGCGGCGCTGACCATTAACCTCGGGCTTGCCGAACAGACGCAAGGCCGTATCCGGCTCGCACAGGGCCGCTCCGAGGTTGGAGAAGGCGGTGCGGGTCGACTGACCTTCCACCAGGATCACTGCCGAAGCCGACGGCCCGAACTGACGGATCAACGGAATCGGCAACCCCAGAATCGCCCGTGCATGCAGGGCAAACTGCGACAAATCCTGCGAGATCAGCGTGACCAGGCCGGTGTCATGGGGGCGCGGCGAGACTTCGCTGAACCACACCTGATCGCCCTTGATAAACAGTTCGACCCCAAACAGGCCGCGACCACCCAGCGCCTCGGTCACTGCTCTGGCCACACGCTCGGACTCAGCCAGCGCGATCGGGCTCATTGCCTGTGGCTGCCAGGACTCCTGATAGTCGCCCTTCTCTTGACGGTGACCGACCGGCGCGCAGAATGTCGTACCGCCAATATGGCGCACGGTCAGCAAGGTGATTTCGTAATCGAAGTCGATAAAGCCTTCGATGATGACCCGGCCTTTGCCCGCACGACCGCCTTCCTGAGCGTAATCCCAGGCAGTTTTGACATCGTCGGCACTGCGCAGCAGGCTCTGGCCTTTGCCCGATGAACTCATGACCGGCTTGACCACGCACGGAAAGCCAAGATCCTGCACCGCTTTGCTGTAATCCTCGAAGGTGTCGGCAAAGTGGTACGGCGAAGTTGGCAGGTCCAGCTCTTCCGCCGCCAGACGGCGAATGCCTTCGCGGTTCATGGTCAGCAAGGTCGCACGGGCGGTCGGGATTACAGTAAAACCTTCAGCTTCCAGCTCGACCAGAGTCGCGGTAGCGATGGCTTCGATTTCCGGAACGATAAAATGCGGCTTCTCCAGCTCGATCACGGCGCGCAGTGCAGTTCCATCCAGCATGTTGATCACGTGGCTGCGGTGCGCAACCTGCATGGCCGGGGCGTTGGCGTAGCGATCGACCGCGATGACTTCGACCCCCAGACGCTGCAACTCGATGACGACTTCCTTGCCTAGCTCGCCGCAGCCACACAACATTACGCGGGTCGCTGTAGGCGACAGTGGAGTTCCGATACGGGTCATTTCAGGTCCTCAAGGAAGCAAATCATCGAAGGCGCTCGCAACGCTTGCGCCTGCAGGGAAGAAGGCCGGCATTTTACATGATCCGCGAGCGCTCAGCGGCTTTGCGCAAACGCCAGGCCATGGCCAGCCACACGCAGGTGACACCAGCGAATTTGGAGGCCATCGCGGTGAAGATCACGGCCGGGGTAAAGGCGTCGATCATGCCGAAAAAGATAAAGGTATCGAGGGGGATGCTCAGCGCAGAGCTGATCCACAAACGGTCATGCAACGGGCGCTTGGTAATGGAGAACACCAGCCAGTCAATACACTCCGACACGGCGAACGCGGTGGCGCTGGCCAGGGCAATCGAGGGATCAGAGGTGGCATACGACAGCACCAGCGCTACCAGCATGGCCAGAATGGCGCCGTGGCCGAATCGGGTTTGCACCATGTCACGCAGCACGAACACCAGCCCGCCCCAGGCCGACCAGATGATATCGAGGTGCGGCGCCGCGGAAAACGCGTAGTTAATCAATACGACGCTGGCGATATAAGCGATTAGAAACAACATGGACCTGGCGATACCTCTGAATAAGGCGCACAGGGTACTTGAGTCATGCCTGATTTTGTAGCGTGTACACCGAGGCTGGACAGTTCGATCGTGGGAGCCGGCTTGCTGGGGATTTACAGCCCCGCAGTCAGCCTCAAAGTGCCCATTGCCTGCATCGCAGGCAAGCCAGCTCCCACAGGGTATATCGCAACCTGCGGCAGGGACTACAGGCTATCCACCGTCCACACCATGCCACTGGATTTCGCACGTTCGTGACACAACGCCAGCACCTCACGCCGCTCGGGGTTGGTCATGCGGCTCCAGCGGGTGATTTCGGCAACCGAGCGCTGGCAGCCGGTACACAGATCATCGTCGTCGAGCGCGCAAATATTCACGCAAGGCGAGGCAACCGGGCGTTCTGCATCACTCATTGATCTTGCACCTGCAAATCGCGGGCATAACGCTGGCCATTCTTCACATAATGCGCAGCGCTGGCTTCCAGCAGTTTTTTCTGCTCGTCAGTCAGGTCGCGCACCACTTTGCCAGGCGAGCCCATTACCAGCGAACCATCGGGAATTTCCTTGCCTTCACCAATCAGCGAATTGGCGCCGATGATGCAATGCTTGCCGATTTTTGCGCCATTGAGGATCACCGCATTGATGCCGATCAGGCTGTAATCACCCACCGTGCAGCCATGCAGCATGGCGTTATGGCCAATGGTCACGCCGGTACCCAGGGTCAGTGGATAGCCCATGTCGGTGTGCATGACCGCGCCATCCTGCACGTTGCTGTCTTTACCGATCAGGATCAGTTCGTTGTCACCACGCAGCACCGCGTTAAACCAGACGCTGGCGCCTTCCTCCAGACGGACCTTGCCGATCAGGGTGGCATTGGGGGCAGTCCAGCTGGCGGGATGGGTTTCGACGAGCGAGTCGCCCAAGCGGTATTTCATGGGGAAGTCCTCAAGGCTGATACGGCTGTCTGCTGACAGCTCTAAATATTGATAAAGCGTTCAGGCGGGGTATGCAGGCTGATATTGACGTCGTCGTAAAGCAAGTTCATCAGTTCTACGATCATGATCGCCGTCAGCCCCCAGATCTTGTACACGCCAAAACGGTAGCTCGGCACATACCAGCTGCGGCCCTGGTAATCGATACGGTGGGTATGCTCGCGCGGGTCCTGGCGGAAGAACTCCAGCGGCACGCTGAACACCGCCGCGATCTCGGCATCATTGGCCAGATACTCAACGTAATCAGGCACCAGCCCGACATAAGGGGTTACTCGAATCCCGTGCAACGAGATCAACGGGCTGAGCGGGCCGATCACCTCGACCAGGCCCGGCGGCAAGCCGATCTCTTCTTCGGCCTCACGCAGAGCGGTAAAGATCAGGTCCGGGTCCTCAGGGTCGCGCCGCCCTCCCGGAAAAGCCACTTCACCACCGTGGGTAGACAACCCGCTGGCGCGCAGGGTCAGAATCAGTTCGGGCTCGGCACTGCGGGTTACCGGCAGCAATACTGCCGCCTCGGGAAAATGCCGATCTGTTTCCAGAGTCCGTGGGGTATAGCGGCTCACACGGCCAAGCAGCTCGTCCAGCATAGGTCATCTCGATCCGTCACTTATCGGGCATCATGCACCAAATCGCACCGGGCACCCAAGCCCCGCAGTGTCGCAGCAATCACCGCAACACTTGCCGTCAGCCCGACTCAGCCCCAAGATAAGCGCCTTACCAGAGAACCAAGCATGAAATTTTGCAGCCAGTGCGGCCATTCAGTCAGCCAACATATCCCGCAAGGCGATTCGCGCCTGCGTTATGTCTGCGACCACTGCCAGACCATTCATTATCAAAACCCCAATATTGTTGCCGGGTGCGTGCCCACCTGGGGCACTCAAGTGCTGCTGTGCCGACGCGCCATCGAGCCGCGCAAGGGGTACTGGACACTGCCCGCAGGGTTCATGGAAAACGGCGAGACCGTTGAACAGGCTGCCCGACGCGAAACCCTCGAAGAAGCCTGCGCCAACGTTGAAAACCTGGCTATCTATACCCTCATCGATGTACCGCACATCAATCAGGTGCATGTGTTCTATCGTGCCGAGTTGCTGACTCCGGACTTTGCCGCCGGTGAAGAGAGCCTTGAAGTCCGGCTTTTTGATGAAGCCGACATCCCTTGGTCAGAGCTGGCTTTTCGCACGGTCAGCCGTACCTTAGAATGCTTTTTCGCTGACCGCCCGGGTAACGTCTACCCCGTGCGCAGCGAGGCCGTGGCGCCTCTGGCCGGTCTGACCAAACCCCAACAATAATGTTGTTTGCCTTGTAACTCAGGAATATCCCTCTAATGCGTTGGTTGCTCGCTGCCCTCTGCCTGTCGTTTGCTGTTACTTGCCAAGCTTCCGTTGTCATTACCGTGAATGGCAAACCCGTCGATAAAAATCAGGTGCTCAAACCGGCCCAGTCAACACAGACGATCAGAGCCGACCAAAAAATCGAAAAAATCCTGGTGCTCAAGTCTGCCCGCAAGCTGCAGCTGATCAGCGATGGCAAACCGATAAAGAGCTACCGCATTTCATTGGGCAAACAGCCAAAGGGTCCAAAGCTGCAAGAAGGCGATAAACGCACCCCCGAAGGCCTTTACTGGGTCGACTGGCGCAAGAAAAGCGACAAGTTCAACCTGGCAATGCATATCAACTATCCCAATGTCAGTGACGCGGCCAAAGCCAGGCGTGAAGGGCTGAACCCCGGGTCGATGATCATGATCCACGGTACGCCGGACTCCGAAGACAACCCCGAAGAACTGTTCCACACCCTGGACTGGACCGATGGTTGTATCGCGATGAAAAACTACGAAATGCGTGAAGTCTGGAACCTGGTGAAGGACGGCACCCTCGTAGAAATCCGTCCCTGAGCGAAAATAAATTCTGGCGCCCTGGCGCCACGCCCTCCCGCCTGCTCTTAATACCTTTGCTCGCCGCCGGGCCCGAACGGGCCCGCAACCTCTCAGCGCTTTGCGCGCACTCTTAATACCACTTAAACACCATAGAAAGTCACCACAGCCAAACACCCTGTTTTCGGCCAGGAAAGCGCCTGCACGTGCGTTGACTTGGTATTGAAGTGGTATTACTTTCGCGCAATTACCGGGCGACAACACTCTAATAACCGCATCGGATGCACCGCCATGACCAGCCCCATCAACAACCTCGCAAAACTGCGCCCGGACGACAGCCAGTCCACGCCTTTGTACCTGCAACTGGCCCGCAACCTGGAGGCCGCGATCCATGCCGGCCTCTGGAAAGCCGAGCAGGCGCTACCTTCGGAGCGCAGCCTGAGTGAACAACTGGGCCTGTCACGCGTTACGGCTCGCAAAGCCCTGGAAATCCTGTTTGAACAAGGTCTGATCCGCCGCAGCCAGGGCTCCGGAACCTTCATTACGCCACGCCTGGAACAGCCCTTGTCACGGCTTTCCAGTTTCAGCGAAATGCTCCGGCTCAAGGGCTTCGTCCCGGGTTCCCAGTGGCTGCAGCGGGAAATCACCCAGCCGAGCCACGAAGAGCTGATCCGTCTGGCGCTGTCCCCAACGGATAAAGTTGCGCGCCTCAAACGCCTGCGCAAAGCCGACGACACGGTCATGGCCATCGAAATGAGCGCCCTGCCCGCGTCCTTGATCCCGCAGCCGCAGCTGATTGGCGACTCACTGTACGAGTACCTGGACAGCCTCGGCAAACCGGTGGTGCGCGCCCTGCAACACATTCAGGCGATCAACGCCTCGGCAGAGTTTGCCGCCCTGGTCGGGATTGAGACCGGGACCGCCATGTTGCTGATGACACGGGTCGGCTACCTCGAAGACAACACGCCGATCGAAGTCACCGATACCTATTGCCGCAACGATTTCTACGATTTTGTGGCTGAACTGCGCCGCTAAACCGATAACACGCCCGGAGGGCCGCTTATGTCCGAGAACAATATCCTCACGCCCCAAGGCTGGGTCCGCGGCCGCCTGCTGCACGAGAACGGCAAGGTCCTGAGCATCGAAGGCACCCCGTGCGATCCGGCGGATAACGATTTGCCCTACTTGCTGCCCGGCTTTATCGACTTGCATGTGCACGGCGGAGGCGGCAAAGACATCATGCAAGGCGCCCCGGCCTTCGAAACCATCACCCGCACCCACTTGCGCTTCGGCACCACGGCCTTGCTGGCCACGACCATGACCGCACCGAATCACGATATCAGCCGTGTGCTCGGTGCCCTCGGAGAGTTTTGCCAGCAACGCCTTACCGGCTGCGCCCGGGTACTCGGGGTGCATCTCGAAGGTCCGTTCATCAACCCCGGCAAGCTCGGCGCACAACCCAACTTCGCGCACACCGCGCTGATGGCCGAAGTCGAGGATTACCTGAGTCTGGCGCCGATCAAGGTCATCACCATTGCGCCTGAAATCGCCGGCCACATCGAATTGATCGGTGCGCTCAGCGCCCGGGGCATTCGCATGCAATTGGGGCATACCCTGGGCAGTTATGAAGAAGGCGTGGCTGCACTGGATGCCGGTGCCACCAGTTTTACCCATTTGTATAACGCCATGAGCCCGCTGCATCACCGCGAGCCCGGCATTCTGGGCGCAGCCCTGGCCCATGCCCGCTTTGCCGAACTCATCCCCGACTTGCTCCACGTGCATCCCGGCGCGATCCGCGCCGCCTTGCGCGCCATTCCCTGCCTGTACTGCGTCACCGATTCCACCGCAGCCACCGGCATGCCCGATGGCGAATACCAATTGGGCAGCCACACCGTCACCAAATGCCTGGGCGGTGTACGCCTGGCCGACGGCACCCTGGCAGGCAGCACGCTGACCATGGATCAGGCCCTGCGCAACCTGGTGAAAATCGGCCTGCCACTGGCCGAAGCCTCGCAACGCCTGTCGCAATACCCGGCGGACTACCTCGGCATTACAGAACGCGGGCGCTTGCAGCCCGGTAGCTGGGCCGATTGCGTGCGCCTGGATCGCTCATTGAATCTCACCGCTGTCATGGTCGAAGGGGAAGCACTTGTCTTTTAACAAGCCGTCCAAAATGCTGGAAGAGGCCCGGTCCGCGAGCGAAGCGGTCGAACGTCAATTGTTCAACCTCGAGTCGCGCCTGATCGACCTCGCCCGTGACCTGCGGGCCAGCCCGCCCGACGTGGCCATGACCCTCGCCCGCGGCAGTTCTGACCATGCTGCAAGTTACTTCGCCTACCTGACCATGCAGCATGTGGGCGTGCCCGTAGCATCGTTGCCGATGTCCGTGGTGACGTTGCGCCAGTCGCCGCTGCGAGTGAAGGGGCAGGCAGTATTTGCCTTTTCCCAGTCCGGCCAGAGCCCCGACATCATCGACAGCCTGAGCCTGCTGCGCGAACGCGGCGCGGTCAGTGTCGCGCTGGTCAATGCCGAAAACACACCGCTTGAAGCCGCCAGCGCCTACACCCTGCCCCTGTGTGCCGGCCCAGAACTCAGCGTAGCCGCCACTAAAAGCTTTATCGCCACCTTGAGCGCCAGTGCCCGCCTGGTGGCGCACTGGGCCAACGATAAAGCCCTGCTCGAAGCTGGCCACCTGCTGCCCGCCGGCTTGCGCGATGCCTGTACCCAGGACTGGACCAAAGCCATCGAGACCCTGCGTGATGCCCAGCAACTACTGGTGATCGGCCGCGGCGCAGGCTTTGCCATCGCCCAGGAGGCTGCGCTCAAATTCAAGGAAACGTCGACCCTGCAGGCCGAAGCCTTCAGCAGTGCCGAAGTGCGCCACGGGCCGATGGCCTTGATAGAAGAAAACTACCCGCTGCTGATTTTCGCCCCACGGGGTGTGGAGCAGGCAGGCTTGCTGACCCTGGCCCGAGACATGCGCCAGCGCGGCGCCCGGGTGCTGCTGGCGGCCCCCGATGATGTGGCCGAACGTGACCTGACCCTGAGCCAGGCAGCGCACCCGGACCTGGACCCGATTCTTGCCATTCAGAGTTTCTACGTGATGGCCGCTGGTCTGGCCCGGGCCCGAGGTCTGGACCCGGATCAGCCGCGCTTCCTGAGCAAAGTGACCCGTACCCACTAAGTTGTCCTCCCCCGCAGGTTTAATGAGTATCGCGCCATGCACAACAATAAAATGCTCACCCTCAGTGCGCCGCTCAGCGGGCCGGTCATCAAACTCGCCCAGGTGCCGGACGAAGTCTTTTCCAGCGGCGTGATGGGCGACGGGATTGCCATCGACCCACTGAACGACTGTTTGTATGCGCCCTGTGACGGGGTGATCGTGCACGTCGCCAAGACCGCCCATGCCCTGACCCTGCGTGCCGATAATGGCGCCGAGGTGCTGTTGCATGTGGGTCTGGACACCTTTGACCTGCAGGGTGAAGGTTTTCAACTGCTGGTGGAAAACGGCGCGCAAGTCAGTAACGGGCAACCCTTGCTGCGCTTCGACCCCGATTACATCGCGCAACGCTGCACCAGCCTGATCAGCCTGCTGGTACTGACCAATGGCGACCTGTTCGAGCTGCAATTGCTGGAACAGGACACCGCCGAGGCCGGAACGCCGCTGCTGCAGGTCGCTGCGCGCCAGGTAGAGGCCGTCGTTACAGCAACCGGCGACCCGGGACAGCAAGCCCTGGGCAGCGTGCGCATCACTCACCATGGCGGGTTGCATGCACGCCCGGCCGCGCTGATCCGACAGACCGCACTGGGTTTCAAGAGCAGTTGCCGGCTGCACATCGGCGCCAATTCGGCTCCGTGCCAGAGCATTGTCCGGCTGCTGGCTCTGGGCATCAGCGAGAACGATGAAGTTCACGTCAGCTGTAACGGCGAGGATGCCGACGCCGCGCTGCAGGCCATTTTGGCGGTGCTGGGCAAAACACACGTCAGACCCTCCCCTGCCCCGGTGCAAGCCGCACCGGCGCCGGTTCGTCCCGCGAATAAACCGGGTCAGTTAAGCGGGGTCTGCGCGGCGCCCGGTCTGGCCAGCGGCCCGCTGTATTTTTTAAGCACCGTGCAACTGCCTCCCGACCTTGGCAATCACGTCCCCGAGCAGCAAATGCAGGCGCTGCATTCGGCGCTGGAGCAGGTACGCGCCGAAATCCGCCTGACCCTGATCCAGGCCCGGGCTCAAGGCAACCTCGACGAAGAAGCCATTTTCGATACTCACCTGGCATTGCTCGAAGACAGCGAGCTGCTGCAGGCCAGCCACGGCGTCATTGCCCAGGGCCGGAGCGCGGCCCATGCCTGGAGTGCCGCGATCGAGCAGCAGTGCGCGATTCTGCAACAACTGGGCAATACCCTGCTGGCTGAACGCTCCAACGATTTGCGTGACCTGCAACAACGGGTCCTCAGAGCGTTACTGGGTGAGCGTGCGCAGTGCCAGTTACCCCCGGGGGCCATTGTTGCCGCACACGAACTGACGCCTTCCGATCTGTTGATGCTCAGCGCGCAGAACGTTGCCGGCTTGTGCATGGCCGCAGGCGGGGCCACGTCCCATGTCGCCATTCTGGCCCGGGGTAAAGGCCTGCCTTGCCTGGTAGCCCTCGGTTGCGAGCTGCTGGCGTTGCCGGCCGGACAGCAGGTGATTCTCGACGCCGACAACGCGTGCCTGGAACTGACACCCGCCGCCGGGCGCATCGAACAAGTTCAGCAAAGCATTCTCACCCGCCAGCAACGCTTTGCCCGGCAACAGCTGCAGGCCCATGAACCGGCAGTGACCGGCGACGGGCAGCAGATCGAGATTGCCGCCAATGTGGCCTCCAGCCACGAAGCCGCCAGCGCCCATGCCCATGGCGCGGATGGCGTGGGGTTGCTGCGCACCGAGTTTCTGTTTGTCGAACGCACCACTGCGCCCAATGAACAGGAGCAGATTGCGGCCTACCAGGGTGTCGTCGATGCGATGGGCGACAAGCCGGTGATCATTCGCACCATTGATGTGGGCGGCGACAAACAACTCGATTATCTGCCGCTGCCCGCCGAAGCCAATCCGGTACTGGGTCTGCGCGGCATCCGCCTGGCGCAATTGCACCCGCAGATCCTTGACCGGCAACTGCGCGCCCTGCTGCAGGTCAGCCCGGTGCAGCGTTGCCGCATTCTGTTGCCAATGATCACCGAGGTCGACGAGTTGCTGCATATCCGCAGCCGCCTGGACGCCTTGCGCGTTGAACTGGGCCTGAGCCGGCGCCCGGAACTGGGGGTGATGATCGAAGTGCCGGCTGCGGCCCTGATGGCTGAGCAATTGGCCGAGCATGCGGACTTTCTGTCCATCGGCACCAACGACCTGTCGCAGTACACCCTGGCCATGGACCGCGATCACGCGGGGCTGGCGTCACGGGTCGACGCCCTGCATCCGGCGCTGCTGCGCCTGATCGCCCATACCTGTGCCGGTGCAGCAAAGCATGGGCGCTGGGTGGGCGTGTGCGGTGCGCTGGCCAGCGACCCTTTGGCCACACCGGTGCTGATCGGGCTGGGGGTTCGCGAGCTGTCAGTCAGCCCGCTGCAAATCGGCGAAATCAAGGCCCGGGTCCGGGAGCTTGATGCCGGGATGTGTCAAACACTGAGCCAGAAGCTGTTGAACATGAGTAATGCCAGATCTGTACGTGAGGCCTGTCATCAGTACTGGCCACTTTGCGACTGACAACAACAAAAACAACGACGGAGAATCTCTCATGTATCAATACTTCATCGAAGGTCTGCAACGGCTTGGCCGGGCGTTGATGCTGCCGATTGCGATTTTGCCCATTGCCGGGCTGCTGCTGCGCCTGGGCGACACCGACTTGCTCAACATCGCAATCATCCACGATGCCGGCAACACGATTTTCGCCAACCTGGCGCTGATCTTCGCCATCGGCATTGCCGTGGGTTTTGCCCGCGATAACAACGGCACCGCAGGCCTGGCCGGGGCGATCGGTTATCTGGTGCTGATCTCGACCCTCAAGGCGCTCGACCCCCATATCAACATGGGCATGCTCGCCGGGATTGTCAGCGGCCTGATGGCCGGAGCGCTGTACAACCGCTT
Organism: Pseudomonas versuta; assembly: GCF_001294575.1. Classification (NCBI taxonomy): domain Bacteria; kingdom Pseudomonadati; phylum Pseudomonadota; class Gammaproteobacteria; order Pseudomonadales; family Pseudomonadaceae; genus Pseudomonas; species Pseudomonas versuta. The sequence goes on from NZ_CP012676.1 coordinate 3,465,084, forward strand.
CAAGGACATCAAGCTGCCGGAATACCTGGCGTTCTTTGGCGGGCGGCGTTTTGTGCCGATCGTCACCGGGTTTGCGGCCGTAGCCCTGGGCGCCCTGTTCGGCCTGATCTGGCCACCGATTCAAGAAGGCATCAACAGCCTGGGCGTATTGCTGCTCGAAAGCGGCAGCCTGGGGGCATTCATTTTCGGCGTGCTTAACCGCATCCTGATCGTTACCGGGCTGCACCATATCCTTAACAACATGGCGTGGTTCGTGTTCGGCAGCTTCACCACCGACACCGGTCAAGTGGTGACCGGCGACCTCACCCGTTACTTCGCCGGTGATCCCAACGGCGGGCAATTCATGACCGGCATGTTCCCGGTGATGATGTTTGGCCTGCCGGCGGCGTGCCTGGCGATGTACCGCAACGCATTGCCGGAGCGGCGCAAACTGATGGGCGGGATTTTCCTGTCACTGGCGCTGACCGCGTTTTTGACCGGTGTCACCGAACCCATCGAATTTGCTTTCATGTTCCTCGCGCCCTTCCTCTATTTGTTGCATGCGTTGCTGACCGGGCTGTCGATGGCCATCACCAACCTGCTGGATATCCATTTGGGCTTCACCTTTTCCGGTGGTGCCATCGACATGTTGCTGGGCTGGGGCAAGTCCACCAATGGCTGGATGATCTTTCCCGTCGGGCTCGCCTACTTCGTCATTTATTACCTGGTGTTTGATTACTGCATCCGCCGCTTCAAACTCAAAACCCCGGGCCGAGAAGACAACCCGGTGACTGAAACCGCCGACCTCACCGAGAACCAGCGAGCCAACGGCTACATCCAGGCGTTGGGTGGTGCGGCCAATCTGATTACCGTCGGTGCCTGCACCACACGCTTGCGCCTGGAGCTGGCCGATCGCAGCAAGGCCCAGGACAACGAGCTCAAGGCGCTGGGCGCCATGGGCGTGATGCGACCGGGGCGTGCGGGCAGTCTGCAAGTGGTGGTCGGGCCAATGGCCGACAGCATCGCCGACGAGATCCGTTTAGCTTTGTCACAGGGCAACCACTCGACCTCCGCCAGTCAGGCGCACGTTTGTGCGGAGCAACCGACGCAAGAAGTCGAGCCCGAAGCCGCCAGAAAATGGCTGGGCGCGCTGGGAGGCAGCAGTAATGTGTTGCATGTGGAGTGCGTAGCGCTCACCCGCTTGCGAATCAAGCTTGGAGACGAACGTTCATTGTCAGAGAGTCAGCTCAAGGCATTGGGCAGCCAGGGCATCAGCCGGCACGCCGATGGCGTTTGGCATGTATTGGTGGGCGCGCAGGCGCAGGGATTGAGTGAGGCGTTGGGGCGCTTGATCAGGCCAGATCACGCACGCTAAAACAACTGCAGGAGCGAGCTGGCCCGGCGATGGCGTCAATGGGATCTCTCAGAGAGCTCTGCATTGTTTGCATCGCGAGGCCAGCTCGCTCCTGCGAGTTGGTGTTACAAATCCGCCAGACGCCACACTTCATAAGCAGGCGTTTCATAGGGGTGGCTGTGCTTGAGCGCAGCCACCACCCCATGAATCAGATCATCGGCAACGACCAGCTCAACCTTCCATTCCCCAACGTATTCGACCTGGCCGGTTTGCCCGATAAACGGCTGACTGCCGTCCAGCGCGCGAAACTGGCCCTGGCCCAATACCTGCCAGGCGCAGTGGTCATAGTTACCGATCCGTCCGCCACCGGCAGCGAATACAGCATCCTTGACCACTTCGACGTGGCTTGGGGGTACGAAGAAGCTGAGCTTGTACATGCCCTTAGTCGACCCATACACGAGCGTTACGGAACATGCGCAACCAAGGCGCATCTTCGTTCCACTCTTCAGGACGCCATGAGTTCTGCACGGCGCGGAAGACCCGCTCCGGGTGCGGCATCATGATAGTCACGCGGCCGTCACGGCTGGTGAGACCGGTAATCCCGCGCGGCGAGCCGTTCGGGTTGGCCGGGTAGCTCTCGGTAACCTTGCCGTGGTTGTCAACGAAGCGCAGTGCCACGCAACCCGACAGATCGGCTTGCAACAGGGCTTCGGGGCTGGCGAACTCGGCATGACCTTCACCGTGGGCGATGGCGATTGGCATGCGCGAACCGGCCATGCCCTGCAGGAAGATCGAATTCGACTCCTGCACTTGAACCATCGCCACACGGGCTTCGAACTGCTCGGAACGGTTACGCACAAAGTGCGGCCAGAGCTCGCTGCCCGGTACCAGTTCGCTGAGGTTGGACATCATCTGGCAACCGTTGCAAACACCCAGGGTGAAGCTGTCGCTACGCTCGAAGAAGCCCTGGAACGCATCACGTGCACGGGCGTTGAACAGGGCCGACTTGGCCCAGCCTTCACCGGCACCCAGTACGTCGCCGTAGGAGAAGCCGCCGCACGCAACCATGCCCTTGAAGTCGTTCAGGTCGACACGACCGGCCAGGATGTCGCTCATGTGCACATCGACCGCGTTGAACCCGGCACGGTCAAACGCCGCCGCCATTTCAACCTGACCGTTGACGCCCTGCTCGCGCAGTACGGCAACCTGTGGGCGAATGCCTTTCTTGATGTATGGCGCGCTGATGTTGGCGTTGACATCAAAGCTCAGCTGAACGCTCAGGCCCGGATTGTCTTCTTCCAGCAGCACGTCGAACTCTTGCTGGGCGCAGTCTGCGTTGTCACGCATACGCTGGATCTGGAAGCTGGTTTCAGCCCACTGACGTTGCAGCAGAGGACGCTGACCGGCGAAAACAGTCTCGCCATTGAAGGTGATCGTCACGTCTTCGCAGTTGCGCGGCTGACCAATCACCGACACGCATTCGCCCAGACCGGCCGCGCTGAACTGTGCGAGCACGTCAGCGGTAGCGTCCTGACGCACCTGAACCACCGCACCCAACTCTTCGTTGAACAGGATCGCAGGAATGTCGGCAGCGGTTTCAGCCAGGCCGTCGAGTGCCAGGTTGACACCGCAGTGACCGGCAAACGCCATTTCCATCACGCTGGTCAGCAGACCACCGTCGGAACGGTCGTGGTAAGCCAGCAAATGGCCGTCGGCATTCAAGCCCTGGATCACGGCGAAGAAGGCTTTGAGGTCTTCTGCGTCATCCACGTCAGGCGCATGACGGCCAAGCTTGCCGTAGGTCTGGGCCAGGATCGAGGCGCCCATGCGGTTCTGGCCACGGCCCAGGTCGATCAGAATCAGATCGGTCAGGCCCTTGTCCATGCGCAGCACCGGAGTCATGGTCTGGCGAACATCGAGCACCGGAGCAAAGCCGGTCACTACCAGCGACAGCGGCGAGGTAACGGTCTTGTCAGTGCCATCTTCGTTCCAGCGGGTTTGCATCGACATCGAGTCTTTGCCCACCGGAATGGTGATGCCCAGTTCAGGACACAACTCCATGCCGACCGCTTTCACGGTGTCATACAGACGGGCGTCTTCGCCGGGGTGACCCGCAGCCGACATCCAGTTGGCCGACAGTTTGATGTCGCTGATTTTACCGATACGCGAAGCCGCGATGTTGGTCAGGGTTTCGCCGATTGCCATACGGCCCGATGCCGGAGCATCCAGCAGTGCCAGCGGGGTACGCTCGCCCATGGCCATGGCTTCACCGGTGTACACGTCAAAGCTGGTGGCGGTAACCGCAACGTCGGCTACCGGCACTTGCCACGGACCTACCATCTGATCACGCGCAACCAGGCCGGTAATGGTCCGGTCGCCGATGGTGATCAGGAAGCTTTTGCTGGCCACGGCCGGGTGATGCAGGACGCGCTCGACACACTCGCCGATGTCCAGCGTGGACGGATCGAAGTCATCGCCCATTTCGGCTTCACGGACCGCCGAACGGTGCATGCGCGGAGCCTTGCCCAGCAACACTTCCAGTGGCATGTCCACCGGGTTGTTGCCGAAGTGGCTATCGGTGACGGTCAGCTGCGGTTCGGCAGTGGCTTCGCCAACCACGGCAAACGGGCAACGCTCGCGTTCGCAGATCGCCTTGAAACGCTCGAAATCAGCAACGCCCACCGCCATTACATAGCGTTCCTGGGATTCGTTGCTCCAGATCTCGTGCGGGGCCATACCCGGCTCGTCGTTTGGAATATTGCGCAGTTCGAAACGACCGCCACGCTCACCATCGTTGACCAGCTCGGGGAAGGCGTTGGACAGACCACCGGCGCCGACGTCATGGATGAAGCTGATCGGGTTTTTGTCACCCAGCTGCCAGCAACGGTCGATGACTTCCTGGCAACGGCGTTCCATTTCCGGGTTTTCGCGCTGCACCGAAGCGAAGTCCAGGTCAGCCGAGCTCGCACCGGTCGCCATGGAGGAAGCGGCACCGCCACCCAGACCGATGAGCATCGCCGGGCCGCCCAGCACGATCAGCTTGGAGCCAACGGTAATTTCGGCTTTCTGTACGTGTTCGGCGCGGATGTTGCCCATGCCGCCGGCCAACATGATTGGCTTGTGGTAACCGCGCACTTCTTCACCACGGGGAGTCGTGATCGACTGCTCGAAGGTACGGAAGTAACCGGTCAGGGCCGGACGGCCGAATTCGTTGTTGAACGCGGCGCCGCCCAGCGGGCCTTCGATCATGATGTCCAGCGCGGTAACGATGCGCTCGGGCTTGCCGTACGGCACTTCCCACGGCTGTTCAAAGCCAGGGATCTGCAGGTTGGACACGGTGAAACCGGTCAGGCCGGCCTTCGGCTTGGCGCCACGGCCGGTAGCGCCTTCGTCACGGATCTCGCCACCGGAACCGGTCGCCGCACCCGGGAACGGAGCAATGGCGGTCGGGTGGTTGTGGGTCTCAACCTTCATCAGGATGTGTACCGGCTCCTGTACCGCGCCGTACTGGCGGGTTTCAGGGTCCGGGAAGAAACGCCCTGCCACGCTGCCGACGATGACCGAAGCGTTGTCCTTGTAGGCCGACAACACGCCTTCGCTGTGCATCACGTAGGTGTTCTTGATCATGCCAAACAGGCTTTTATCCTGGCTCTGGCCGTCGATGTCCCAGCTGGCGTTGAAGATTTTGTGACGGCAATGCTCGGAGTTGGCCTGGGCGAACATCATCAGTTCGATGTCGTGCGGGTTGCGACCCAGGCCGTTGAACGCATTGACCAGGTAGTCGATTTCGTCTTCGGCCAGTGCCAGACCCAGCTCGACGTTGGCTTTTTCCAGCGCGGCGCGACCGCCGCCCAGCACGTCGATGGCCGTCAGCGGCTTGGGCTCGGCATGGCTGAACAGGCCGGCAGCCTGTTCAAGGTTGCCCAGCACGATTTGCGTCATGCGATCATGCAATGCAGCGGCAATCAGTTCGGCATCAGCGTCGCTGAACTGACCGGCCACATAGAACGCAATGCCACGTTCCAGGCGCTGGACTTTAGCCAGGCCACAGTTACGGGCAATGTCGCTGGCCTTACTCGACCAAGGGGAAATGGTGCCAAACCGCGGCAACACCAGGAACAGTCGGCCACTGGGCTCTTGGACCGGCACACTTGGGCCGTACTTCAAGAGACGAGCCAGGACCTGCAGTTCATCGCTGGTCAACTCACCGGTCACATCGGCGAAGTGGGCGAATTCAGCATACAAACCAGTGACAGCCGGAACCTTGAGGCTCAGTTGTGCAAGGAGTTTGCTGTGGCGAAAGGCAGAAAGGGCAGGAGCGCCGCGCAGGATCAACATCTTCGGGACAGCCTCGGGAGGGGTATGCTTTGAGGCCCGGCATTCTAGCCTAAACCATCGCTGACGGCACCCGAAACGGCACACCTGAAGCAAGCCAAAGCCGGTTAACCGACCAAAGCCTTATTCTTTATGGCTATCAGAGCTTTTGTGGATGGGCGGTCATGATCTTTAAACCACCTCTAATGCCCCATTCCATAAGGGTTTGGCCGTTTTTGGCAGTTGTTATCAGAATGACCGTAAATTGTCGAGATATGGCACCGGGGCTGCTTTGCGTATACTGCGCGGATGTTTTCTCTAACTGCATTCCGCCAGCGTGGAGCCAGATGGCTGTTCGCAACCGGACTCTTCCTGATGCTCGGCGCCTGCGTTGAAAAACCCAGCACCCTTGAGCGCGTAAAGGAGGATGGGGTACTGCGGGTGATTACCCGTAACAGCCCGGCCACCTATTTCGAGGATCGCAACGGCGAGACCGGCTTCGAATACGAGCTGGTGAAGCGCTTTGCCGATGATCTGGGTGTAGAGCTGAAGATCGAAACAGCCGACAACCTGGACGATATCTTCACTCAGCTGGGCGAACCTGACGGTCCCGTTTTAGCTGCTGCCGGTCTGGTCAGCAGCGAGAAACGCCTGCAGCAAGCCAAGTTCTCTCACCCGTACCTTGAAGTCACGCCCCAGATCATCTACCGCAACGGCCAGTCACGCCCCACCACTGCCGCCGATCTGGTGGGCAAACGCATCATGGTGCTCAAAGGCAGCTCCCACGCCGAGCAACTGGCCGAACTCAAGAAGCAATATCCCGGAATCGAATACGAAGAGTCCGACGCCGTCGAGGTTGTCGACTTGCTGCGCATGGTCGATGAAGGGCAAATAGACCTGACACTGGTCGACTCCAACGAAGTAGCAATGAACCAGGTGTACTTCCCCAACGTTCGCGTGGCCTTTGATCTGGGCGACGCCCGCAGCCAGCGCTGGGCGGTGATGGCCGGTGAAGACAACAGCCTGCTCAACGAGATCAATGCGTATCTGGACAAGGTCGAAAAAAACGGCACCCTGCAACGTTTAAAGGACCGCTACTACGGGCACGTCGATGTTCTGGGCTACGTCGGCGCTTACACCTTCGCCCAGCACCTGCAGCAGCGCCTGCCCAAATACGAAAAATTCTTCAAGGATGCGGCCAAAAAGGAGCAGGTCGACTGGCGTCTGCTGGCAGCCATGGGCTATCAGGAGTCCTTGTGGCAGCCCGCCGTCACGTCCAAAACAGGCGTTCGCGGCCTGATGATGCTGACCCAGAACACCGCGCAAGCGATGGGCGTGTCCAACCGGCTGGACGCACAGCAAAGCATCATGGGCGGCGCCAAGTATCTGGCTCTGATCAAGAGCGAACTGGACGACGATATCGAAGAGCCTGATCGCACCTGGTTTGCGCTGGCAGCCTACAACGTTGGCGGTGGTCACCTGGATGACGCCCGCAAACTGGCCAAGAAAGAAGGCCTGAACCCGAATAAGTGGCTGGACGTAAAGAAAATGCTGCCTCGCCTTGCGCAGAAGCAGTGGTACAGCAAAACCCGCTATGGCTACGCCCGGGGCGGCGAGCCGGTGCACTTTGTGGCCAACATCCGTCGTTACTACGACATCCTGACATGGGCCACACAGCCTCAGCTTGAGGGCGACCAGGTCGCTGACGGCAAGCTGCACATACCGGGCATCAACAAGACCAAGCCCAAGGAAGAGCCGCAGCTTTAAAGCAGTACCGCCAAACCCCGTAGTCGCTGCCAAGGAACGAAGGTTGCGAGCTTTTTTGCGTCGCGTTCAAAATCATTTGGCGCGGCTCTTAATATCAAGAGCTCGCAGCCTTCGTTCCTCGTCAGCGACTACCGGCCGAACCGTGACCGGGTTTAAGCCTTTGCCGCCGCCAGAATCAGTGCCTTCATCTCGGCCACTGCCGACTTGAAGCCAACGAACAGAGCATGCGCCACCAAGGCATGGCCAATGTTCAGCTCATTGATGCCCTTGATCGCCGCTACCGCTTCAACGTTGTGGTAGTGCAGGCCATGACCGGCATTAACGATCAGCCCTTGCGCCAGGCCAAATGCCACGCCATCAGCCACACGTTGCAACTCTTCGGCCACTTCGGTCGGGGTCTGCGCATCGGCATAACGCCCGGTGTGCAACTCGATAGCAGGGGCACCGACGCGTTTTGACGCAGCAATCTGCCGCTCATCAGCATCGATAAACAACGAGACTTCACAACCGATTTTCGCCAGACGCTCGACGGCAGCCTTGATCCGCGCTTCTTGCCCGGCAACGTCCAGACCACCTTCGGTCGTCAGCTCCTGACGGGTCTCGGGCACCAGACAGATATGGGCCGGACGAATGCGCTCGGCAAATACCATCATTTCTTCGGTGACGCCCATTTCGAAGTTCATGCGCGTTTGCAGTACATCCTTGAGCAGCAGTACATCACGCTCCTGGATGTGCCGACGGTCTTCGCGCAAATGCACGGTAATGCCGTCCGCGCCCGCCTCTTCCGCGTCCAGTGCAGCCTTGACCGGGTCAGGGTAACGGGTGCCGCGAGCCTGACGCAGCGTGGCTACGTGGTCGATATTGACGCCGAGAAGAATGCGATTGCTGGTAGTCACGAGGGCTCTCCTGAAGAGTTGAAGATTCGGCGCATAGCATACCTCAGGGCTTGCGAAACAACTCACGGCTGGCCAGTGGTTTACCTGCCAGATGCACCGCCAGTGCCTGACGCATCAGGCGCTTGGCCGCCAGCAATGCACCGGGAGCGCTCCAGTCAGCTTCGGCCATGGCGTGCAATTGCTCGCCATGAAACAGCCCCGGCTGCTGCAGCCACACCCTCTCCAGCCCGGCATCCACCTGCAACCGGTACAGGCCGTCTGCCTCCACCGGCTCGCCATGGATATCGAGCGACAATGAAAAGCCGTAGCCCAGATCATCCAGCAAACGCCATTCAAAGGCCCGCAGCAAAGGCTCCAGCGGCCGGCCTTCAGCCAGCGCCAACAAGGTCGCTGCGTAATGATGGAATATCGAGGGGTGCGGATCTTCAGCAGGTAACAGGCGAATCAGCAGCTCATTAAGGTAGAGACCGCTGAACAGCGCTTCACCATTGAGCCAGGTTGAAATACCGGCGCTTTCCATGCGCCCGACGTTTTTCAACTCACCACGCCCACGAAACTCGATCTCCAGCGGCACAAAGGGACGCGCCAGAGTCCCGGCCTTTCCGCGCGCACTGCGTAGCACCGCCCGCAGTCGACCTTGAGGCGTGAGGAAGTCCACCAGGGCACTGGTTTCACGATAGGGGCGACTGTGCAGGACGTAAGCGAGTTGCGGGATGGGGGTTTTGCTGGACATGGACGGTTTTAATCCTGAAAACCTAGGGCGACTTCCAAGGAGCCATCGCTGGCAAGCCAGCTCCCACAGGTTTTAAACCGGTCTTGTGGGAGCTGGCTTGCCAACCCACCCAAGTCTTGAACCGGTCTTGTGGGAGCTGGCTTGCCAGCGATTGTCGCGCCGCGGATGGCAGGCTGTTACAGGTCGCCGTAGCCCAGGGAACGCAGGGCGCGTTCGTCGTCGGACCAGCCGCCTTTCACTTTAACCCACAGGTTAAGCATGACTTTGGAGTCGAACAGCAGCTCCATATCCTTGCGCGCTTCGGTACCGATGCGCTTGATACGCTCGCCCTTGTCGCCAATGATGATTTTCTTCTGGCCATCACGCTCTACCAGAATCAGCGCGTGGATATGCAAGGTTTTGCCCTGCTGCTTGAACTCTTCGATCTCGACGGTGATCTGGTACGGCAGCTCGGCACCCATCTGGCGCATGATTTTCTCACGTACCAGTTCGGCGGCCAGGAAGCGGCTGCTGCGGTCGGTGATCTGATCTTCCGGGAAGAAGTGCTCGTTCTCCGGCAGATGATCGGCAATCACGCGCTCAAGGGCATCGAGGTTATGACCGTGCTGAGCGGAGATCGGGATGATCTGGGCGTTCGGCAGTTGCTCCTGAAGCCAGCTCAGATGCGGCATCAGCTCGGCTTTGTCTTCGATACGGTCGGTCTTGTTCAGAGCCACGATCAAAGGGCCGGTCACGTACTGAACACGCTCGAGCACCATCTGGTCCTCGTCGGTCCACTTGGTGCGATCAACGACAAAAATCACCACATCAACGTCTTTCAACGCAGCCGATGCGGTTTTGTTCATGTAGCGGTTCAGGGCTTTCTCGCCACCTTTGTGCATGCCCGGAGTATCGACGTAGACCGCTTGCACGTTACCTTCGGTCTTGATGCCCAGCATGTTGTGGCGGGTGGTCTGCGGCTTGCGCGAAGTAATCGCCAGCTTTTGACCCAAAATGTGGTTCAGCAGTGTGGATTTACCCACGTTTGGTCGACCAACAATGGCGACATAGCCACAGCGTGTTGCAGTTGAATCAGTCATGGCCATTCTCCACGCCAAGGGCTATCAGTGCTGCGGCGGCCGCTACCTGTTCGGCAATACGACGGCTCACACCCTGACCCCGGCTTTTTTCATTCAATAGGGCAATTTCGCACTCAACGAAGAACATGCGGCAATGCGGTTCGCCCTGGATATCCACCACTTCGTAACGTGGCAGGTCACAGGCACGCGACTGCAAGAACTCTTGCAGCCGGGTCTTTGGATCTTTATTGGTGTCGACCAGGGTCAGAGTCTCGAACTCACTGGCAAGCCAGGCCAATACGCGGTCACGAGCGGCTTCCATGCCCGCATCCAGGTAAATGGCGCCGATCAGCGCTTCAAGGGCATCGGCCAAAATCGACTCACGGCGAAAGCCACCGCTTTTCAGTTCGCCCGAGCCCAGACGCAGGTATTCACCCAACTCAAAACCACGGGCCAGCACGGCCAGGGTTTCGCCTTTTACCAGACGGGCACGCAGACGGGACAGTTGGCCTTCACGGGCCAGCGGGAAGCGGTCAAACAATGCTTCGCCGGCTACAAAATTGAGGATGGCATCCCCCAGGAACTCGAGGCGCTCATTGTTGCGCCCCGCGAAACTGCGGTGTGTCAGGGCCAGAACCATCAGTTCCTGGTCCTTGAAGGTATAGCCGAGCTGACGCTCTAAACGCTCTAAAGAAAAACTCACGATTTACCCACGCTGAGTTCGTGGCCGAATGTCACCACCGGACCGATATTAGGGATCAGTGATGCTCGTTTATCGCATAGCAAATGGACAGGGAACAGGCTGTTCGCCGCCGTCACACTTAACGCTTTGTTCAAATCCACATCCTGAATACTGTTGACCGGCATGCCTGAAGCAGCACCCCGACCTTAAGAACCGCAGACCCGGGATTTATCCGCAGGCCTGAAAAGCATTCGGCGCTGTTATTAACAGCGCCGTCTTGGCTACTTGATCAATCCAACCCGCGAGAAATTAGGCAGGTTGTTCGACTTGGGTTCCGGCCAGCTCATCCACACAGCGAAGGCCTTGCCGACGATGTTCTTGTCGGGAACCATGCCCAGTTCGTCTTTGGGAATGTTCGGATCATCCCAATAACGGCTGTCGTTCGAGTTGTCACGGTTGTCGCCCATCATGAAGTAGTGCCCGGCCGGAACCGTCCACTCCTTGTCAGGCGGCGCGCGATAACGGCTCATTTCCTTGCGGATCATGTGCTCGACTTCGCCCAGCTTCTCTTTGTAGAGTTCCGCGCTGCCCAGGGTACCCGGCTCCGTGCCCACCATCTGCTCGGCAACCAATTGATCATTGACGTACAAATGCTTGTCGCTGGTGTAGCGAATCTTGTCGCCCGGCAGGCCGACTACACGCTTGATGTAGTTGACCGTAGGGTCGCTCGGGTAGCGAAACACCATCACATCGCCCCGCTTCGGATCACCCACCTCGATGATTTTCGTATCGAGAACCGGCAAGCGGATCCCGTAGGAAAACTTGTTCACCAAAATGAAATCGCCCACATCCAGGGTCGGCTTCATCGAGCCGGACGGAATCTGGAACGGCTCAACCAGAAACGAACGCAACACCAGCACGATGAACAACACAGGGAAGAACGATTTGCCGTATTCAACCAGCATCGGCTCCTTGTTGAGCTTTTCGATTACCTGCGTATCAACCGGCGTAACACTGGCTTGATAGTTGGCAATGGCCTTGCGCCGGCGCGGTGCCAGGAAGACCAAATCGAGCAGCGCCAGCAAACCGCACACGGCAACAGCAATGACCAGCAACAGCGGGAAATTTAGTGACATAGGACCTAGCTATCCAACCTGAGCACTGCAAGGAAGGCTTCTTGTGGAATTTCCACGTTACCTACTTGCTTCATGCGTTTTTTACCGGCTTTCTGCTTTTCCAACAGCTTGCGCTTACGGCTAACGTCACCACCGTAGCATTTGGCCAGTACGTTTTTTCTGAGCGCTTTAACAGACGAGCGCGCAATGATTTGGCCACCAATGGCAGCCTGAATTGCCACATCGAACATCTGACGCGGAATCAGCTCTTTCATCTTCTCGGTCAGCGCACGCCCTTTGTAGTGAGCGTTGTCGCGGTGAACGATCAGAGCCAGTGCGTCAACCTTCTCGCCGTTGATCAAGACATCAAGCTTGACCAGGTTGGCCGATTGATAACGGTCAAAATGGTAGTCGAGCGAAGCATAGCCGCGACTGGTGGATTTGAGACGGTCAAAGAAGTCCAGAACCACTTCGTTCATCGGCAAATCGTAAGTCACTTGTACCTGGGAGCCGAGGAACAGCATGTCGTGCTGAACGCCGCGCTTCTCAATGCACAGGGTAATGACGTTGCCCAGGTGCTCTTGAGGCACAAGGATATTGGCACGAACGATAGGTTCGCGAATATCTTCAATGGAAGACACGTCCGGCAGCTTGGACGGGTTGTCCACGTAAATGGTTTCACCCGTTTTGAGCAGCAGCTCGAAAATTACGGTAGGTGCCGTGGTGATCAGGTCCAGATCGTACTCGCGCTCAAGGCGCTCCTGGATGATCTCCATGTGCAGCATGCCGAGGAACCCGCAACGGAAGCCGAAGCCCAGTGCGTCGGAGCTTTCCGGGGTGTACTGCAGCGACGAGTCGTTCAGCGTGAGCTTTTGCAGTGCTTCACGGAAGTCTTCGAAATCGTCAGAGCTGACCGGGAACAAACCGGCGTAGACCTGCGGCTGAATGCGTTTGAAACCAGGCAGTACGTCAACATCGGGCGTGGAGCTCAAGGTCAGGGTATCGCCCACTGGCGCACCGTGAATGTCCTTGATGCCGGCGATGATGAAGCCTACTTCACCGGCTTTCAGATCAGTGGTCGCCGTGTGCTTGGGATTGAACACGCCCACGCTGTCGACCAGGTGCACCTTGCCGGTGGACTTGACCAGGATCTTGTCGCCCTTTTTCACGCGCCCGTGGCGCACGCGAACCAGGGACACAACGCCCAGGTAGTTGTCGAACCAGGAGTCGATGATCAAGGCTTGCAGCGGATCTTCGTAGTTGCCGGTTGGCGCAGGAATGGTCTGCACCAGGCGCTCAAGCACTTCGTCGACGCCCAGACCGGTCTTGGCGCTGCAAGTCACTGCGTCCGTGGCATCGATGCCGATGATTTTTTCGATTTCGTCGCGGACGCGATCAGGATCGGCCTGCGGCAGGTCGATCTTGTTCAAGACCGGCATGACCTCAAGCCCCTGCTCGATCGCGGTGTAGCAGTTGGCTACGGACTGGGCTTCTACGCCCTGCCCCGCATCGACCACCAGCAACGCACCTTCACAGGCCGCCAGAGACCGGCTGACTTCGTAGGTGAAGTCAACGTGGCCCGGGGTATCAATGAAGTTCAGCTGATAGGTTTTGCCGTCTTTGGCCGTGTAATACAGGGTAACGCTGTGGGCTTTGATGGTGATCCCGCGCTCGCGCTCGAGGTCCATGGAGTCCAGAACCTGGGCTTCCATTTCGCGCTCGGCGAGGCCGCCGCACATCTGAATAAAACGATCGGCCAGCGTCGACTTGCCATGGTCAATGTGGGCGATGATGGAGAAATTGCGGATATGACTCAAATCACTCACGGGTCAACACTCAAAAAAAGTCGCAGGCAGACTGCCCGCCGAAAAATAGCCGGGAATTGTACCTGATCCTCGCGCCAAGCGTCACGTTCACAGGCCAATGGCCCCACACAAAAAAGCCCCTATCGCGAGATAGAGGCTTTTGATTGCATCAAGAGCGGTTAATTAACGAGCCCTGCGCAACAGCCAGATACCGGCCAGCGCACAAATACCGGCGGGCAGCAGCACCGCAAACAGCGGTGAGAAGCCAAACACCAGACTGGCTGGCCCCAGCAGGTCTTGCGCAATTTTGAACGCAAAGCCCACCAACACACCGGTAAACACTCGCTGTCCCAGGGTAACGGAACGCAACGGACCGAAAATAAAGGAGATGGCCATCAACACCAGCGCCGCCGTAACCAATGGCTGCAACACCTTTACCCAAAATGCCAGCCAGTAACGGCCGTTGTTCAGCCCTTGGTCTTTCAGGTAGTGGATGTAACTCCACAGGCCGGTGATGGAGAGCGCATCCGGCGCCATGACCACGGTATTGAGCAACTGCGGGCTCAACGACACATCCCAACGCTCTTCAGGCAACTTGATGACTTCAGTGCTGCGGTCATGGAAAACCGTCGTTGCAACGTCGCTCAACAGCCATTGGTCCTGGTCGAACTGGGCCTTCTTGGCGAAACTCGCCGACAACAGATGGCGCTCTTTATCAAACCGGTAGCGGGTTACGCCCAGCAGCATGCCGTTTGGCTGAACAGCGTTGATATGGATGAACTCTTCACCCTGACGGTGCCACAGACCATGCTTGGAACTTTGCGCGTCACCGCCACCTTGCGCCAGAGCACGGTTGGCCTGGGCAATGGTTTCAGTTGCCGGGGCGACATACTCGCCAATCAGGATACCGGCCAGCATCAAGACCAGCATTGGCTTCATGACCGCCCAGACGATACGACCGGTGGACACGCCAGCCGCACGCATGATCGTCAGTTCGCTGTTGCTCGCCAGGCTGCCAAGGCCGATCAGGCAGCCGATCAGCGCCGCTACCGGCAACATTTCGTACATGCGGCGCGGCGCTGTCAGCATCACAAAACTGAAAACGTCCATGATCGTGTAGGTATCAGAGACGCTCTTCACCTCATCGATGAACGCGAACAGCGACGCAAGCCCCAGAATGATCCCCGTTACCGCCAGGATCGCCAGAAACACGCTTTTACCAATATAGCGATCGAGCTTAACCACGAGCCATCTCCTTGACGCTACGGCGATTCGCCAGTTTCAAGCGCAACGGCTCCCAGTAAAACAACAACAGGCCAATGATCAGGAACAGGCCATGCACCCACCACAAACCGAGCACCGGTGAAATCTTGCCTTTTTCCAGGGCTCCGCGGACCAGAATCAAAGCGGTCACATACGCCATATAAAGAAGTATGGCCGGCAACAACTTGAGGAAGCGCCCCTGACGCGGGTTGACGCGAGACAGCGGAACCGCGATCAGCGTCACGATAAAGACCAGCAGCGGCATGGAGAAACGCCATTGCAGCTCTGCTTGTGCACGAACATCCGGGTTGCCGACAAGATCCATGGTCGGCATCGCATCGCGGTCGGTCACTTCATCGCTGACATCAGGCTTGGGCAGTAACACACCGTAGGTGTCGTACTTGATGGCGCGGTAGTCGGCCAGGCCCGGGTTACCGTCATAACGGTAGCCGTTATCCAGAATCAGCCAGCGACTACCGTCGGCACGCACTTCCTGGCGCCCCTTTTCTGCAACCAATACAGTAATGCCACGATCCTTGGCCTCCTGACCCGCAGTCTTCTGCGTTATGAACACCCCGTTCAGGTGGGTCCGGTCGTTAGTCAACTGTTCGGTATAAGTGACCCGCGAACCGTCATTCAATGCCTGAAAGCGGCCAGGTTCCAACGTGTCGAATTCGGTCAGGGCATCTTGCTTGTTCAGCAGCAGCTGAAACTGATTGGCGCCTTGCGGGGCCAGGCTCAGACTCAACCAGGCCACAATCAGGGCGACGATGACGGCCGGCACCATGGTAATGCCCAGCAAGCGCTGCTGACTCATACCGGTAGCCGACAGTACGGTCATCTCGCTTTCGAGATACATGCGCCCGTATGCCAGCAAAATGCCCAGAAACAGCCCCAAGGGCAGAATCAGCTGCATAAAGCCCGGAAGACGAAAGCCCATGATCAAGAACAACGAGCTCGGATCCATAGCCCCGGATGCAGCCTGGGCCAGGTATTTGATGAAACGACCGCTCATGATGATGACCAGCAGCACAGCGCTGACAGCGCTCAATGTAAGCAGGACTTCGCGGGACAGATAACGGAAGACGATCAAACCAGACACTCCAGGGTCGTCAGGCTAAGGCGGCCAAACAAGCAGCATAACGAGTCGACACAGGCTCAAATAGATGAGCCGGGCCATTTAAAAAGATGGCGCATTATCCTGTGAATGGCCTCGCCTGTCACTGCGCATGCTCACCCAAGTATTCAAAGCTGCAATATGCGCGCAAGCGAGGGTTGTCAGGCTCGACTGACGGGGTTCAAACTGCCCGCCTTGACGCCCGCCTGGATCACAGGTGAAGCGCCTCATTTATCAGGCAAGCAAACACTGCCGTTTGTGCGCACGTTGACCATTTGATTCAGGGACCCGGACATGGAACTGGTTGTAAAAAGCGTCAGCCCAGAAACGTTGAAAACGGCCACTCTCGTGGTCGCCATCGGTGAAGGCCGCAAGCTCGGCCATACCGCCAAAGCCATTGACGAACTCACTGACGGCGCCATCAGCGCGGTACTCAAGCGTGGCGACATCGCCGGCAAAACCGGCCAGAGCCTGTTGCTGCACAGCCTGCCAAACCTTAAAGCCGAGCGTGTTCTGTTGCTGGGCACCGGCAAGGATGAGGAGCTGGGCGACCGTCCATTCCGTAAAATCATCAGCACCGCGCTTAACGTCCTCAAAGGCCTGGGCGGCAGTGATGCCGTACTCGCGATCGACGAACTGGTGGTCAAGGGTCGCGACAGCTACGGCAAAACCCGCCTGCTGGCAGAAACCCTGATCGACGGCGAATACAGCTTCGACCGCTTCAAAAGCCAGAAAGCAGAACCCCGCGCCCTGAAAAAAATCACCCTGCTGACCATCAAGGCCGCACAGGCTGAAGTTCAGCGCGCCATCACCCACGCCCAGGCAATTGCCAGCGGCATGGCGTTCACCCGCGACCTGGGCAATCTGCCGCCCAACATCTGCCACCCGGTCTTCCTCGCTGAACAAGCCAAGGAACTAGGCAAGGAATACAAAGGCCTGAAGGTCGAAATTCTTGACGAGAAGAAGATCAAGGACCTGGGCATGGGCGCGTTCTACGCCGTCGGCCAGGGCAGCGACCAGCCGCCACGCCTGATCGTGATGAACTACTCGGGCGGCAAGAAATCCGAGAAGCCATTTGTACTGGTCGGCAAGGGCATCACCTTCGACACCGGCGGCATCAGCCTCAAGCCAGGCGCCGGCATGGATGAAATGAAGTACGACATGGGCGGCGCTGCCAGCGTGTTCGGCACCCTGCGTGCCGTTCTCGAACTCAAGCTGCCGATCAACCTGGTGTGCATTCTGGCCTGCGCTGAAAACATGCCAAGCGGCGGCGCTGCGCGTCCGGGCGACATCGTGACCACCATGAGCGGGCAAACCGTGGAAATCCTCAATACCGACGCCGAAGGCCGTCTGGTGCTGTGCGATGCCCTGACCTACGCCGAACGCTTCAAGCCCCAGTCCGTAATTGACATCGCCACCCTGACCGGCGCCTGCATGGTTGCTCTGGGTGCTCACACCTCGGGCCTGATGGGCAACAACGACGAACTGATCGGCCAACTGCTGGAAGCCGGTAAACAAGCCGACGACCGCGCCTGGCAACTGCCATTGTTCGACGAGTACCAGGAACAACTGGACAGCCCGTTTGCCGACATGGCCAACATCGGCGGCCCTAAAGCCGGCGCCATCACTGCCGGCTGCTTCCTGTCGCGCTTTGCCAAAGCCTTCAACTGGGCTCACCTGGACATCGCCGGCACCGCATGGGTCAGCGGCGGCAAGGACAAGGGCGCCAGTGGCCGCCCTGTGCCCCTGCTGACTCAGTACCTGCTGGATCGCGCCAACGCTTGAAGCTGACAATCGCAGGCCGCGCCGTCTATTAACAGGCGGCACGGCCTCGATTCAGGAATTGCAATGACCCAAGAATTAACCAAAGTCGATTTTTACATCCTTCCCAGCGCCGACCCGGCGGCACGCCTGGATTTTGCCTGCAAACTCACTGACAAAGCCTGGCGCCTGGGTCACCGGGTATACCTGCACTGCAGCGATGCAGCCCAACGTCAGGATCTGGATAAGCGCCTGTGGCGTTTCAAGGGCGAAAGCTTCGTCCCCCACAGCCACACTGAAGACCAACCCGATGGCGTGATAGTGATGGGCCTGACCGAGGCACCTGCCAGCCATCAGGATTTACTGATCAACCTGGACCTTAAAGTCCCCGAATTCTTCAAACGCTTCGCCCGCGTGGCCGAAGTAGTGGTCGAAGACCCCGCCGTCCGACTGGCCGCACGGGAGAGTTTCCGCTTCTACCGCGAACAGGGCTATCCTCTGCAAGACCACAAGCTACAACGACTCTGAGCACACGATGGACACCTCCAACTCGCCGCAAAAAGCTGCACACCTGCTCGATGACCTTGAATCCATTCGCCAGTTGCTGGGGGATGAAAACCTGCAGCCACCCCTGCTGACCGAGATGGTGGGCGGCGAAGGTGCGCAGGTTTCTCAGATCCCGTTGCTTTCTGAAGTCATCAGTGAGGAGCCCGAATCGGCCCAGATACCGCTGGCCGGCATAGCCCCGGCGCCCAAGGCCGAAAAAGCCCCGGACGCCTTGCTGGTTCATCTGGACAAAGAGCTGCGCACCGCGGCGCAAGCGATCATGCAAGATGTGATCAACGACTTCGCCCCGCACATCGAAACCGAAATCAAACGCCGCCTCGATGCACATATGGAGCGCTTGCTCGCCCAGCATCAGAATTGATGCAGGCGCAAACCCCGTAGGAGCGAGCTTGCCTCGCGATCTTTTGATTGTTTAAAAAATCGCGAGGCAAGCTCGCTCCTACAGACTTCCCTCCCCATGCAACCCACAACTCGCCCTCTGCCTCCCGCCCCGCTATACTTGCCGGCTTTCCTGAATTAATGCCAATAGGGTCCCGCCGCGCATGGATAAGACCTACCAGCCGCACGCCATTGAAACTTCCTGGTACAAAACCTGGGAAGAACAGAATTATTTCGCCCCGCAAGGCGCGGGCGACCCGTACACCATCATGATTCCGCCGCCGAACGTCACCGGCAGCCTGCATATGGGCCACGGTTTTAACAACGCGATCATGGACGCCTTGATCCGTTTCCGCCGCATGCAGGGTCGCAACACCCTGTGGCAGCCGGGCACCGACCACGCGGGTATCGCCACCCAGATGCTGGTTGAGCGTCAGATCGAAGCACAAGGTCTGAACCGCCACGACCTGGGCCGCGAGAAGTTCCTGGACAAGATCTGGGAATGGAAAGATCAGTCCGGCGGCAACATCAGCCGTCAGATCCGTCGCCTTGGCTCGTCCGTAGACTGGAGCCGCGAGCGCTTTACCATGGACGACGGCCTGTCCGAAGCCGTGAAGGAAGCCTTTGTGCGCCTGCACGAAGACGGCCTGATCTATCGTGGCAAGCGCCTGGTCAACTGGGACACCAAGCTGCACACCGCAATTTCCGACCTTGAAGTGGAAAACCACGACGAGAAAGGTTTCTTGTGGAACCTGCGCTACCCGCTGGCTGACGGCGCCAAAACCGCTGAAGGCCTGGACTACCTGGTAGTTGCGACCACCCGTCCGGAAACCATGCTCGGCGATGCTGCCGTCGCGGTAAACCCGGAAGACGAACGCTACAAGGCCCTGATCGGAAAATTCGTCGAGCTGCCACTGGTTGGCCGGCGTATCCCGATCATCGCTGACGACTACTGCGATCCTGAATTCGGCACCGGCTGCGTGAAAATCACGCCGGCCCACGACTTCAACGACTACGAAGTGGGCAAGCGTCACAACCTGCCGCTGCTAAACATTTTCGACAAAAACGCAGCCGTACTGCCTGCCGCCCAGGTATTCAACCTCGACGGCACGCTGAACGAAACCATCGACGGCACCCTGCCGGCCAAGTACGCCGGCCTGGACCGCTTCGAGGCGCGCAAGCAAATCGTCGCCGACTTCGACGCCGCGGGCCTGCTGGTCAGCGTCGACGATCACGCGCTGAAAGTACCGAAGGGCGACCGCTCGGGCACCATCATCGAACCGTGGCTGACCGATCAGTGGTACGTATCGACCAAGCCATTGGCAGAACCTGCCATTGCCGCCGTTGAAGATGGCCGTATCGCGTTCGTGCCCAAGCAGTACGAAAACATGTACTTCTCGTGGATGCGCGACATCCAGGACTGGTGCATCAGCCGTCAGCTGTGGTGGGGCCACCGGATTCCGGCCTGGTACGACGAGTCGGGCAAGGTCTATGTAGGCCGCGACGAAGCCGAAGTCCGAGCCAAGAACAACCTGGGGCCGGATGTTGCGCTGCAACAGGACAACGACGTGCTCGACACCTGGTTCAGTTCGGGTCTGTGGACGTTCTCCACCCTGGGCTGGCCGGAAAAAACCGATGCGCTGAAAACCTTCCACTCAACCGACGTGCTGGTTACCGGCTTCGACATCATTTTCTTCTGGGTTGCCCGGATGATCATGCTCACCATGCACCTGGTGAAAAACGAAGACGGCACCCCGCAAGTTCCGTTCAAGACCGTGTATGTACACGGCCTGGTACGCGACGGTCAGGGCCAGAAGATGTCCAAGTCCAAGGGCAACGTCCTGGACCCGCTGGACATCATCGACGGCATCGAGCTCGAAGACCTGGTAGCCAAACGCACCACCGGCCTGATGCAGCCAAAACTGCTGAAGAAGATCGAAAAGCAGACCCGTGACGAATTCGCAGACGGCATCGCCAGCTACGGCACCGACGCCCTGCGTTTCACCTTCTGCTCGCTGGCATCCACCGGTCGCGACATCAAGTTCGACATGGGCCGCGTTGAAGGCTATCGCAACTTCTGCAACAAGATCTGGAACGCCGCACGCTACGTGCTGGACAAAGGCGAAGACTGCGGCCAGAACGGCGAAGCCTACGAACTGTCACTGGCTGACCGCTGGATCATCTCGCAGCTGCAGCGCACCGAAGCCGAAGTGACCCGTCATCTCGACCAGTTCCGCTTCGACCTCGCCGCTCAAGCGTTGTACGAGTTCATCTGGAACCAGTATTGCGACTGGTACCTGGAACTGTCCAAGCCTGTGCTGTGGGACGAAAACGCTCCGGTTGAACGCCAGCGCGGCACGCGTCGCACCCTGGTACGGGTACTGGAAGTGGCCTTGCGTCTGGCGCACCCGTTCATGCCGTTCATCACCGAAGAAATCTGGCAGCGCATCGCGCCGCTGGCCGGCGTCGAAGGCAAGACCATCATGTTGCAACCGTGGCCGGTGGCGAACGAAGCGCGCATCGACCAGGCTGCCGAAGATGATATCGAATGGCTCAAGGGCCTGATGCTCGGCACGCGCAACATCCGTGGCGAGATGAACATCGGTCCTGGCAAGCCTTTGCAGCTGTACCTGAAAAACGTCAGCAGCGAAGATCAGCGCCGTTTGACCGAGAACGATGCCCTGCTCAAAAAGCTGGCTAAACTCGAATCCATCACCGTGCTGCAAGACGGCGCCGAAGCACCGCTGTCCGCTACCGCTCTGGTTGGCGAGATGGAAGTGCTGGTGCCAATGGCCGGCCTGATCGACAAAGATGCAGAGTTGGCGCGCCTGGACAAGGAAATCCAGCGCTTGCACGGCGAAGTTGCCCGCGTTGGCGGCAAGTTGTCGAACGCCGCATTCGTTGACAAGGCTCCGGCCGAAGTCATCGAGAAAGAACGTGCCAAGTTGGCCGAAGCCGAACAGGCTTTGAGCAAACTGGCAGAACAGCACGCGCGGATTTCCAGCCTGTAATAACGCTGCGCACCTGATCGCGGGCAAGGCCTACTGGCCTGCTGTTCACTTAAGCGAAAGCCGACCCTTCAGGTCGCGCCGGTCTTAAGTGAACAGCAGGGTTTGAGGCCTTGCCCGCGATTGCTTTTGTGGAATGAATTGAACATGACGACCCCACGTACTTCCAAAGCCACACGCCACAAGCCCAAGTCCGCTGCAGAGGCCAAACCGGTCGAGCCGCGCGTCAAGCCCAGCCTGCACCCGCGCAACCGTCACCAGGGCCGTTACGACTTCCCGCAGCTGATCTCGGTCTGCCCTGAACTGGCCGAATTCGTGATCATCAACCCGTATGGCAAAGAGAGCATCGACTTTGCCAACCCGACCGCCGTACGCGTATTCAACCGCGCCCTGCTCAAGGCGTTTTACGGCATTGCTCACTGGGACATCCCGGCTGACTACCTGTGCCCGCCGGTTCCCGGGCGCGCCGACTACGTGCACTTCCTGGCCGACCTGCTGGCCAGCATGAACGACGGCGAAATCCCCCGCGGCCAGAACGTGCGCGTGCTGGACATCGGCATGGGCGCCAACTGCGTCTACCCGCTGATCGGCCATAGCGAATACCGCTGGCAGTTCCTGGGCACTGAAGTCGACCCGACTGCAGTCAAGGCGGCCAAGGCCATTGTGCAGTCCAACGGTCTTAACAAAGCCATCAGCCTGCGCCTGCAGCCTAACCCGCAGAAGATCCTGCTGGACCTGCTGGAGAGCACCGAGCGTTTCGACCTGACCATGTGCAACCCGCCGTTCCACGCGTCCCTGGACGAGGCTACACGCGGCAGCGAGCGTAAATGGCGCGCACTGGGCAAGGCAGATCCCAAGCGCAAGCTGCCGGTTCTGAACTTTGGTGGCCAGGCGGCCGAATTGTGGTGTGAAGGCGGCGAGCAGCGCTTTGTGACTCAACTGATCCGTGAAAGCGTGCAGGTGGGCCGCCAGATCCTGTGGTTTAGCGTACTGGTGTCCAAGGCGTCTAACCTGCCGGCAATCCAGACCGCGCTGAAAAAAGCCGGAGCGCGTGAAAGCCAGGTCGTCGACATGTCCCAGGGCAACAAGCAAAGCCGCTTTGTGGCCTGGACATTCCATGACAAGGATCAGCAGCAAATGTGGCGCGAAAAAAACTGGAAGTAAGCACCCCGTAACCCCGTAGGAGCGAGATTGTCTCGCGATCTTTTACACAATCAAAAGATCGCGAGACAAGCTCGCTCCTACAAGGGAAGACGGTGTTTTCAGGATTTGCACCCATAAAAAAGCCGCGCTTCGAAGTGATTCGAAGCGCGGCTTTTTTGAATCAGTCTTACTTGTTAACAGCGTCAGTCAGGCCTTTGGCCACAACGAGCTTGATAACTTTTTTGGCTGCGATTTCGATGGCAGCGCCAGTCGAAGGGTTACGGCCAGTGCGGGCAGGACGCTCGGTCACTTTCAGTTTGCCAATACCTGGCAGAGTGATTTCGCCGCCATTTTCCAATTGATCAGCAACGATCTGGGCCAGTTGGTCCAGAGCGTTACGCGCGGTAGTTTTTGGCGCGTCGATAGCTTCAGCGATATCGGCGATCAGTTGGTCTTTAGTAATAGCCATTGAGATGTTCCTTCCCTATCAAATTCATTTGGTTTGCAGAGTGCAATGTCAGCCATCGAGCCAGATCTCAAGGGTCTGGCACACCCGCCAGCTTTCACGACGAATCGCGGATGTAGATAGCTAAAACGGGGTTTGGTTCGACCTGACATATGCTGAATGCATGCATTGCGCCGTTTCCGAGCGCAAGACCGGGCAAAACTAGCACAGAGACAGCGAAATATCCGCCTCTACCTAGCCATTTGGTCAGCTTTATAGGCTTAAAACCGTAAAAAAACCGTCAAGCCCCGTCTCAAGCGCCCCAAACCCCGACCCTGCGCTCAGGTGCGGTACACTTGGCGCCTTTGCGGGGTGTGCACCCTGTCCTCTCATTACTCGCCGAGAAGCCCATGCCGATCCGTCACTGCATCGTCCATTTAATTGAAAAAAAACCCGACGGTACGCCCGCTGTTCTCCACGCCCGCGACTCTGAACTGGCCGAGTCTCAAGCCATCGAGAACATGCTCGCTGACCTCAACGAAAGTTATAACGCCAAGCAAGGCAAGGCCTGGGGTTTTTTCCATGCCGAGTCGGGGGCCCATCCGTTCAGCGGCTGGCTCAAGGAATACCTGGACGGTGGTACGGACTTCACCGCCTTCAGCCGCGTGGCTGTGGAGCACCTGCAAAAGCTGATGGAAGAATCCAACCTGTCGGTGGGCGGTCACGTGTTGTTCGCCCATTACCAGCAGGGCATGACTGACTATCTGGCCATCGCCCTGCTGCATCACAGCGACGGCGTAGCAGTGAACGCGGAGCTGGACGTGACGCCTTCGCGCCATCTGGACCTGGGCCAACTGCACCTGGCCGCACGGATCAACATTTCCGAGTGGCAGAACAACAAGCAGTCCAAGCAGTACATTTCGTTTATCAAGGGCAAGAACGGCAAGAAAGTCTCGGAATACTTCCGCGACTTTATCGGTTGCCAGGAAGGGGTCGACGGCCCCGGCGAGACCCGCACCCTGCTCAAGGCGTTCAGCGACTTCGTTGAAAGCGAAGACCTGCCTGAAGAGTCGGCCCGCGAAAAAACCAAGACCCTGGTCGATTACGCCAGCAGCCAGGCCAAGATCGGTGAACCGATGGGCCTTGTCGAGTTGTCCGAACTGATCGACGAAGAGCGCCCGAAAGCCTTCTATGACCATATCCGCAACAAAGACTACGGGCTGTCCCCGGAAATTCCGGCAGATAAACGCACCCTGAACCAGTTCCGCCGCTTCACCGGACGCGCCGAGGGCCTGTCCATCAGCTTTGAAGCGCACCTGCTGGGCTCCAAGATCGAATTCGACGAAGAAGCCGGCACGCTGGTGATCAAGGGCCTGCCTACCCAGTTGCTCGACCAGCTCAAGCGCAACAAGTAATGCTCAATGGCATCTTGAAGAAAGTCCTGTTTGTTCTGGTGGTGGTGGTCATCTTCCAGAACTGGGGCAAGATCGAGCGAGTGCTTCACCCCTCGGCCGCGGTGCCCGAGCAAACCCGGGCCAGTGCCCGGGTGGTGCTGTATGCCACCGAGTGGTGCGGCTATTGCAAGGCCACCCGGCGCTTTCTGGATCAGAAAGGCATCCCGTTCCAAGAGTTTGATATCGACAAGGATGCCGCCGCCCGCCAGGCCTATGAAGCCCTGGGCGGACGCGGAATTCCGATTCTGGACGTGAACGGCACCTTGCTCAGAGACTTCAACCCCGATGCGATAATGGCTGCGCTGAAATAACGCTGCGGGTCAGCAAAACCGTAACTTCCCCCGAATCTGATCGCCGGCAAGCCGACTGCCGCAGTTTTTGTGTGAGTCGGCTTGCCGGCGATTCAATTCAGGCAAACCGATTCCCACTGCTGCTTTTGTGGGAGCTGGCTTGCCGGCGATGCAAGCGGCCCGTGCTTATTGACCCACCGCCTCAATCCGGAACCCGATCCGCGGAAAATGCACATGCACGACCCCGGCCCGTGGATCCTCGCGACGCACTACCAGCTCTTCTGCGCCGATGTAGACCAATTCGCCCTCTACCGGATCAACCCCATAGTCCGTTGCCGCAACGGTCACGCGCTGGCCTTTGCTAAAGCCAAACCCCGAATCGAACTCAGGCAAGGCAACCGGCTCGGCACCTTTGGCAACCGCCAGCGCCTGCTCGGCAGTCATTTCAATCGGGGTGCCCTGTCCGAAGTCCAGAACGCGCTGCAACCAGGCTGAAACTGCCGGATACGCATCAACCAGAGGTGCAGTCACAGGCGTGGCCTTGAGGAACCACAGCGAGTGCGCCAGCGCAAAGTCGGCAATTGAAGGTTTACCGAACAGGTAGTCACCCTGCTCATGCTGCAACTGCTGCTCCAGCCGCGCCATGATCACCGGCCATTGCAATAAAGCCTGCTCGGCGGGGACACGGGTGGCACTGCCACCGCTGAACAGGCCAGCGCGATCGGCCACGAACGCCTTGAGCATTTCCGGCGGCATTTTGGCAAACCTCACCGCCGCAGACTCTGGCTGGAACACCAGGCTTACTGCATGCTGAAACACCACCGAATCAGCCCACGCGGCAAAGGCACTGACCACCAGCTCCTGACCCAGAGGAAACAGTGCTGGTGCCGATTTCTCCTGCTCCAGTCGGCGCGCAATCAAAGCGGTGTCGCAGTAAATATCCGCTCCGGCCTGCAATACCGGAGTCTTGCGATAACCACCGCTCAGCGCTGTCAGCTCAGGCTTGGGCATCATGGGCGGGATGTGTACCGAGTGCCACGCAAGCCCCTTGAAGCCCAGTAGAAGGCGTGCCTTTTGTGCGAAAGGGGAAGCTGCGTAGTGATGAAGAATCAACTCTGACATTCAAATATCCGCCGCAAAAGAGTGAGCCCGCAGCATAACGCACTTAATCAAACTGACCTGCCTGGCTTTGCACCAGGCATTCCTTGGCACTTTTCTTGAGCTTTTTGATCAGTCGTTCCTGGCGCAACGCTTCGCCTTTATCAGGCCAGGATTCGGTATAGACCAGAGCAACGGCCGGGCTGGAAGCGAAAAAACGTGCGCCTTTGCCACTTTGATGCTTGGCAAAACGCCGCACCGGATCATCACTGATCCCGCAATACAGCGAACCGTTAGCGGCCCGTACCAGGTACACAAACCAGGGTTTGCAACACAGCGGATCTGAAAGGGCCTGAGTCATGACTGGGTCCGTGGCGGGCAATCTATGCACAATAATATTCAATGCTGCGAAACATTAAGGGCTTCAAATCTTTTCGCTCTGCGCATTCACATACAAGGCCCGCCCTGCGCCGAGCCCGGCAGCGATGGCAATGATGCCGATCACGCCGAAAATCCAGCCCACCGCGCTCCAGCCACCGGTCATTTCATGCACAACACCCACCGCCAGTGGCCCCATAGACGCCACCGTGTAGCCGATCCCCTGGGCCATGCCCGACAAGTTGGCCGCCACATGGGCATCCCGTGAGCGCAGCACGATCAAGGTCAGCGCCAGGCTAAACGCCCCGCCCTGCCCCAGGCCCAGCACAATCGCCCAGCCCCACAAGCCATCCAGCGGTGCATACAGGCAGCCAAACAGACCGGCCAGAGTCATGCTCATCATCAATACAATTGCCAGCCGCTGGTCTTTGCCACGTGTCGACAGCCAGGGGGCACTCAGTGCGGTGATCAGTTGCACAATGACTGAACCCGACATCACCAGCCCGGCCTGAGTCGGGGTCAGGCCTCGACCGATCAGAATCGAAGGCAGCCAGCCAAAAACGATGTAGGACAGCGAGGACTGCAAACCCATGTACAACGTCACTTGCCAGGCCAGAGGATCACGCATCAGGCCACTCACCCGATAGGCCACCTTGTGCGCCCCCTGTCGCTTGCCTGCCTGGGGCAGCCAGAAAATGGCCGCCACCAGCGCAGGTAACGCCCAAAACCCGAGCCCCAGCGCCCAGCTGTCATTCAGATAATTGCTCAACGGCACGGTCGCACCCGCCGCCAGTGCGGCCCCCAGGCACAAGGCCATGGTGTAGACCCCCATCATCGTTCCGGCATGCCCGGCAAAATCGCGCTTGATGATGCCGGGCAACAACACACCGATCACACCAATACTGGCTCCGGCCAGAATACTTCCGGCAAAAAGCCCGACTTCCCCCAGGCAACTGCGCAGGGCAATTGCGCCGCCCAATGTAAGAAGAATGCCCAGCACTACCCGTTCCGTACCGAAACGCCGGGCAAGGATCGGCGCCAAAGGCGCAAATACGCCCAGGCAAAGCACTGGCAAGGTGGTCAACAAACCCGCCTGGGCCGCAGACAACCCCAGGCTGTCAGACACTTGAGAGAGCAATGGCGCCATGCTCGACAACGCCGGACGCAGGTTCAGCGCCACCAGCACCAGCCCCAACAGCAACAACCACGCACGCACCACCACAGGCGCTTGCTGCACTTGCTCGTCGTCGGCTTCGGCATCGATCAGCAGCTCCTCCAGATCATCCAGATGACGCACCGGTTCGGTGCTGTTTATCGATGGCGAGGCATTGCGCGGCATGGGAACTCCGGTTTGGGCAGTCAAGAAGTCCGGCAGAACGCCATGACTTGATAGCGGGAAGTGTCTGACGTGAAGCAGGCCAGTCAGCACATTCCTCTGAAAAGTTTGCCGACATGGTAGTCAGCACCCTGAGCAAGGGCAATCAAGTGCGGGTTAAAAGGTGGGCAAAGTATTGGCGGGGCGGGAGATGGCCAGCGCCACAAAACTGTAAGAGCGCGCTGTTTACGAAGCACTGAAGAGCTCGCGAGCAAGCTCGCTCCTACAGGATATGTGCTGTTAATGCAGAATCTGATTCAGGGACAGTTTGGTCCGGACATGTTCTGCGGGGACGGGAGATGCCTAACGCCACAAAACTGTAGGAGCGAGCTTGCTCGCGAGCTGTTTACCGAAGCACGCAAGAGCTCGCTCCTACAGGATGTGTGCTGTTAATGCAGAATCTGGTTCAGGAACAGTTTGGTCCGGTCATTTTGCGGGTTGTCGAAGAAATCGTTCGGGGCGGCCTGCTCGACGATTTCACCCTTGTCCATAAATATCACCCTGTTGGCCACGGTACGGGCAAAACCCATTTCGTGGGTTACGCAGAGCATGGTCATGCCGTCGTCGGCCAGGCCGATCATGGTATCCAGCACTTCCTTCACCATCTCCGGGTCAAGCGCTGAAGTCGGCTCATCGAACAGCATGATCTTTGGCTTCATGCACAGTGCCCTGGCAATCGCTACGCGCTGCTGCTGCCCCCCGACAACTGCCCCGGGAACTTGTGCGCCTGCTCCGGAATCCGTACCCGCTCCAGATAATGCATGGCGATTTCTTCAGCCTGACGCTTGGGCATCTTGCGCACCCACATCGGCGCCAGCGTGCAGTTTTGCAGGATGGTCAGGTGCGGGAACAAGTTGAAGTGCTGAAACACCATGCCGACTTCACGGCGCACCGTTTCAATCTGCTTGATGTCGTTGGTCAGCTCGACCCCATCGACCACGATGCGCCCTTGCTGGTGCTCTTCGAGCCGGTTAAGGCAGCGAATGGTGGTCGACTTGCCCGAACCGGATGGCCCGCACAATACAATCCGCTCACCCGGCTGCACATTCAGGTTGATGTCCTTGAGCACGTGGAACTGGCCGTACCATTTATTGACGCCCTGCATTTGAATAATGCCTTCAGGGCTCGCAGGTTTCTTGATTGCTTCACTCATGTCGCACTCCTACCTAACGCTTGTGGCCAGTGTCCAGCTTGCGCTCCAGATGCATGGAGTAGCGGGACATACCAAAACAGAAAATCCAGAACACCAACGCCGCAAACACATAGCCTTCGGTCGCCATACCCAGCCATGTCGGGTCGGCAGCAGCTTGCTTGACGCTGTTGAGCAGGTCGAACAGGCCGATGATGATCACCAGGCTGGTGTCCTTGAACAGGGCGATAAAGGTATTGACGATGCCGGGGATCACCAGCTTCAGGGCCTGGGGCAGAATCACCAGCCCCATGCTGCGCCAGTAACCCAGCCCCATCGCGGCGGCCGCTTCGTACTGACCTTTGGGAATGGCCTGCAAACCACCGCGTACCACTTCCGCGACATAGGCCGACTGGAACAGGATCACGCCAATCAAGGCCCGCAGCAATTTGTCGAAGTTCATGCCCTCAGGCAGAAACAACGGCAGCATCACCGATGACATGAACAGCACGGTGATCAACGGCACGCCGCGCCAGAACTCGATAAACGTCACACACACCACGCGAATCGCCGGCATGTCCGAACGTCTTCCCAGCGCCAGCAAAATCCCCAACGGCAAAGCACCTGCGATACCGACCGTGGCAATCACCAGCGTCAGCATCAGGCCGCCCCACTGGCTGGTGGCCACGTTGCTCAGCCCCCAGTAACCGCCATGCAGCAGGCTGTAAGCCAGCACCGGGTACACCACCAAAAAGCCCAGGCCGTAGATCGCCTTGTGCTTGAAGCGCGAGATAAACAACGGCGCGATGCCGATCACGGCCAACCACACCGTCAGGTCGACCCGCCAGCGCAAGTCACGCGGGTAATAGCCGTACATGAACTGGCCGAAGCGCTGCTGAATGAAGACCCAGCAGGCGCCGTCCTTGGTGCAGTCGGCCCGGGTAGTGCCCACCCAATTGGCGTCAAAGATCGCCCAGCTCAAGAGCGGTGGCACGATCAACCAGATCAGATAAAAGGCAAACAGCGTAAGCAAGGTGTTGAGCCAACTGGAAAACAGATTGGCCCGGGCCCAGGCGACGATGCCGATGCGGTTGCCCGGCGGCGGCATGTCAGGTTTGAAAACATGAGTCGTCATAGTCCCGTCCTCATCGCTCGATCAGCGCAATGCGCGTGTTGTACCAATTCATCAGCAGCGAAATGCTGATGCTGATGGCCAGGTAAACGCTCATGGTGATGGCAATGACTTCAATCGCTTGCCCGGTCTGGTTGAGTACCGTGCCGGCAAACAGTGAAACCATTTCCGGGTAACCGATGCCCGCCGCCAGCGACGAGTTCTTCACCAGGTTGAGGTATTGGCTGGTCAGCGGCGGAATAATGACCCGCAATGCCTGCGGGATGATCACCTTGCGCAGCGTCGGTCCGGGGCGCAGGCCCAGCGAGCGCGCGGCTTCGGTCTGGCCATGACTCACCGACTTGATGCCCGAGCGCACGATTTCAGCAATGAACGCCGCCGTATAAACGGTCAATGCGATGGTCAGCGCCAGCAACTCCGGTATCAGCACCCAGCCGCCTACAAAGTTGAAGCCCTTGAGCTGCGGCATTTCCCAGTGCACCGGCGAGCCGAAGATCAACATGCACACGCCCGGAATCAACAGCATCAGGCCCAGCCCGGCCCAGAACTTGTGAAACGGCACGCCGGTCGCTTCAAACCGCTTGTTGGCCCAGCGCGCCATCAGCACCACTGCCACAATCGCCAGCAACACGCTGACTACAAATGGCCAGAACGCATCGGTACCAATGGCCGCCGGCATGTTCAGGCCGCGGCTGCTCATATAGAAAGTGTCAGCAAAGTTGTGACTGTTGCGTGGCCCCGGCATGGTCAGGAAGACCGCGAAGTACCAGAACAGAATTTGCAGCAATGGCGGGATATTGCGGAATACCTCAACGTAAACCGTTGCCAGTTTGTTGATCATCCAGTTAGGCGACAACCGGGCAATACCGATAATAAAACCCAGAATGGTCGCCAGGATCACGCCTATTACCGACACCAGCAGCGTGTTCAGCAGGCCGATCACAAACACCCGGGCATAACTGTCCGACTCGGTGTAATCAATCAAATGCTGCGCAATGCCAAACCCGGCACTGCGTTCAAGAAAGCCAAAACCCGAAGTGATACCCCGGTGTTGCAAGTTGGTCTGGGTGTTGTTGAACAGATACCAGCCCATGAAGACCACCAACGCGACAGTGATGATCTGAAATAACCACGCACGCACACGTGGATCGCTGAGGCTGAGCCTCGGCTTGGGTGCGCCGACTTTAGTCTGCATGAAGTGCCCCTGAAAAAATGGATCAGAACGTCACCCGGTGGTTGGCCCACCGGGTGACAGGTCCATCAGCGCACAGGTGGTGCGTATTGGATGCCGCCGTTGTTCCACAAGGCGTTCAGCCCGCGGTCGATGGCCAGAGGAGTGCTTTTGCCGAGGTTTTTCTCAAACACTTCGCCGTAGTTGCCGACCTGGCTGACGATCTGCACCACCCAGTCTTTTGGCAGCTTCAGGTCTTTGCCATATTCGCCGTCAGCACCCAGCAAGCGGGCAACATCGGGGTTCTTGGTGGATTTGGCTTCAGCCAGGACGTTTTTCGAGGTGATGCCGGCTTCTTCAGCATTGAGCATGGCGAACAGGGTCCACTTGACGATGCTGAACCAGTCCTCATCACCCTTGCGAACTACAGGGCCCAGGGGCTCCTTGGAGATGGTTTCGGGCAATACCACGTAGTCCTTCGGGTTCGCCAGTTTGCTGCGCTGTGCATAAAGCTGCGACTTGTCGGAAGTCAGCACGTCGCAACGCCCGCTTTCCAGCGACTTGGCGCTTTCGTCGGAGGTGTCGAAGGTGATCGGGGTGTATTTCAGGTTATTGGCCCGGAAGTAATCCGACACGTTGAGCTCAGTGGTAGTACCGGCCTGGATGCAAATGGTTGCACCGTCCAGTTCCTTGGCACTTTTTACCCCCAGCTTGTTATTGACCAGAAAGCCGACGCCGTCGTAATAAGTGACCCCGGCAAACACCATGCCCATGCCCGCATCACGGGAACTGGTCCAGGTGGTGTTGCGTGACAGCACATCGACTTCGCCCGACTGCAGCGCGGTGAAACGCTCCTTGGCGTTCAACTGGCTGAACTTGACCTTGGTTGCATCGCCAAATACCGCTGCGGCCACTGCGCGGCAGATATCGGCATCGATCCCCAGAATTTTGCCATCCTTGTCAGGCACCGAAAAACCCGGCAAACCATCACTGACGCCACACTGCACAAAACCCTTCTTTTTAACGCCGTCGAGCGTTGCGCCTGCGTGAGCAAAACCACTGACACTCAATACGATGGCTGCGGTGGCCAAAGCCAGAGTGGATTTCAACTGCTTCATTCAAACCTCCAAGTGCTGCTTTTGTTGTGTTTGAACAAGACCCGCCGCCCCCTTGTGAGGCGCTGTTGACCCGTGTTGGCTTTTTATTGGGTCAAGCGGCATAAGCCTTGAGCGATAGATGTATCGCACGAACCTTCAAACTGAAGCGCTCACTTGAGCTGCTGAATTCCTTGTCGAACTTCAACGTCAGGCTTTTTTGCAGTCCCCCCGTCGGCAGTAGCCTGTTAGTGTTACCGGCGAAGGTGAACGCATTAACGTCCCTGTCCACATAGCAAAGCGCGTACCACTCTGGAGACTTAATCGTTTCAGGTCGCAATTGCAGAAAAAACGTTCAGGCAGGCGACATCTTCCATAACTTTCTTACGAACACGCACCTTTGCCGCGCACCCATGCAGCGCGCACGCACAATGATGGAGCAGCCATGACCGAACCCCTGATTATCCAGCCCCAAAAGACCGCAGATGCCTGTGTTATCTGGCTTCACGGTTTGGGCGCCGACCGTTATGACTTCATGCCGGTGGCCGAGATGCTGCAACAGACGTTATTGACCACCCGTTTTGTTTTGCCCCAGGCCCCCACCCGCGCGGTGACGATCAATGGCGGTTATGCCATGCCCAGCTGGTACGACATCAAGGCCATGAGCCCGGCACGTTCTATCAGCGAAGAAGAGCTGGAAGAATCGGCCGCCACCGTCATCAAGTTGATCGAAGAGCAGAAGAGCAGCGGAATAGACGCCAGCCGGATTTTCCTCGCCGGATTTTCCCAGGGTGGCGCCGTGGTGTATCACACCGCTTACGTGAGATATGAAGGTGCATTGGGTGGCGTACTTGCCCTCTCCACCTATGCCCCGACGTTCACTGACGTACTGCCGTTAGCCGCCAGTCAGCAGCGCATCCCTGCCCTGTGCCTGCATGGCCAGTACGACGAGGTCGTCCAGAATGCCATGGGCCGTACGGCCTATGAACGGTTGAAGGCTGCAGGAGTGGCCGTAACATGGCAGGAATACCCAATGGGTCATGAAGTGTTACCCAAAGAGATCAGCGACATCGGTGCCTGGCTGACCAAACAACTGGGCTAAAACCGAAACATCCTGTCGTTCACTACGCCGAGCACGCGACTTGCATTACACTGCCCGGCGTACACTCCTTAACCAACTGATGAGATGACCGTGCTCAAAGCACTCAAAAAAATATTCGGTAAAAGCGAGGCTGAGCCACTCGCATCAGCTTCAGTGACACCTTCGAGCATCACCAGCCCGCGCACCGACGCGCAACAGCCTGGTCGCTCTGCTCCTGCTCAAGCCTCGGTGAACACTCCCGACGTACAGCCCGCTCCTGAACCGGTACAGATCGAACAACCCAAAGTTGCAAAACCACGGCGTGAAGCGGCCCCCAAGCCGCCGGTCATACCCTGGAAACTCGAAGACTTCGTGGTCGAACCGCAAGAAGGCAAAGTCCGCTTTCACGACTTCAAGCTCGCCCCGGAGCTGATGCACGCCATTCAGGATCTGGGTTTCCCGTATTGCACCCCGATTCAGGCAGGCGTACTGGGCTATACCCTCAGCGGCCGTGACGCCATCGGTCGCGCCCAGACCGGCACCGGCAAAACGGCCGCATTCCTGATTTCGATCATCAGCCAGCTGACCCAGACCCCGCCGCCCAAAGAACGCTACATGGGCGAACCGCGCGCGCTGATCATTGCGCCGACCCGCGAGCTGGTGGTGCAAATCGCCAAAGACGCAGCCGACCTGACCAAGTACACCGACCTCAATGTCATGACATTCGTCGGCGGCATGGACTTCGACAAGCAGCTCAAACAGCTTGAAGCCCGTCATTGCGACATTCTGGTAGCCACTCCGGGCCGTCTGCTGGACTTCAACCAGCGCGGTGAAGTGCATCTGGACATGGTCGAAGTCATGGTGCTCGACGAAGCCGACCGCATGCTTGATATGGGTTTTATCCCGCAAGTACGCCAGATCATTCGCCAGACCCCGCCGAAAGCCGAGCGCCAGACGCTGCTGTTCTCTGCGACCTTCACCGAGGACGTGATGAACCTGGCCAAGCAATGGACCACCGACCCGGCCATTGTCGAAATCGAAGCGCTCAACGTCGCCAGCGACATGGTAGAGCAACACGTTTACGCGGTTGCCGGGGCAGACAAGTACAAGTTGCTGTTCAACCTGGTGAACGACAACGGCTGGGAGCGGGTCATCGTTTTCGCCAACCGCAAGGACGAAGTGCGCCGCATCGAAGAACGCCTGGTGCGTGACGGCATCAACGCCGCGCAACTGTCGGGTGACGTGCCTCAGCACAAACGCATCAAGACCCTCGAAGGTTTCCGCGAAGGCAAGATCCGCGTACTGGTGGCCACCGACGTGGCAGGTCGCGGGATTCACATCGACGGGATCAGCCACGTCATCAACTTCACCCTGCCCGAAGTGCCGGACGACTACGTGCACCGTATTGGCCGTACAGGCCGGGCGGGCGCCAGCGGTGTCTCGATCAGTTTTGCCGGTGAAGACGACTCGTATCAATTGCCGTCGATCGAAGCGTTGCTGGGCAAAAAAATCAGCTGCGAAACACCGCCGACCGAATTGCTGCGACCTGTAGTACGGGCCGTGCGCAAGCCCCATGATCCGACCGTAACGGCCTGATCACCTCCCTGTAGGAGCGAGCTTGCTCGCGAGCTTTTAACGGCTCGCCAGCAAGCTCGCTCCTTCAGGGGCCACGCCGTTATTTCTTCCAGCGGTCCGCTGCTTCCTCATCGCTCACGCGACCTTCGACCCAACGCGGGCCATCCGCGGTCTGTTCCTTTTTCCAGAACGGCGCCCGGGTTTTCAGGTAGTCCATGACAAAGGCGCAGGCATCGAATGCGGCCTGACGATGGGCACTGGCCACGCCGACAAAGACTATCGGCTCGCCCGGCTCAAGCGCCCCAACACGGTGCAACACTTCAAGCTTGAGTAGCGGCCAGCGCTGTTCGGCTTCAAGCACGATCTTGCCCAGGGCTTTCTCGGTCATGCCCGGGTAGTGTTCCAAGAACATCCCCGCCACATCGCGCCCGTCGTTGAAGTCACGCACATAACCGACAAAACTCACCACCGCGCCCACCCCCAGGTTGGCCGCGTGCAGCGCATTGACCTGCGCCCCCGGATCGAAAGCTGCCGCTTGCACCCGCACCGTCATGTTCAGCCTCCCGTCACGGGCGGGAAAAACGCCACTTCGTCGCCGTCCGCCAAGAGCTCGTCAGGCTTGCACAGTTCCTCATTGCGCGCACACATCAGGTTCGACTCGGCCAATACCTGCCAGGCCCCGCCCCGCTGCATCAGGTACCCGCGCAACTGATCGATGGAGCTGAACTCACCTTCCACTGTTTCGCCATCCAGCCCCAGGGCTTCACGGTAGCGAGCAAAAAACACCACCTTGAGCTTCATGACGCGTCAGCCTGAAAGTGCCCGCTCTTGCCGCCGAGTTTTTCAAGCACGCGCAGGTTTTCGATCGTCATGCCGCGATCGACCGCCTTGCACATGTCATAAATCGTCAGGGCTGCGACGCTGGCGGCGGTCAGCGCTTCCATCTCGACTCCGGTCTGCCCCGACAGTTTGCAGCGGGCCACGATCAGAACCGCATCACTGCCCTGGGCACTGAGCTCAACCTTGACGCTGGTGAGCATTAGCGGGTGGCACAACGGGATCAGATCCGAGGTTTTCTTCGCCGCCTGAATGCCGGCGATCCGCGCCACGGCAAAAACATCGCCCTTGGGGTGACCGCCACTGACGATCATTTCCAGGGTTTCAGGGCGCATGCGCACCACGGCTTGGGCCGTCGCCTCACGGGATGTCACGGCTTTATCGGTGACATCGACCATGTTGGCGCGGCCTTGGGAATCCAGATGAGTCAGCACAGGGGGGGTACTCCAGAGGGGAGCTGCGATTGTAAACCCGAGGTTCGGTTCAAGGCCATCGACCCCGCGAATACCCCGCATCAGAACATCGAATTGGCCGCCTGCTCGTCTTGGCCGTACAACGGTTGAAACTTTGGAGGCCGTACTCATGCCACTTTTTGTTGCCATTGCCCTGAGCCTGCTTGCCGGTGCTGCAGTGCCCTTGCAAGCCGCCAGCAACGCCCGGCTGGGGGTGACGCTGGGGCATCCGTTCTGGGCCACAGTCATTTCATTGCTGGTCAGCAGCGTCGCCATTGCGCTGGTGATGCTCATCGTCAAAGTCCCGCGGCCCAACCTTGGCGCCCTGCTGAGCGGTCCCTGGTGGATCTGGCTCGGCGGCCTGGCCGGAGTGTTTTACATCACCGTCGCGCTGATCAGCGTACCGCGTCTGGGCGCACTCAATTTCATCATGGCCGTGGTACTGGGCCAGCTGATTATTTCGCTGGTGATTGATTACTTCGGCTTGCTCGGGCTGCCAAAGAACACCCCGGGCCTGCAGAAAATACTCGGGGTGAGCGTGGTACTGGCAGGGTTCGTGATTGCCTCACGGGGCTGACGAAATGACTCAACTGCCCCAACAGCAATACTGCCAAAACTGTAGGAGCGAGCTTGCTCGCGAGCTCTTCAATATCAAAAGCTCGCGAGCAAGCTCGCTCCTACAGATCGAAAGGTCGGGAGGTCGGGAGGTCAAAGGATCAGGCGCTGACCTGTTTGACCAGTTCGCGCAGCCAGCGATGGGCCGGGTCCTGGTTAAAACGGTTATGCCAGGCCTGCACATAGTTGAACGGGGCAACCGTCAGCGGCGGTTCCAGCGCCACCAGCGTGTCCCCAAGCGGCACGTTGGCCAAGGTGCGGGTGGCCACGGTGAGGATCAAGTCGGTGCCGGCAATCATCCCGGGCGCCGCGCCCCAATGAGGCACGTTGACCGCCACCCGACGTTTTAAACCACGGGCCCGCAACACGTTATCGACTTCACCCCGGGTGTTGCCGTCCATCGACACCAGCAGGTGCGGGCGCGCCAGGTAGCTGTCCAGATCAAGCAC
The DNA here is from genome assembly GCF_001294575.1 of Pseudomonas versuta. Taxonomy (NCBI): domain Bacteria; kingdom Pseudomonadati; phylum Pseudomonadota; class Gammaproteobacteria; order Pseudomonadales; family Pseudomonadaceae; genus Pseudomonas; species Pseudomonas versuta. The sequence continues at coordinate 3,502,599 of NZ_CP012676.1, forward strand.
ACCATTTTCAGGGAGAGAACGACGGTTGAGCAGGCAGGTAAAGGTTTCTTCAAACAGCACCTCAGTGCAGATATCCGCCCCCAGAGCGGGAAACACACCGATGGCCAGGTCGATCCTGCCCTGCCCGACTTGCTCAAGCATGCCCTGGCGGCTGTCCTGGATCACCACCAGCGAGGTGTCCGGCGCCTGCGCCCGGAGTTGCACCAGCAATTTTGGCAGCACGATCGCCGCCCCGTAATCGGACATGGCGATGCGGAAGGTGCGTTGCGAGTCTGCCGGCACAAAGTCGATGGACTGGCCGAGCAAGGTTTCAATCTGCCCCAGGATCTCCTTGAGCGGTGCCTGAAGGTTTTGCGCCAACGCACTGAGCACGACCTCGTTGCCCTGGCGAATCAGCAACGGATCATCGAGCAACACCCTGAGTTTATTCAGCGAGTGGCTGATGGCCGGCTGACTCAAATGCAAACGGACGCCGGTACGGGTCACGTGTTTTTCAGTCAGCAGCGCATCGAGCACTACCAACAAATTCAGATCGATATTGCGCAATAACACCCGACTCTCCTGTCTTGGCCAACTCCTAGGGAGCGCTTCATGCTTGAACCCGAACAACACACTGAAACAGCGCGTAAGCGGAGCAAGCTTACCTCAGGCTACGTTTTATACGCGCTTTTAGCCGTGGTGCCATTGCTGCTCGCCTGGGCCGTATGGCACTGGCAGCAACCGGCGGCCGTTGCTTTTGCAGCGACGCCGGTGAAGGTGGCAGTGGCTACCGTCAGCAACCGGCCACTGGTCAGTTATGTGCAAGCCATCGGCGAGCTGGAAGCGGTGCAAGCAGTCAGCGTGCCCGCCGAGATCGGCGGGCGGATTGTCGAGCTGCCGATTGAGTCCGGACAACGCGTGAGCCGCGGGCAGATTCTGGTTCGGCTCAACGATGCGCCACAGCGCGGGCAATTGCTGCGCTTGCAAGGCCTGCTCGACAACACCCGCACACGCCTGGAGCGGATGAAACAACTGATCGGCGCCAATGCCATCTCCCGTGAAGCGCTGGACAACGCCCAGGCTCAATACACGGCTGCCCGCGGCGCTGTGCAAGAGCTGATCGCCGAGATCGAGCAACGTACGATTCGTGCCCCCTTTGCCGGAACCCTGGGTATCCGGAAAGTGCATTTGGGCCAATACGTGAATGCCGGTGACACCCTGATCAATCTGCTCGGCAACCAGGGCCTGTACGTCAATTTCAGCGTGCCCGAACAAGTTGCATCGCGCTTTACTCCCGCCAGCACGTTGCAGGTCGAGCTCGACGCCCTGCCCGGCCAGCCTCTGACAGCGGTGCTCAACAGCATCGATCCGTTCCTCGACCGCTCGCGCACCCTGAGTCTGCAGGCCCGCCTGCAAAACCCGCCCGACAGCGCCTTGCCGCGCATGTTCGCCCGAGTGCGATTACCCCTGCCCCTGCCCGCAAATACCCTGAGCGTGCCTGAAACAGCCGTCACCTACAGCGCGTATGGCGAGGATGTCTATGTCGTCAACCCTTCGCTTACGCCCACCGTGCGCCGGGTTTCAGTCAAAACCGGTGAGCGCCGGGATGGCCGGGTAGTGATCAGCCAGGGAGTGGCCGCCGGTGATCAAGTGGTGATCAGCGGCCAGATCAAACTCAGCGATGGCGCCAGCATCGAGCCCGTCCTTCATAGCGCCCTGAGCGTAGATGCGGGAGCCGGCGAATGAAATTCACCGATATTTTCGTCCGCCGTCCGGTGCTCGCCCTGGTCGTGAGCCTGATCATCCTGTTGGCCGGGCTCAAAGCCTGGATGGACCTGCCGGTCCGTCAGTACCCGTTACTGGAGAGTTCGGTGATTACCGTCACTACCGACTATCCCGGTGCTCCGGCCGATCTGATGCAGGGCTTTGTTACCCAACCGATCAACCAGTCACTGGCCTCGGTGGAAGGGGTGGATTACATCAGTTCCTCGTCGGTGCAAGGCCATAGCGTGATTACCTTGCGCATGGCCCTCAACCAGGATTCGGCCAAAGCCTTGAGCGAAGTGATCGCCAAGGTCAATCAGGTCAAATATCGCCTGCCGGAACAGGCCTACGACCCGGTCATCGAGCGCTCGGCCGGTGAGGCAACGGCTGTGGCCTATGTCGGTTTTTCCAGCGACACGCTCTCGGCCGCAGCCATGAGCGACTACCTGAGCCGGGTAGTACACCCCTTATTCGCCACCCTCGAGGGCGTGGCCAAAATCGAGACCTTTGGCGGCCAGCGCCTGGCGATGCGTGTCTGGCTCGACCCGCAGCGCATGGCCGCCCACGGCGTCAGCGCCGATCAGGTTGAGCAGGCGATCCGCGCCAACAACTTCCAGGCCGCGCCGGGGCAGATCCAAGGTCAGTACGTAATCTCATCGATTCAAGTCAACAGCGACCTGAGCACCCTTGATGAGTTTCGCCAACTGGTGATCAGCAACCGCGGCGACCACCTGCTGCACCTGGGGGACATAGCCGAGATCGAGCTGGGCTCCGCGGCCTACGAAACCAGCGCCCTGATGGACGGCAAACCCGCCGTACACCTGGGCCTGTACGCCACACCCGGGGGCAACCCGCTGCAGATCGTCGAGGGCATCAAGCGCCTGCTGCCCGAGATCCGCAAAACCCTGCCGCCGGGGGCCGAAACTGCGCTGGCGTTCGAGACCGCGCACTTCATTGAGGCATCAATCATGGAGGTCATCAAAACCCTGATTGAGGCCATGTTAATCGTGGTGGTGATTATTTATCTGTGCCTGGGCTCGTGGCGTAGCGTGCTGATTCCGATCCTCAGCATTCCCCTGTCCCTGATGGGCGCACTGGCCTTGATGGCGCTGGCCGGTTTCAGCATCAACCTGCTCACCCTGCTGGCAATGGTGCTGGCTATCGGCCTGGTGGTGGACGACGCCATTGTGGTCACCGAAAACATCCACCGCCATATCCGCCAGGGTCTGGCTGCGCAGCAGGCGGCGCTGATCGGCGCACGGGAAATAGCCTCGCCGGTCATCGCCATGACCATCACCCTGGCGGCGGTATATCTGCCCATCGGCCTGATGAACGGCCTGACCGGCGCCCTGTTCAAGGAGTTTGCCCTGACCCTGGCGGGCGCCGTGCTGGTGTCCGGGGTGATCGCCCTGACCCTGGCCCCGGTGATGTGCGCCAAACTGCTGCCCGCAGGTGACAACGAAGGCCCCATGGGGCTGCTGGCCCGGCGTTTCTTCCAGCGCTTGTCGCGCAGCTATCAGCGAGCCCTGGTGCACTCGTTGCGTCGCCGCGGCGCAGTGCTGGGGTTTGGCTTGCTGGTGCTGCTCAGCTTGCCGCTGCTCTATGGCCAGGCAGACAAGGAACTGGCGCCCAACGAAGACCAGGGCAACCTGTTGCTGGCAATCAAATCGCCGCAGCATGCCAATCTCGATTTTGTCGAGCGCTACGCCGGGCAACTGAGCCTGCTTCTCGGCGCCATCCCCGAAGCCACAGGCACCTGGATCATCAACGGCACCGACGGCATCGCGGCCAGCTATGCCGGGATCAATCTGAAGGAGTGGAGCCAGCGCGGGCGCAGTGCGGCGCAGATCCAGAGCGAACTTCAGCAGCAGGTGGATGCCGTAGAGGGCAACTCGATCTTCGTCTTCCAGATGCCCCCCCTGCCCGCCTCGACCGGCGGCTTGCCGGTGCAAATGGTGATCCGCAGCACTGAAGATTACCGCGCGCTGTTTCAGGCCATGGAAGTGATCAAGCAACAGGCCCGGGCCAGTGGTTTGTTCGCAGTGGTCGACAGCGACCTGGAGTTCAACAATCCGCTGACCGAAGTGCGCATTGACCGTAGCAAAGCCAACAGCCTGGGCATTCGCCTGCAAGACATCGCCAGCACGCTCGCGGTGCTGGCCGGCGAAAACTACACCAACCGGTTCGGCCTGCAGGGCCGCTCCTACGATGTGATCGCGCAAACCCGGGCCAGTCAGCGCATGACCCCCGATGCCCTGAACGGTTTCTATATCAACACTGAGGCCGGCACCCAAGTACCGCTGTCGACCGTGGTCAGCCTGCACAACGACATCCAGCCCAATCGCCTCAAGCAGTTCAACCAGCAAAACTCGGCAACCTTCCAGGCCATCCCGGCACCGGGCGTCAGCTTGGGTGAAGCGGTGGCCTTTTTGGCTGCACAAGGCGAACAACTGCCTGCCAGTTTCCACCATGACTGGCAGTCCGATTCGCGGCAATTCATCCATGAAGGCAACGCCCTGCTGCTGACCTTTGTACTCGCCCTGATTGCGATCTATATGGTGCTGGCAGCGCAGTACGAGAGCCTGCGTGACCCGTTGATCATCCTGATTACCGTGCCACTGTCGATCTGCGGCGCCTTGCTTGCGCTGGCACTGGGCTGGGCCACGCTCAACATCTATACCCAGATCGGCCTGGTGACCTTGATTGGGCTGATCAGCAAGCATGGGATTCTGATGGTGGAGTTTGCCAACGAACTGCAAGTGCTCCATGGCTACTCCCCGGCGCAGGCCATCATCCGCTCTGCATGCATTCGCCTGCGGCCGATCCTGATGACCACCGCGGCGATGGTCGTCGGCCTGGTGCCGCTGTTGTTTGCCAGTGGTGCGGGGGCCAGCAGCCGCTTCGGGCTGGGCATCGTGATTGTGGTGGGAATGATCGTGGGGACGTTGTTTACGCTGTTTGTATTGCCGTCGGTCTATACGGTGATCTCAAAGAGACGCCCCCAATACCTGCAGGATCGAGCTTACTCGCGAGCTGTTTAAAAGCTCGCGAGCAAACTCGCTCCTACAGGTTAATTGCCTCAGAGGTGAGATTCGGCGTACTCGGCCAGAATCGAACGCGGCACCCCTTGCAGGGCTATATGCACACCGTTGGGGAAATCCTTGAAACGCTCCGTCAGGTAGGTCAGCCCCGAACTGGTGGCCGACAGGTAAGGGGTGTCGATCTGCGCCAGGTTGCCCAGGCACACCACTTTCGAACCTGCGCCCGCACGGGTGATGATGGTTTTCATCTGGTGCGGTGTCAGGTTCTGGCACTCGTCAATCAGGATCAGGCTTTGCTGGAAGCTGCGGCCACGGATGTAGTTCAGGGATTTGAACTGCAACGGCACCTTGCTCAGGATGTAATCAACGCTGCCATGGGTGTTTTCGTCCTCCATATGCAAGGCTTCAAGGTTATCGGTGATGGCCCCCAGCCAAGGTTCCATTTTCTCGGCTTCAGTACCCGGCAAGAAGCCGATCTCCTGATCCAGCCCTTGCACGCTGCGGGTACAGATAATGCGCCGGTAACGCTTGCTGACCATGGTTTGTTCGATCGCTGCGGCCAGCGCCAGAATGGTTTTACCCGAACCCGCCGCACCCGACAGGTTGACCAGATGAATGTCCGGATCAAGCAAGGCAAACAGTGCCAGTGCCTGATAGATATCCCGCGGTTTCAAGCCCCACGCTTCCTGATGCAGCAGCGGCTCCTGATGCAGGTCGAGTATCAGCAGGTGGTCCTTGCGAATCTCCTTGATCCAGCCGACGAACCCCTGTTCATCAATGATGAACTCGTTGATATGCACGGCAGGCAGGTTGTCGATCAACTGCACCTGGTGCCAGGTCCGACCATGGCCCTGACGGGTTTCGACTTTGCTGACCCGGTCCCAGAACGAGCCCGTCATGGTGTGATAGCCACGGGGTAGCAGCGCCACGTCGTCAACCAGCTGGTCAGTGCTGTAGTCCTCGGAGGCGATCCCGCACGCCCGGGCCTTGAGGCGCATGTTGATGTCTTTGGTCACCAGCACCACACGCCGCTCAGGGTCACGGGTGTGCAGATCGATCAGCTGGTTGATGATGATGTTGTCGTTGAGGTTTTCAGGGAGCAGCGCGTTAGGCTCCCTGCGCTTGTTCATCAGAATCGATAAAAAGCCTTTGGGACCGCTTTTGCCCCGCAGGATAGGTACACCCGCCTCGACGTCTTCGGGAGAAGACGCACCCAGTGTCTGATCAATCAGACGAATCGCCTGGCGACACTCCGCAGCCACCAGTAATTTTCCGGTTTTGAGTTTGTCGAGCTCTTCGAGCACGGTCATCGGGATGGTGACGTGGTGCTCCTCGAAATTGAGCAGCGCGTTTGGATCGTGAATCAGAACATTGGTATCGAGTACATAAAGGATTGGCTGGTTGGAAGAAGGAGTGCGTCCGTGATCATCCATACTCGGTCACCTTTGTGGGAGCCATTCGACGCAATACCACAACAGTGCTGCGCCTCGAAGTGACTGCCGAACTCATCTGATGCGTTCAGATGAATACCCTTCCCGATGGGTCCTGGAAGACGCCACCTGTGGTGCAGGTTTCGGCGGTCTGTCTTCGTAATACTCCTAAACGTGTGACAAAAAAAAGGATTTTTAACGAATAAAGAATTTATTTTTCAGAATGACGAATCGCCTTGGCGGATGCCCGAAGCGCAGCTAGAGTCAGAGGTCTATATGTAACTTTTTCTTACCCAAGCCCTGCAGGAGCGAGCTTGCCTCGCGATTTTTTAAACAGCTCGCGAGCAAGCTCCTACAGAGGTTTTGCGCAATCCGCCCAGCCAAGCCCGCTCTGCGCCGTTGCCTTCAATAGCCAGGGCAATGCGCTGCGCACCTTGTCCTGGGTATCGTGAAAAGCAATCACCCCGTGGCGCCACAACAACATCAGGCTCAATACCCGTTGTGCTGACTGCTCGGCCGTCATGCCGCCAGCCATGTCTTGCGAATCAATGTCCCACAGCGCCACCTTCACGCCTTGCGATTCAAAGAACCCTGCGCTATCCGCCCGACGCTGCCCATAAGGCGGACGAAACAGAGGAACGTAGTTCTGAGGCACCCCTTGTTTGACCAACGCCAGGCTGCGCAAAATCGAAGCCTGCCAGTCTTGCCAATGGCTGTGGGAACGATACTCCCAGCCCTGCACGCCCACGCACTGCCCCTGGTACAGCGCCTTCACTGCTGCTTCGGAGCTTTTATCGAGTCGGGCTTGCAGACTGTTACCCAGAACAAAGAACGTGGCACTGATCGATTGCTTGCGCAGATAGTCGGTCAACCAGTCCGTGTTACCCGGTGACTGCGTCGGGCCGCTGTCAAACGTCAGCATGAACAGCCGGTCATTCATCTCATCGCCGTTGAACTCATGATCCCCGAACAGGCCGATTTCACTGCTGATTTGCGGGAACAGCGCCGCCATGCGCAATTGCTCATCCAGATAGCGCCGGTGAAACTCGCGGGCCGGTTCGGCCCAGGCGGCATAAAACGAGTCATCGGCGACTTCGAACTTGCCCGCCTGCTCACGCAAACTGTCCATGTCATCGACGTAATAGCAAAACGATGCGTCCTGATCGCAGCTCTGCTGTGCAAAGTTGTAATTGGCCAGCAGCCGCAACCATAGCTTGCGCCGCAGGCTATCAATCTCATCGATGTTGATGACCTTCAGGTTCAGACGCTGCTTCAGAGCATTGTCATCAAGCGCCTCGCTGGCCAGCAAGGCGTGAGCGAAGGTCAGGATTTCTGCACGCGAGGCCACATCGAACAAGGCCGGGCTGTTCAGTTGTTCAGGCCATGTGCTGCGGTCCAGCGTCGCCGGTTCGTTCGGCACTGCCACTGCCGCCGAACACAGCAGCCAGGCGCAGAAAATAAGAGCAATGCGCACGGATCCGTCTCCCTTTAAAAAACTGCCAGCACTATAACCGCACCGTACCGTAGTCGCTGACGAGGCACGAGGCTGCGAAAGGATTTGTTGAAGGTCCTTCGGCCCTTATCGCAACCTCGTACCTCGTCAGCGACGAGGGCTTCCTATCACCACCATAGGTGGAGTCAAACCCCGCCAGCGCCTAGAATCGCCCGACGCTAAAAGGAGACGACCTCATGCTGATGGTGATTTCACCCGCTAAAACCCTCGATTACCAGACGCCGCCGGCCACTGCGCGTTTCACCCTGCCGCAATACCTGGACCACTCCCAGGAACTGATCGGGCAATTGCGCGAACTGAGCCCGCAACAGATTGGCGAGCTGATGCATTTGTCCGACAAGCTTTCGGGGCTCAACGCGGCCCGTTTCGGCAGCTGGACCCCGGCCTTCACTCCCGAAAACGCCAAGCAGGCGCTGCTGGCCTTCAAGGGTGATGTGTACACCGGCCTCAATGCCGTGGACTTCAATGAAGCCGACTTTGACTACGCACAGACCCATCTGCGCATGCTCTCGGGCCTGTATGGCCTGCTGCGGCCACTGGACCTGATGATGCCGTACCGCCTGGAAATGGGCACCAAGCTGGCCAATGCCCGCGGCAAGGACCTGTACGCCTTCTGGGGCACCCGCATCAGCGAATGGCTGAATCAGGCCCTGGCCGAACAAGGCGATGACGTGCTGCTCAACCTGGCGTCCAACGAATACTTCTCGGCAGTCAAAAAGCCGGCCCTGAACGCGCGCATCATCAACACCGAATTCAAGGACCTGAAAAATGGTCAGCACAAAATCATCAGCTTCTACGCGAAAAAAGCCCGGGGCATGATGAGCCGCTTCGTGATCAAGGAGCGGATCAATAATCCCGAACTGCTCAAACAGTTCGACGAGCAGGGCTACCGCTACAGTACCGAACAGTCAAAACCTGACCTGTTGGTTTTCCTGCGTGACCACGCCCCCGAATAACCCCCGCCTTTTTGACGCAGCTCTGTCCCGCAGAGCATGCGTCGCGCTGTAAATCCCCGCCTGAGGCACTGCATGAACTTAAATTCACTCGACAAATGTGAATTTTTTTCGTAATGGCACCCTGTTTTTTAATCGGTACTGGCACTTAACTATTAGTCACGACCAACTACCCGTTATTAAAGGGCCAAACCTTAAGTGCCATCAATATGAAAGCAGTGCCATCTTTTTCGAAATTGTTCATATCCCGGGAAAACGCGATCAACGGACCGGAACTATGTTCATAAGTGCTGCTCAGAGAATCCGTAACATTTATTACAAGGTTTGTAGGAAATGACTTACAACGACGGCACTAACTTCGATCGTATATAAGATTTAATAGACCGTGACCAACACGGTTGACAATCGCTCATCGCGATCCGCATGAAATCGCTTATCAACCAATGAGTTACAGCCAAAAACCGACAATACCAGGTTATGCCTGCGACCCGGCATGCCTTGTAATAAATGATCAGTTGCTCGCTTTAAGCACAACTTAAAACAGTTTGAAACTTAACGATGTCTGTTCCAGACGTTGCGGGCTTTATTTGCCGTAATTCCTGGTACGCCCCTACTTTAGATGACAGAGGTAAATGCGATGCGCATTAGCATATTTGGTTTGGGTTATGTCGGTGCCGTGTGTGCCGGTTGTCTCTCTGCACGTGGCCATGAAGTTATCGGGGTCGATATTTCCCAGGACAAAATTGATCTGATCAACCTCGGCAAGTCGCCCATCGTGGAACCCGGCCTGGGCGAACTGCTGGCCCAGGGCATTCAGACCGGACGCCTGCGTGGCACTACCAATTTTGCCTCGGCGATCCGTGAAAGCGATCTGTCGATGATTTGCGTCGGCACGCCGAGCAAGAAAAACGGCGACCTGGAACTCAACTACATCGAAGCGGTGTGCCGTGAAATCGGTGCAGTACTGCGTGACAAAACCTCGCGCCATACCATCGTGGTACGCAGCACCGTATTGCCGGGCACCGTGAAAAATGTCGTGATCCCGCTCCTTGAGCAATGCTCGGGCAAAAAAGCCGGTATCGACTTCGGGGTCGCAGTAAACCCTGAGTTCCTGCGTGAAAGCACCGCCATCGCCGACTACGACCAGCCACCAATGACCGTGATCGGCGAGTTCGACACCGCCTCCGGTGATGTGCTGCAGGCGCTGTACGAAGAACTCAGCGCCCCGATCATCCGCAAGGACATCGAAGTGGCCGAGATGATCAAGTACACCTGCAACGTGTGGCACGCCACCAAAGTGACCTTCGCCAACGAAATCGGCAACATCGCCAAAGCGGTCGGTGTGGATGGCCGTGACGTGATGGACGTGGTGTGCCAGGACAAAACCCTCAACCTGTCGCAGTACTACATGCGCCCGGGCTTTGCCTTCGGCGGTTCGTGCCTGCCCAAGGATGTACGTGCCCTGACCTTCCGCGCCGGCTCCCTGGATGTTGAGGCGCCGCTGCTCAACTCACTGATGCGCAGCAACGAATCGCAAGTCCAGAACGCCTTCGACATCGTCGCCAGCCACGACAAACGCAAAGTCGCCCTGCTCGGCCTGAGCTTCAAGGCCGGTACCGACGACCTGCGTGAAAGCCCGCTGGTTGAACTGGCCGAAATGCTGATCGGCAAAGGGTTCGAGCTGAGCATCTACGACACCAACGTCGAATACGCCCGCGTACATGGTTCGAACAAAGAGTACATCGAATCGAAAATCCCCCACGTCTCGTCCCTGCTCAACTCTGACTTTGACGCCGTCATCAACAACAGCGACGTGATCATCCTGGGTAACCGCGACGAACAATTCCGCGCCCTTGCGCAAAACGCCCCCCACGGCAAGCAAGTGATCGACCTGGTGGGCTTCATGTCCCAAGCCACCAGCGTCAGCGGCCGTACTGAAGGCATTTGCTGGTAACAAACCCTTTCCTGTAGTCGCTGCCGAAGGCTGCGAACAAGCGCGAAGCGGTTGCGCTTTTCAAAGCTCGCAGCTTGCGGCAGCGACTACGGGGTTTGCGCACTACCGCCTTAATGCTCAAACGGATACTGATTATGCCCAGGCTTAAAAACGGCCTTCTCCAGGCCGCCGGTTGGCTGTTTTACCTGACACTATTGATGGGCCTCGCGCTGGCGCTGCCGACATCGATCTTCGACGCCGAGTCGAAAAACTTTATTTTCCTGATTGGCGTCGTGGGTATCTGGCGCTACTCAATGGGTGCCACGCACTTCCTGCGCGGCATGCTGTTTTTATATGTGGTGTACCCGCACCTGCGGCGCAAAGTGCGCAAACTGGGCACGTCTGCCGACCCCTCGCACGTGTTCCTGATGGTCACCAGTTTTCGCATCGACGCCCTGACCACCGCCCAGGTGTACAGCTCGGTGATTCGCGAAGCGATCGACTGCGGCCTGCCCACCACCATCGTCTGCTCGCTGGTCGAGATGTCCGATGAGTTGCTGGTCAAAAGCATGTGGCAACGGCTCAACCCGCCTGCCCGGGTCAAACTGGACTTTGTACGCATCGCCGGCACCGGCAAGCGCGATGGCCTGGCCTTTGGTTTTCGTGCCATCTCCCGCCATCTGCCGGATGAGCGCGCAGTGGTTGCAGTGATCGACGGCGACACCGTGCTCGCCCCCGGCGTAGTGCGCAAAACCGTGCCCTGGTTTCAGCTGTTCGGCAATGTCGGCGGCCTGACCACCAACGAATTTTGTGAAGTGCGCGGCGGCTACATCATGAGCGAGTGGCACAAGCTGCGCTTCGCCCAGCGTCACATCAACATGTGCTCCATGGCCCTGTCCAAACGCGTGCTGACCATGACCGGGCGCATGTCCGTGTTCCGCGCCAACGTGGTCACCGACCCGGCCTTTATCGCCGATGTTGAAAGTGATTCGCTGCAGCACTGGCGTCTGGGCCGCTTCAAGTTTTTGACCGGCGATGACAAGTCCAGCTGGTTCAGCCTGATGCGCCTGGGTTACGACACCTTCTACGTGCCGGACGCCGCCATCTACACCGTGGAACACCCGCCGGAAAAAAGCTTTATCAAGGCCAGCCGCAAACTGATGTTTCGCTGGTACGGCAACAACCTGCGCCAGAACGCCCGGGCGCTGGGCCTGGGGGTCAACCGCCTGGGCCTGTTCACCAGTCTTGTGCTGTTCGACCAGCGGGTGTCGATGTGGACCTCCTTGCTGGGCCTGACCGCCGCACTGATCGCCACGGCCCGATACGGCATCAGTTTCCTCATCGCCTACCTGCTGTGGATCGGCTTCACCCGCCTGGTCCTGACCCTGTTGCTCGCCTGCTCGGGGCACCGGATCGGCCCGGCTTACCCGCTGATTCTTTATTACAACCAGATCGTTGGCGCGCTAGTGAAGATCTATGTGTTCTTCCGCCTCGACCAGCAATCCTGGACCCGTCAGGACACCAAATTGACCCGTGATCTGGCCAGCTTTCAACGTTGGTTCAACACCTGGTCGTCCCGGACCATGACCTTCTCCGCCGGCAGCATCTTCGTCGCCGTGCTGTTGATGATGGTCTGAACCGCTTCGATCGAATTAACCAGGAACAAGACCTTATGAACACTCAAGTAAACGCCAACGTTGTCCACGAATCTGAAGCCCAGCGCCAGCATGCGCGGGTCAAAATCCCGGCCAAGCTGCGCTTTTTCGGCGCCGACCGTACGCCGATGGAGGTCAAGCTGATTGACCTCTCGGCAGGCGGCCTGAGCTTCAACGCTGCCAACCAGCCCTTCAAGGTCGGCGATGTAATCAAAGGGCGCTTACAGTTTGTAATCGACAACCTGGGCCTGACGATGGACGTCGACCTGCTGGTACGCAACGCCGACCGCCAGACCGGCCGCGTCGGCTGCCAGTTCCAGAACCTCGACCTGCAAGACATTGCCACCCTGCGCCATCTCATCACCTCGCACCTGAGCGGCGACATTGTGACCATGGGCGAAGTGCTTGCCACCTTGCAGCGCGACAACTTCACCAAGGCGCGCAAAGTCAAGGACGGCGGCAGCGGCATGAGCCCTTTCGGGCGCTTTAAAGCCGTCACCTTCAGCGCCGGGATTTTTGTCGTCGGCCTGCTGGCCTTCGGTTTTGTCGCCAAGTCGGTCTACGGCCTGTACTTCGTGACCCACGCCCAGTCGGCACTGGTCAGCGTGCAGGGGCTGAACATCACCATGCCCCGCGACGGCACCGTACAAAGCCTGATCAAGGATGACCAGCTGGCGGCCAACGGCGCGCCACTGGCCACCTTCAGCACCAGCATGCTCGATGTACTCAAGGGCCACCTGGACGAGAACCAGCTGCAACCCGAGAACATCGAAACCCTGTTCGGCAAGCAAATGACCGGCACCCTGACCTCGCCATGTGACTGCGTAGTTGCCGAGCAACTGGTTGCCAACGGCCAGTACGCCAGCAAGGGCGACGTGATTTTCAAACTGGTACCGCGCAACAGTGAAGCCGACGTGGCTGCACGTTTCAGCTACCGCCAGTTTGGCAACGTACTGCCCGGCACCCGCGTCAACTTCCAGGTAGCCGGTGAAGACGCCGTTCGCAGCGGCAAGATCATCAGCAGCACCAGCCTGGACAGCGACAACCTGTCCTCGGACATCCGCGTGCAAATCAAGCCCGACGCCCCGCTCGACAGCGCCCTCACCGGTCGCCCGGTTGAAGTCAGCAGCGATCGTGGGCCCTCGTTGAACTGGCTGATCGACAAAGCCATGGCTGCGGGTCTTTAACCATGACAAACCTTACCCCCAATCAGCGGTGGGAGCTGGCTTGCCAGCGATTGCATCCCCCCGGTGTTGCAGGCCAACCCCATGGACCGTATCGCTGGCAAGCCAGCTCCCACAAGATTACCGCGCTATGTCTGCTGGCCATCGCGCTGGCCGGCTGCTCCGGCCTGCCCGATCAACGTCTGGCCAATGAAGCGCTCAAGCGTGGCGATATCGCCACCGCGCAACAGAACTATCAAGTGCTCGCCGACCTGGGCTACACCGAGGCCCAGGTTGGCCTGGCCGATATCTGGATGCAAAGCCGCGACACCGAGCAACTGAACAAAGCCGAAGCCACCTACCGGGCAGCGGCGCAAACCTCGCCCCGGGCCAAGGCGCGTCTGGGCCGTTTACTGGCAGCCAAGCCCGGCGCCACCGACGCTGAACTGCACGAAGCGCAAACCTTGCTCAAGCAAGCCTTTGCCAGCGGCGACGCCAGCAGCCTCACACCTTTGGCCATGCTGTATTTGCAGCACCCGCAGAGCTTCCCCGAGGTCAACGCACAGCAGCAAATCAACCAGTGGCTCGCGGCTGGCTATCCCCAGGCGGGCCTGGCGCAAATTGCCCTGTACCGCATTCAAGGCACCTACGATCAGCATCTGGATCAAGTCCAGTCCATCTGCAAACAGGCGCTGGTCAGCAATGACAGCTGCTATGTCGAGCTGGCCACGGTTTATCAGAAACAAGGCAACACCGAACAGCAGGCGCAGTTGCTCAAGCAACTTCAAAACGCTTACCGCGAGGGCAGCGCATCGGCCCAACGGGTCGACGGCGTTGCCCGGGTGCTGGCCGATCCGAGCCTTGGCACTCCCGACCCGGATACGGCCAAATCGTTGCTTGAGAACATCGCACCGATTTACCCGGCGGCCTGGGTCAGCCTCGCGCAACTGCTCTACGACTTCCCGGAGCAAGGCGATGTCGCACAATTACAGGCCTACCTGGACAACGGCCGCGCGGCAGATCAGCCACGAGCCGAGCTGCTGCTGGGCAAGCTGTACTACGACGGTAAATGGCTGACCCCGGACGCGAAACAGGCCGAGGCGCATTTCCTGCAGGCAGTGGATAAAGAAGTGGCCGCCGATTACTACCTGGGGCAGATCTACCGCCGTGGTTACCTGGGGCAGGTCTACCCGCAAAAAGCCCTCGATCATTTGCTCAAGGCTGCCCGTAACGGCCAGAACAGCGCCGACTTCGCCATCGCCCAGCTTTTCTCCCAAGGCAAGGGGACCCAACCCAACCGGCTCAACGCCTACGTGTTCAGCCAGCTGGCCAAAGCCCAGGACACCCCGCAAGGCAATGAACTGGCCGCGCAACTCGATGAGCAACTGCCCGTAGAGCAGCGCGCGCAGGCTCAACGCCTGCTGCAAAAAGAACAAGCGGTGCGTGCCACCTTGAGCCAGAACGCCCTGGCCGTGCAGACGCTGGAACAAGACAACGGCGAGGAAACCCCATGACCCTGAACCCTTTTGTGAAAGCCGGCATTGGCCTGTCCTTCGCCCTGCTGTGGTCGTGCCCGACACTGGCGGCCCTGACCGATGAGCAGAATTTTGGTCTGGAGATGAAAGTCACTGCCCAGTCCGAAGACGACCGTGACCTCGGTACCCGTGAAGGCGGTGACGTCAACGGGGTGGGGCTGGACCTGCGTCCATGGGTGTATGGCGAGCGCGGTAACTGGAGCGCCTATGCCATGGGCCAGGCCGTGACCTCCAGCGACATTATTGAAACCGATACCCTGCAACAGTCCGATGAAGAGCAATCGAGCAGCGGCAATGACGCGCGCAAACCGGACAAAAGCTATCTGGCTTTACGCGAGTTCTGGATCGGCTACAAAGGCTTCACCGCTTACCCCGGCGAGCAGCTCAAACTCGGGCGCCAGCGCCTGCACAACGATGATGGCATGTGGCGCGATACCAACATCGAAGCCCTGAACTGGACCTTCGACACCACCCTGCTCAAGGCCAACCTCGGCGCGGCGCAGCGCTTCAGCGAATACCGTACCGACCTCAGCGAACTGGCCCCGGACGATCAGGACCGGTTGCACCTGTACGGCGATATTTCGGCGCAATGGAAACCCGGCCAATGGGTCGGCGCCCGCGCCCACCACAGCCACGAT
The DNA here is from genome assembly GCF_001294575.1 of Pseudomonas versuta. Classification (NCBI taxonomy): domain Bacteria; kingdom Pseudomonadati; phylum Pseudomonadota; class Gammaproteobacteria; order Pseudomonadales; family Pseudomonadaceae; genus Pseudomonas; species Pseudomonas versuta. The sequence continues at coordinate 3,518,203 of NZ_CP012676.1, forward strand.
GACGGCAAGCTCAAGCACGAAGGCGCAGAAATCGACGCCCTGGATAAAACCCGTAACGGCGACCTGACCTGGCTCGGCATCGAGGCTAACAGCGACGCCTACAACTACCGCAACACCAACACCGTCAACTACTGGGCCAGCGTCACCGGCATGACCGGCAAGCGCGACAGCCTGGCCACCTCGACGGTCGACGGGCACACCCTCGCCGGCGCTAAAACCAGTGACGACGTCGACGGCTGGGCCACCGATCTGGGGGTGCGTTTGCGCCTTGATCCGAACTGGCAGGTGGGCGGTGCCTACTCCCGCGCCAGCGCCAACTATCAGCAGACCGGGCTTGAGAGCAACCGCTCCAGCTTCACCGGGACCCGCTCGCGGGTTCACCGTTTTGGTGAAGCCTTCCGTGGCGAGATGCAGAACATCCAGAGCGCCAGCCTGTTCACCTCGTGGCAGTTGCGCGACGACTACGACGCCAGCCTCGTCTACCACAAGTTCTGGCGCGTCGACGCCAGCAAGCCGGTGGGCAGCAACGGCATCAATGCCGTAGAAAACAGCGAAGATCCCACCAGCGGCCTGCTCTCCAGCACCTCACTGCCGCTGGTCGACGGCAAAAACGACCTCGGCCAGGAAATGGACCTGGTGGTCACCAAGTACTTCAAAAAAGGCCTGCTGCCTGCCGCCCTCAGCCAGTCCATCGATGAGCCTTCGGCCCTGGTGCGGTTTCGCGGCGGTGTATTCAAGCCGGGCGATGCCTACGGCAAAAGCGTGGACTCGTACATGCACCGCGCGTTTGTCGACGTGATCTGGCGCTTCTGATGACAACGCCAACGGGAGTGCGAGAGATGAACCATCCTGCCAATAAAGGCGCGGTCAGCCTGCTGGCCGGCGCCCTGCTGCTGGCAAGTTCAATGGCCTTTGCCAGTGTCGAGCCACCGCGCCCGGGCCTGGCCAAAGAGCTGCAACAGGCCAAGACCTATACCGTGCGTACCGCCCCCAGCGCGCCGCTGGAAATAGCCAAACCGGCACTGCCCGACATCAGCGGCTACACCGCCGAGGCGGCAGCGGCCAAGATCGTGCGCAGTACCGCCGGCAAGGTCAGCGTGCGCCGCATGATGCAGGAAAACGCCCTCAAGGACTTTATCGGCGGCGACAACAAAATGGCCGAATGGGTAGTGCGCCAGGGCGGCATCCCCCAGGCAATTTTTATCGACGACGGCTATGTAAACCTCAAGGATCTGGCCCGCCGCCTGCCGAAACAATACTTCAGCGAAACCGCACCGGGGGTATACCTGGCACGCTTGCCGATCGTGGTCGGGCACAAGGGCATTCTGGACATCGACAGCAGCACCAAAGAGCTGCGCCTGTCTGAAGAAGCCGGTGCATTCATGGTCAACGACGGCCAGCTGTTCGTGCGCGACACCAAGGTCACCGGCTGGCGCGAAAAGGACAACGGCCCGGCGACCTTCCGTGATGCCAAGGCGTTTCGCCCGTTCCTGCTGGCCTGGGGTGGCACCGAGACGTACATCGTCAACAGCACAATGGCCAGCTTCGGCTACGCCAACAGCAAGTCGTACGGGGTGAGTATTTCCCAGTACACGCCCAACATGGCCAAGGTGGTCAAACGCGATGAGCCGACTGGCTGGATCGTGGGCTCCGAATTCTCGGACATGTGGTACGGCTTCTACTGCTATGAAACCCGCGACTTTGTGGTCAAGGGCAACACCTACCGCGACAACATCGTCTACGGCATCGACCCCCATGACCGTTCCCACGGGCTGATCATCGCCGACAACGATGTGTTCGGCACCCAACGCAAGCACGGGATCATTATTTCCCGCGAGGTGAACGACAGCTTCATCTTCAACAACCGCAGCCATGACAACAAATTGTCGGGCCTGGTGATCGACCGCAACAGTTCCAACAACCTGATTGCCGACAACCAGATTTTCCAGAACCACACCGACGGCATCACTCTCTACGAGAGCGGTGACAACCTGCTGTGGGGCAACAAGGTGATCAACAACCGCCGCCACGGAATCCGGGTGCGCAACAGCGTGAATATCCGGCTGTACGAAAACATCGCCCTGGCCAACGGCCTGACCGGCGTCTACGGCCACATCAAGGATTTGACCGAGACCGACCGCGACATCGACCTCGACCCGTTCGACACCCAGGTGTCACTGATTCTGGTAGGTGGCGAACTGGCCGGTAACGGCAGCGGCCCGCTGAGCATCGACTCGCCCCTGAGCATCGAGCTGTATCGGGTATCGATGCTGGCCCCGAGCAAATCCAGCGGCATCAGCTTCAACGGCATTCTGGGTGAGCGCCAGGGCGAGATTCTCGACCTGCTGGTGCGCCAGCAAAAAGCCGTGCTGATCGACCCCGTTGAACGCCAGACCGAAATGCGCGACTGAGGATGACTGTTATGCCCCCCCATATGATCAAATTTCTAAGCTTGTCGGGCCTGACCGCCGCCATCCTCGCCGCCGGTTGCGGCGTGCAGGCAGACGAGATTCAAGCCCCGGCATTCAGCGCAGAACCTTGCTGCAACCTGTGCCCCCAAGCCCACGACGCGAAAAACTACACCACACGCTACCAGCAAAACTTCACCACCCTGGTGCAGGCTGAAGGCGACTGGCTGTTCCGCACCCAGGAAGACCTGCGCACCGAATTCGACACCACGCCGGCCGGCTACAAACGCATGCAGCAATTGCACGATGCGTTCAAAAGCAAAGGGGTGGAGCTGGTGGTGGTGTATCAACCGACCCGCGGGCTGGTCAACCGCAACAAACTGATGCCCGCCGAGCGCGAAAAATACGACTACGACAAGGCCCTGAAAAACTATCAGGCCATGCTCGGGCGCTTCGCCAAAATGGGCTACTACGTGCCCGACCTGTCACCTTTGACCAACGAAAAACAGGCCCACGATTTCTACTTCCGCGGCGACCAGCACTGGACACCTTACGGGGCTGAACGCACCGCCAGAATCGTCGCCGACACCGTGAAAAAAATCCCCGGTTTCGCCGATATTCCCCAGCGTGAATTCGAGACCAAAATCTCCGGGCGCATGGGCAAGACCGGCACCCTGCACAACATGGCCGGCCAGCTATGCGGCACCAGCTATGCCGTGCAGTACATGGATCAGTTTAGCACCGAGCCCAAGGGCGAAGCCGCTGACGGCGACCTGTTCGGCGATTCGGGCAACCCGCAGATCACCCTGGTGGGTACCAGCCACAGCGGCAAAAACTACAACTTCTCGGGTTTTCTGGAGCAGTACATCGGTGCCGACGTGCTCAACGTTGCCTTCCCCGGTGGCGGCCTGGAAGGCTCGATGCTGCAGTACCTGGGCAGCGAAGAATTCCAGAAAACCCCGCCAAAGGTGCTGATCTGGGAATTCTCACCGCTGTATCGCCTCGATCAGGAAATCACCTACCGGCAAATGCTGTCCTTGCTCGACAACGGTTGCGAAGGCAAGCCCGCGCTGATGAGCAACAGCACCACGCTCAAGCCCGGCGCGAACCAGATGCTGGTCAATAGCCGCAACCTGGACCTGCGCAACGCCAATCACCAAATTGATATCCGCTTCGCCGACCCCTCGGTGAAAACCTTGCAAGCCACCCTCTGGTACATGAACGGGCGCCACGAGAATCTGAAAATCGACAAGCCGACCACTTCTGACACCGATGGGCGTTTCGCCTTCGAACTGCGCACTGACGAAGACTGGGCCAGCCAGAATTTGCTGGCCATTGAAATCGAGGGTCCGCAAGCCGGGGCCGAGCCGCAGAAGGTCGAGGCCCGACTCTGCAAACGCAACGTATTCCCCTCCCCTGCGCAATCCCACGCGCAGGCCGGACGATGAGGTATCTGATGCCAACTGCACCGATCACACTACGTTCATTACTGACCCCGGCCTTGCTCGGGCTGGCGATGTTTGCCAGCACCGCCAACGCCGCCGAGACACTGCGCCCGCCCCAGGGTTATTACGCTGCGGTCGAAGCCTTTAAAACCGGCGATTTCAAAAACGACTGCGAGACCATGCCGCAGCCGTACACCGGCAAGCTGGAATTTCGCAGCAAGTATGAAGGCTCGGACAAGGCCCGCTCGACACTCAATGTCGACTCGGAAAAAGCCTTCCGCGAGGCCACTTCCGGCATCACCACCCTGGAACGCAGCACCAGTAAAAAGGTGATGCAATTCATGCGTGACGGTCGCCCGCAACAGCTCGAATGCACGCTGAACTGGCTTACGGCCTGGGCCGAGGCCGATGCACTGATGAGCAAAGACTTCAATCACACCGGCAAGTCGATGCGCAAATGGGCGCTGGGCAGCATGGCCTCGTCTTACATCCGCCTGAAATTCTCCAGCTCGCAGCCGCTGGCCCAACATCCGCAGCAAGCGCAGGTGATCGAAGCCTGGTTCAGCAAAATGGCGGATCAGGTGGTCAGCGACTGGGACAACCTGGCGCTGGAAAAAACCAATAACCACTCGTACTGGTCGGCATGGTCAGTGATGGCAACCGCCATCGCCACCAACCGTCGCGACCTGTTCGACTGGTCGGTGAAAGAGTTCAAGGTCGGCGCCAATCAAGTCGATGCCCAAGGCTTTTTGCCCAACGAACTCAAGCGCCAGCAACGTGCCCTGGCCTATCACAACTACGCCCTGGCGCCCCTGTCGATGATCGCCAGTTTTGCCCTGGTCAATGGCGTGGATCTGCGCAACGAAAACAACGGGGCCCTGAAACGCTTGGGCGAACGCGTGCTCAGCGGGGTCAAGGACCCGGATGAGTTCGAACAAAAGAACGGTAAAAAGCAGGACATGACCGACTTGAAAGTCGACGCCAAATTCGCCTGGCTCGAACCCTTCTGCACCCTCTACACCTGCACCCCGGACGTCATTGAAATGAAACGCGGCATGCAGCCGTTCAAGACCTTTCGACTGGGTGGCGATTTGACCCGGGTCTACGACCCGGCCCACGAAAAAGGCAAATAACCCGCCACCCTGAACCCTCTGTAGGCGCGAGCTTGCTCGCGAGCTCTTCGAGATCAAAAGATCGCGAGCAAGCTCGCTCCTACAGAGGGGAAAAGGGAAGACGCGAAGAAGGGATTGCATCGATTTACCCCCCCGACTTTTTCATGGGGGGTTTGGGGGGGCCTGGCCCTTTACTGTTGGTCAACACGGAGAAGTCAGGATGGTTTTTTCATCCAATGTGTTCCTGTTTATGTTCTTGCCAGTATTTCTGGCGCTGTATTACTTGAGCGGGCAACGCTATCGCAACCTGCTGCTACTGCTCGCCAGCTATGCGTTCTACGCCTGGTGGCGGGTGGATTTCCTGGCACTGTTTATCGCCGTCACCCTCTGGAACTACTGGATCGGCCTCAAGGTCGGTGCCGCCGGGGTGCGCACCAAACCCGCCCAACGCTGGCTGTTGCTCGGGGTAGTGGTCGACCTGGCGATTCTGGGCTACTTCAAGTACGCCAACTTTGGCGTCGACAGCATCAACGCCATGATGAGTTCGGTGGGTCTGGACCCGTTCATCCTGACCAATGTACTGCTGCCCATCGGGATCTCGTTCTACATCTTCGAGTCCATCAGCTACATCATCGACGTGTACCGCGGCGATACCCCGGCGACCCGCAACCTGATCGACTTTGCCGCCTTTGTGGCGATCTTCCCGCACCTGATTGCCGGGCCCGTGTTGCGCTTTCGCGACCTGGCCGACCAGTTCAATAACCGCACCCACACCCTGGACAAGTTCAGCGAAGGTGCCACGCGGTTCATGCAAGGGTTTATCAAAAAGGTATTCATTGCCGACACCCTGGCAGTGGTTGCCGATCACTGTTTTGCCCTGCAGGCCCCGACCACCGGCGATGCCTGGCTCGGAGCGCTGGCGTACACCGCGCAACTGTATTTCGACTTCTCCGGTTACAGCGACATGGCCATCGGTCTGGGCTTGATGATGGGTTTCCGCTTTATGGAAAACTTCAAACAGCCGTACATCAGCCAGTCGATCACCGAGTTCTGGCGCCGCTGGCACATCAGCCTTTCCACATGGCTGCGTGACTACCTGTACATCACCCTGGGCGGCAATCGCAAAGGCACGCTGACCACCTACCGCAACCTGTTCCTGACCATGCTGCTGGGCGGTTTGTGGCATGGCGCCAACATCACCTACATCCTGTGGGGAGCCTGGCACGGCCTGTGGCTGGCGCTGGAAAAAGCCCTGGGCCTGAACACCAATCCCCGGGCCCTGAACCCGATCCGCTGGGTACTGACCTTCTTCATCGTGGTGCTGGGCTGGGTGATTTTCCGCTCCGAAAACCTGCACGTCGCCGCTCGCATGTATGGCGCCATGTTCAGCTTTGGCCAGTGGTCACTGTCGGATCTCAACAGCGCCAACCTTACCGGCCTGCAGGTCGCCACCCTGATCGTTGCCTACCTGACCCTGGCCTTTTTCGGCCTGCGCGACCTGTACAACACGCCCAAAACAGCCGGTAAAACAGACGCCGACGGCCCTGCCACCGCACAACCGGGCCTGATCAAGGCAGTACCCGGCGATGTGCCGGGCAGCCTGCACCTGCCCGGTTACACCGTCGGCACCGAGGCCACCGTGCAACCGGCGTACTGGGTTGCTGACTGGCCGCGTTACGCCATGCGCACTCTGATCGTGCTGCTGTTTATCGCCTCGATTCTCAAACTTTCGGCGCAGAGCTTTTCGCCGTTCCTCTACTTCCAGTTCTAAGGGGAGCCGACCATGAACCGAACATTACGCATCCTCTACGTCACGTTCTTCTGTGCCCTGCTGGTGGGCCTGGGGCTGCTGGCCACGCGCAGCTTCATCGGCTTCAACACCACCGGCAAAGACACCGTGCTAAACGGCCGCTGGAGCAAAGCTGTCGAAACCCGTTACGACGATGAGTTCCCGATCAAGCGACTGGGCACCAACCTCTGGGCAGCGCTGGATTTCACCCTGTTCAACGAAGGTCGTCCCGGCGTGGTGCTGGGCCGCGATCAATGGCTGTACAGCGACGAAGAGTTCAAGCCGTGGCCCGATGCCGAGCAGCACGTGGCCGACAACTATGCGCTGGTCGAAGGCGTACGCCGCACCCTCAAGGAACGCGGGATCAAACTGGTGATGGCGGTGGTGCCGACCAAGGTGCGCCTGTATCCCGAGCATATGGGTGAGCAGCGCCCGGCCGCCATTTATGCCGATCTGTACCGCGACTTCCATGCCCGCCTGGCCGCCAGCAAGGTGCTGGCCCCAGACCTGATGGGCCCGCTGCAACAGGCCAAGCAGGCCGGTGCGCAGGTGTTCTTGCGTACCGACACACACTGGACGCCGGACGGCGCTCTGATTGCCGCCCAACAGTTGGGGGCTTCGATTGCCGAGCAATTCCCGCTCAGCGGCAACCCGCAACAGTTTGTGACCGAGGCGCAAAAGGTCGAGCAACACAACGGCGACCTGGAGCGCTTCCTGCCACTGGACCCGTTGTTCAGCAACCTGCTGCCGCCGTCCGAACCGCTGGAAAAACGCAGCACCCGCCCCGCTGAATCGGCTGCTGACAGCGAAGACTCATTGTTCGCCGACAGCGAAGTGCCGGTGACGCTGGTGGGTACCAGCTACAGCGCCAACCCCAACTGGAATTTTGTCGGTGCCCTGAAGCAGGCACTGCGCAGCGATGTCATCAATGACTCCACCGACGGCCACGGACCGATCCTGCCGATGCTCGCCTACCTCAAAAGCGATGCGTTCAAGAACACCCCGCCACAGGTGCTGATCTGGGAATTCCCCGAGCGTTACCTGCCGGTGGACAACGAGATTGGCGACGCCGACCCGCAGTGGGTCGCGGACTTGAAACAGGCCGCCGGCCAGCCGCCGCAAGTCGCACAGAACACCGCTGAATCCGAGACGCCCGTCCGGGCGCAAAACTGAAAGAGAGGTACTACTGATGTCATTCAAAGCCATGCCGTTTACACCTGCTCCACGCCGTCTCGCCAAATCCCTCGCGCTGGTTGCGGGCATGAGCCTGCTCTCAATGCAAGCCTGGGCCGGCGGCGATGCCGCCCTCTATGGGCCGGTTGCGCCGAAGGGGTCGAGCTTTGTGCGTATTTTTAACGCCAGCCCTCAGCAAGTCAGTGCCACCGTGGGCAGCACCGCCCTCGACGACGTTCCCCCTCAGGGCAGCAGCGATTTCAGCTTTATGCCCCAGGGTGATTACAGCGCCAAAGTCGGCAGTCAGAACCTGTCGGTGAAACTGGCCGCCGATCACTATTACACCCTGGTCAACAGCGCCAGCGGCCAGCCGCAATTGATTGAAGAGCCACCGTTCAAAAACAAGCAGAAGTCCCTGGTCCGGGTGCAGAACCTCACCGATAAAACCCTGACCCTGAAAACCGCAGACGGCAAGACCGACGTGGTCAAGGCCGTGTCTGCCAAAGGCCGTGGCGAGCGCGAGATCAACCCGGTCAAGGTCAGCTTTGCGCTGTTCGATGGCGACAGGAAAATCAGTGATCTCAAGCCTGTCGCCCTGGAGCGCGGTGAAGCCGCCGTGCTGTACGTCACCGGCAGCGGTGCCAGCGTCTCGCCGACCTGGGTAAAACGCCCTGTTTCGACCCGATAAAAGCCTTCCCTTGTCTGTAGGAGCGAGCTGTGTGCGCGTTGAAAAGCTCGCGAGCAAGCTCGCTCCTACAGGGGAAACCTATTTCAGATTTGGAGAGACAACATGATTCCGGTAATTCTTTCAGGTGGTAGCGGTTCGCGTCTGTGGCCTTTGTCGCGCAAGCAGTTTCCCAAGCAGTTTCTGGCCCTGACCGGCGAGCAGACGCTGTTCCAGCAAACCCTCGAACGGCTGGTATTCGAAGGCATGCAGCCACCGATCGTGGTGTGCAATAAAGACCACCGTTTTATCGTCAATGAGCAACTGGCCAACCGCAAGCTCGAGACCCAGCGCATCCTCATGGAACCCTTCGGCCGCAACACTGCGCCCGCCGTGGCACTGACGGCGATGATGCTGATCAGCGAAGGTCGCGACGAGTTGATGCTGGTATTGCCCGCCGACCACGTACTGGAAGACCGCAAAGCCCTGCAACGGGCGCTGGCCCTGGCCACCGTGGCCGCCGAGCGGGGCGAAATGGTGTTGTTCGGCGTGCCGGCCCTCAAGCCTGAAACCGGCTATGGCTATATCAAGTCCGCAGCCGACGGCTTACTGCCCGAAGGCGTGAGCCGGGTCGCATCCTTCGTCGAAAAACCGGATGCCAAGCGTGCCGCCGAGTTCGTCAAAAGCGGCGGCTATTTCTGGAACAGCGGCATGTTCATGTTCCGCGCCAGCCGCTTCCTCGAAGAACTCAAGCAACACGAGCCGGATATCTATGACACCTGCGTGCTGACCCTGGAGCGCAGCCAGCAAGACGTCGACACCATCGACATCGACGAAGCCACCTTCGCCTGCTGCCCGGACAATTCCATCGACTATGCGGTGATGGAAAAAACCCAGCGCGCCTGCGTCGTCCCTTTGACGGCGGGCTGGAGTGATGTGGGCTGCTGGTCGTCGTTGTGGGACGTCAATGAAAAAGACGTCAACGGCAACGTCTGCAAGGGCGATGTGGTGATTCAGGACAGTACCAACTGCATGATCCACGGCAACGGCAAACTGGTGTCGGTGATCGGTCTGGACAACATTGTGGTGGTCGAAACCAAAGACGCGATGATGATCGCCCACAAGGACAAGGTTCAGGGGGTCAAACAGATGGTCAACACCCTGAACGGGCAAGGCCGCAGCGAAACCCAGAACCACTGCGAAGTCTATCGTCCGTGGGGCTCCTATGACTCGGTGGACATGGGCGGACGGTTCCAGGTCAAACATATTTCGGTCAAGCCCGGCGCGTGCCTGTCGCTGCAAATGCACCACCACCGCGCCGAACACTGGATCGTGGTATCGGGCACAGCAGAAGTGACCTGCGACGAGAACGTATTCCTGCTCACCGAGAACCAGTCGACCTACATCCCGATTGCCTCGGTACACCGTCTGCGCAACCCGGGGAAAATCGCCCTGGAAATCATCGAAGTGCAGTCCGGCAGCTATCTGGGCGAAGACGACATCGAGCGCTTTGAAGATGTGTACGGACGCTCGACCCCGGTGGGACGTAGCGTGTCGATCAAGACCATAGCCCAGTAACGCCCATCACTTTGTAGTCGCTGCCGCAGGCTGCGATAAGGGCCGCAGGCCCTTGCTTTCAGCTCTGCGGCGAATAAAAACCTCGCAGCCTGCGGCAGCGACTACAAGTGGCGCAGCGCGGCATCGCGCTTGATGCCGCGGGCTTCACCCCTCATGCTGACAGCTCATCTTCAGATAAGGCGAGCGTCATGCTTATCGGCGTTTTACTGATCATCACCTGGCTCATCCTGTTGCTGCGCTATCCGTCCAAGGCATTGCCGGTGTCGCTGGCGGCAGTGGTCGGCCTGGGTCTGGTGGCCGCATCGGTGGCGTGGCTGGACAACCGCGAAGCCCGGCAACTGGAACGGCTTGAACTGCGTATTACCTACGCACCCGGCGAATGCCCGGCTGACCGTCCCCTCGCTGTGACCCTGCGCAATGGCAATGACGTGCCGCTGATCGAACTGGGCTGGCGGATCGCGGCCTATGCTCCGGGCGATACCGTCAATCTCGCCGACAACCTCTACACTGCCCCCCGCTATCGTGGCCCTGGCGAACTTCAAGGCGCTGCGACCTGGCATGACTGTTTGCCCATGCCGCCCCTGCGCGCCGGTTATCGCCCGCAAACCCTCGAGTTCCGCGCAGAGCGCCTGCAAGGCAGCTTTTCCAACTAAGGATTTTTTGATGCCCCGTGTCTTGATCACCGGTTGTTCCAGCGGCATTGGCCGCGCCCTGGCCGATGTCTTCCACAAGGCCGGCCATGAAGTCTGGGCCTGTGCCCGCAAACCGCACGACGTGGCCCGACTGGCGACGGCAGGGTTTCACGCGGTGCAACTGGATGTGAATGATCCGGTAGCGCTGGCGCAACTGGCCGAACGCCTGGCGCAGGACGGGCTGGATGTGCTGATCAACAATGCCGGCTATGGCGCCATGGGCCCGGTGCTCGACGGTGGCGTCGAGGGCATGCAGCGCCAGTTTGAAACCAATGTGTTTTCCGTGGTCGGGGTGACCCGCGCCCTGTTTGCAGCACTGCGCCGCAACAACGGGCTGGTGATGAATATCGGCAGTGTCTCCGGGGTACTGGTCACGCCGTTTGCCGGGGCCTACTGCGCCTCAAAAGCCGCCGTGCATGCCCTGAGCGATGCCCTGCGCATGGAGCTGGCGCCCTTTGGCATTCGCGTACTGGAAGTGCAGCCCGGCGCCATCGATACCGCGTTCGCCAGCAATGCCAGCGCTCAGGTTGAAGAACTGATTGCCCGGGACTCACCCTGGTGGCCGATGCGTGAAGGCATTCGCGCTCGCGCCAGGGCTTCACAAGACAACCCTACGCCGGTGGCTGCGCTTGCTGACGCCGTGTTCAAAGCCACGCAAAAATCCAGGCCGCCGTCGATATTGCGCTTCGGCAATGGCAGCCGTGCCCTGCCGCTGCTGGCCGCGTTGCTGCCGGGCTGCCTGCTGCAAAAAATCCTCATGAAGCGCTTCGGGTTGAATACCGGGAACTGAAGAACTGTCACCTGTAGGAGCGCGCTTGCTCGCGAGCTTTAGAGGCTCGCGAGCAAGCTCGCTCCTACCGTTTTTTAGCTCTGGTGTTTCATGAAATCGATAAACACCCGCACCTTGAGCGGCAAATGGCGGGTATCGGGATACAGGGCGTAGACCCCCTGGCGGGTCAGTTGCCACTCAGGCAGCAGGTGAATCAGGCGCCCGGTGCGCAAGTCATCCTCGATCAGCCAGTCGGGCAGGATCGCCACCCCCTGCCCGGTCAGGGCAAAAGCCCGTAATACCGAGGAATTGTCGGCCTTGATCCGCGCCCTGGCGGGGTTGGGTTGATAGGGTTGAGTCGTTGCGCGCCCGACATGGGTAATACTCAACTCCCCGACCCGCCCGTGCTCCAGCCACGGGGTCTGCTCAAGGGCATGCACCGAGTCGATGGGCGCCACGCTGGCGACAAATGCCGGTGTGGCCACGGGCAAAATATCGAAGGTACTCAATTGCACGGCCCGATGGCTGGAGTCGACCACCCGGCCGAGCCGCAGGGCCACGTCAAAACGCTCGGAGATCAAGTCCGCGTGGGTCGATGACGTGGACAGGTGCACCTTGAGATCGCGGTGCAGGTCGCGAAACAGCTCCAGCGCCGGCACCACCTTGGCCAGTGCATATTCCACAGTGGTGGTAATGCGTAATGTGCCCTTGAGTTCGGTGTGCTCACTGCGGGCTTCGTCTATCGCCAGTTGCGCCGCTTCCAGCATGCTCAGGCAGTGCAGATAAAAGCGCTCCCCGGCCTCGGTCAGCGCCAGCCGCCGGGTGTTGCGCGTCAACAGAGTCACCCCCAGCTCGGCCTCGAGCCGCTTGATGTTAAAGCTCACCACCGCCCGGGTCTGGCCCAGCAAATCGGCGGCGGCCGTCAGGGAACCGGCTTCGACTACAGCTTTGAAGGTGTCGAATCGATCGAGACTGACCATGCTGAATCTCGCTCATTGTCAAAATAATTTTGACAATCTAGCAGTCCAGACGCGGTTCCTCCAGCCGCAAAAGCAGCCTACTGTGCCCTGCGCAATCAAGGAGCCGGTCATGGCCTATCGCAATAAAATCGCCCTGGTGTATTTGCTGGGCTACGCACTGGATCTGGTGAACATGTTCGCCGCCGCCATTGCCTACCCCGACATCAGTCAGCAACTGCAGGCCTCGGTCAGCCAACTGGGCTGGGTCGCCAATGCCTACATGCTCGGCCTGACCCTGGTCATCATCCCCGGCGTGTGGCTGGCAGCGGTATTTGGCGAAAAACGCCTGATCATGGCCTCGCTCTTGTTGTTCAGCCTGGCGTCATGGTGCGTGGCGCAGGCAGGTTCGATTGAGGCGCTGATTGGCTGGCGTCTGCTGCAGGGCCTGGGTGGCGGGTTATTGATTCCGGTGGGGCAGGCCATGGTCTATCGACATTTCCCCGTGCGCGAACGGGCTCGCCTGACCTCGGTAATTTTGCTGGTGGCGTTGCTGGTGCCCGCCTTGTCACCGGCCCTGGGTGGCCGGGTCGTTGAGGCCTGGTCATGGCGCTGGGTGTTTTATGCCAATTTGCCGCTGGCATTGCTGGCACTGTTGCTGGCCGGCTGCTGGCTCAAATCAGAGCCGCGCCCCGCCTCACGCCCGGTGCTGAATGCCCGCAGCCTGGCAACCGGCGCCCGGAACATGGGGCGCTTGCTGAAAAGCCCGTTGTTGCGGGTGGCGATGCTCACTTATCTGTTTATCCCCGGGATTTTTATCGGCACCCAGCTGGTGAGCATCCTGTATCTGCATCAACAGGGTTTGAGCCCTGCCCAGACCGGCATCCTGATGCTGCCATGGGCGCTGGCATCGGCCCTGGGCATTACCCTGAGCCGCTATCAGTTCAATCGTCTCGGGCCAAAACCCCTGCTTTTGCTGGGTATGACGGCCCAGGCCACAGGCATTGCGCTGCTGATCCAGGCGGATGTTTCAAGCACCTGGCAGACGATGGCGCTGTACGGACTCATGGGCTTTGGCGGCAGCCTGTGCAGCAGCACCGCGCAAAATACCGCGTTTATCGATGTCAGTGCCCGGCGCATGGGCCACGCCAGCGCACTGTGGAATATCAACCGGCAATTGAGTTTCTTGCTCGGCCCGGCGTTGATGATGGGCATATTCGCGGCCTTGACCGTGATCACCTCGACGCCCCGCGCCTTTGCCCTATGCTTTGCCATCGGCGCTGCGTTGACCCTGTTGCCGTTGTTTGCAGTGTTACGCCTCAATACCCCATGCGTGCTGGCCTTGCTGGCACCCTGACCGAAGAGAAATTGATGACTGACTATTCGAGCTACTTCGACCTTGTAACCGAAACCCATGCCGAGATTGAGGGCTGGTTCTCAGGGCTGGAACCTGGCGTATTGCCCATCTTGCTGGGGCGTTTTTCAGCGCAGTTTTCGATGATTACACCCGGCGGCAAAGAGCTGGATATGGACGGTGTAGAAGCGCTGTTTGAACAGCTGCGAGGTGCCCGCCCAGGGCTGAATATCACCTTGAGTGACTTCAAGGGCATCGCCCTGTATGCCGGCGGCGCGGTGGTCAGCTACCGCGAGTTGCAAGAGGAGCACAACGGCAACCGTACCGATCGGCGCGCTACCGTGGTTTTTGAAAAGGATGCCGGTGGCAAGGTGCTGTGGCGCCATTTGCATGAGACTTTCTGCGCCGATTGATACCCGGGGCAGGCCCTGTGGGAGCTGGCTTGCCAGCGATGCAAGCGACTCGGTTGATTGCATTGACCAAGGTGATGCTATCGCTGGCAGCCAGCTCCCACAAAAAAACGTTATTGCGCTGCTGCATCCTGCTGCACGATCACCGTGCAGGTGGTGCCCGCTGCCAGCAGGAAACCGTCGGGGATTTCATCGATGTGGATACGCACCGGCACCCGCTGCGCCAGGCGCACCCAGTTGAATGTGGGGTTAACGTCAGCGACCAGCTCCCGGCTCTCGGGGTTGTCGCGGTCGTAGATGCCACGCGAGATGCTTTCGACATGCCCCTTCAATACTTCGCCGCTCATCATCTGCAGATCGGCTTTGTCACCCACGCGAATGTGCGGCAGTTTGGTTTCTTCGAAGAAGCCATAAACCCAGAACGAGTTCATGTCGATCACCGCCATTTTCGGATCACCGACCCGGGCATAGTCACCGCGGTGCACATTGAGGTTGGTCACGTAGCCGTCGACCGTAGCCAGGACCTTGGTGCGCTTGAGGTCAAGTTGCGCCGCGTCCAGCTGGGCCAGGGCGTGCTGGTAGTCGGCCAGTGCCGAGTCGGCAATGTTGCTGGCGTCGTCACGGTTTTCGCGCGAGATCACCATGCTGTCCATGTCTGCCCGGCGATGGGCGTTGACCTTGCGCATCTCCCAGGTGGCCTTGCGGGACGCCACCAGCGATTGCGCCTGCTTGACCACGATCTCGTAGTGCTCGGGGTCGATTTCCAGCAGTACGTCGCCCTTTTTCACCAACTGGTTGTCCTTGACCGGTACGCCAACCACGTACCCGTTAACGTCGGCGGCGACGTTGATAATATCGGCCCGTACCCGTCCATCACGGGTCCACGGGGTATTCATGTAATGCTCCCAGAGGGTGCGGCCGATCCATATCGCAAGGGCCAAAACCAGCAAGGTGGCAAGCAGGCTGAAGAACTTTTTCATCGGATCGGTCTCAACGGTAAACAGTGAGCGCCATGGCGCCAAAAAGACAAGCAAACAGGCTCAGGCGCAGCAGCGCCGGGTGCCAGAAGAAGCGATACAGGTCATAGCCGGAAAACAGTCTGTCAAAGGCCCACGCCAACCCCGCCGCGATAAAAAACATCAGGGTCATGCTGGGCATGTAGACGCCGTGGAAGGCGATTTCACGAGGCATTTTCAAGTCCTTGCTGCCGGGCATAGGCGGCCAGCGGCGATTGCGGATCAAGCAGTGAAGTACGGATAAAGTGCAGGTAGCTTTGCACCCGGACCAGCGCCGAAGTATCAAAGTTACGGGCGAACGGTTCATCGGTGGCCTGAACCCGGCTGATGGCGTGATCAACTGCGATCAGTGCACGTTCAAGGTTGCTGTTGCCCGGCGCAATGAACAGACGCACCAGCGCCCGACCCATGACCCGGATGGCCTGACGCCATGGCTGGGACTCGGCGTAAGCCGGGTGGATCGGCAAAATCGCCTGTTCCTTGCGCAGTTCGATAATCGCGTGGCCGATTTCCAGCACCACAAACATCCAGCGCAGCAAGTTGCGTTGCACCTGCGGATTGCCGGCTGCGAGGCCGTAAGCCTGGTGCATCAGGTCACGGGTGCGGCTCTCAAGGCTGGAGCTCAAACCGCGCAACTTGCCGCTGATGGCGTACACCACCTGCTCGCGCAGATCCTGCTCCAGACGGCTCCATAACCAGCGGCTGTTGGGCGGCAGAATAATCGCACCGGCTGCCGCGCAGACCAGCATGCCCAGCACCATCGCGATGTAGTCATTGATGAACTGGTAGGGGTTGTAAATGGTCAGGTTGTCCGGAACCGAGCCGGTGCTGAAAAAGATCAGCAAGCCCAGGCCGACCCCGGCGTACTTGGCCCGCGAGGTGAGGAACGAGCCAAATATGATCACCGGCGCCAGCACCAGGCACAGCAGCGGGAAACCGTCGATGCGGGGCAGCACGAAGAACATTTCGACAAAGCCCACCAGTGCACCGATAAAGGTGCCGCACGCCATCTGGAAAGCCATGCGTTTAGGGTTGGGGGTGGCCGCGGACAACCCCACGGTAGCGGCGGCAATCAGGGTCATGGTGGCGCCGCTGGGCCAGGCCGTCATCACCCAGTAGGTGCCGAGCACCACCAGAATGAACGCTGCCCGAATCCCCGAGGCGGCCGCTGACCACCAGTTGGTTTGCGAGATGAAGGGTTGGTCCCAATGCTCGCGCTCGTGGGTGTGGGCCACCAGCGAAGCGTGGGTCAACGCGTAGTTGTGCAGGTCGTCAACAAAGCGGAACAACAGTTCATAGGCGGTGTTGAAGTCCAGGAAGTCCGAAGGGCCCGGATCGGTTTCAAGAAAGCTCACCCGCAGTGCACGCACATGCCCCGGCAGGCCGGCCTTGAAGGCCTCCAGCTGCTCGGCCAGCAGCACCGCGTCCTTGTCCGTCAATGAGCGCCCGGCGTAGGTATCGAGCAACTGCGCGAGCAATTCCAGCTCCGGTTCGATGGCCGACACCACTTGCACCACACCGCGGCTGCGAAGACGCGCGAGCAATTGGTGCAGGGCATTGAAGCGGGTGGTGATGGCCATGAACTCACTGTTCAAACGACTCAAACGGCCACTGCGACGACGCATGTGCGGATCTTCGAACACGGTCACGCTGCGCATGCCTTCCAGGCCCACACTTTCGCTGATAAAGCGCATGTTGCTGTCTTCATAGGTCTCTTGCGAAGACTGGTTGCGCAGCCCCTGGGCCACGAAGCCGGCAAACACACCAAAGCGTTTATACAGCGCGTCATGCATGGCCGCGCCTGCGGTTTTAGGCAGGATGGCTGCACTGACAACGGTAGAGCAGAGGATGCCCAGGGAAATTTCCAGCACCCGCCAGACCGCGGCCATAAAGGCGCCATCGGGGTGGGCCAGCGCAGGCAGGCCGACCATTGCCGCGGTGTAACCGGCCAGGACAAAACCATAGGCCCGGAAGTTGCGGCAACGGGCCGCACCGGCCGAGCAGATACCGACCCAGATCGCCAGTGAGCCCAGGAACAATACGGTGTTCTGGGCAAACAAAGCGATCAGCGCAACCATTACCGCCGAGCCGGTCAGGGTGCCCAAAAACCGGTAAAAGCTTTTGGCAAACACCTGGCCACTTTGCGGTTGCATCACGATAAATACAGTGATCATCGCGGTGCGTGGCTGTGGCAGTTCAAGGCGCATGGCCAGCCACAGGGTCAAAAAGGCCGCGATCAATACTTTGAAAATATGGACCCAGGTCACGCCATCGCTGCGCGCCCAGTCATAAAAGCCACGGCGCCATTCCAGGGAATACAGCCAGCGTACCGGGGCGGGCAAGTGGTTCATTTACAGGCTCTCGGGGTTGAGCATCAATGTACAAACGGCGCCATGAGGGCTGGCGGTTTGTCGGGCACGTAACGATCTTGTTTCGGTACATCGCTGCCGGCACCAAGGCCGCCACCCAGCGCTGTCACCAACTCGGCATGGGCAACCAGGCGTGCGGCCTGGACCTGCTGTTGCACTTGCTGCTGACGAAACAGCAGGGTTTGTGCGTTGAGTACGTTGAGGTAATCGGTCAGGCCGCGCTGATAGGCGAGCATCGCGATGTCGTAGGTTTTTTGGGCAGCGCTAACCGATTCGGCGGCGAACACTTGCTGCTTGTCCATGGACTCGCGCTTGATCAACTGATCGGAAATACCCTTGAGCGCAGTCACCAGGGTCTGGTTGTACTTGGCGACGGCCATGTCATAGCCGCTTGCAGCCACACCCAGTTGCGAGCGCAGGCGACCGCCATCAAAGATCGGCAGCGAGATCGCCGGGCCGACGTTGTAGGTGAGTTTCTTCGCGCTCAGGAACTCCAGCGCGCCGCCCCCCGTAGCCATAAAGCCAAGGCTGGCGACCAGGTCGACGTTGGGGTAGAAGTCGGCATGCGCCACATCGATACCACGCGTCTGTGCGGCCACTTCCCAACGGCTGGCAACGACGTCCGGGCGCTGGCCCAGCAGTTCGGCCGGCAACGTGGAAGGCAGTTTGAGCGCGGTGTTTAATGCCATCACCGGGCGTTTGAGACGTGCGCCCTCGCCCGGACCTTTACCCGCCAGGGCAGCCAACTGGTTGCGCGTGAGGGCGATTTCTTCTTCCTGGGCGTCGATCTGGCGATGGATTTCGGGCAGCGGCGCTTGCGCCTGGCTGACTTCGAAATGCGTGCCGATACCGCCGTCCAGGCGTTTTTGCGCCAGATCGAGGATCTGCTCTTGCTGGTGCAAGGTCGACTCAATGATGTCGAGCTGAGCAAAGTGCAGCGACAACTGGATATAGGTGCGAATCACGTTGTTCTGCAATTCAAGTTGCGCCTGGCGCGCTTCGGCAACGCTCATGTGCGCCATGTCCACGGCCTGTTCGGTGTTGTTGCTGTCGCGGCCCCACAGATCGAGGGAAAAACTGAAGCCCAGGGCGGCGTTGTTGTCCCAGGTGGTGGCGTTGTCCAGCTCACCCGGACCGTAAAACTGGTCCGATGGCCAATTGTGACGTTTGAGCGTCGAGTCGCCATTGATCTGCAACGACTGCGCCGACTCGGCGATCCCGGCCATGGCTCTGGCCTGCCGCACACGGGCGGCGGCCATGGCCATGGTTGGACTACCCTGCACCGCAAGGCTGACCCAGTCATTCAATTGCGGATCGCCATAAGCGTGCCACCATTGAGCCTTGGGCCAGTTGGCGTCTTGCGCGGCGTTTTGAATGGCCTCGTCGGTGACCAGTGTATTAGCGGCGAGCATCGTGTCTTTTGGACCGATACCACCGAAGCTGATGCAGCCGTTTAATGCTAACGATAAAGCCAGAACACTGAGGGCTTTAAGCTCTCTGCTGATGCGACGTTGCACTGCTGCAAATACCTGAGGGTGATAGGAGGGATAAAACCGAAGAAGACAATTCTAGGCCCTGGCAGGTGCAGCGATAAGCTGGCATAAATGTGAATCTTTATTACCATTCTTGGGATAATCCCTTGGTCTTATGCAAACCTGCCAGTAAACGCTGAAACTTCGTGTCACAATTTGTCGCTGCTTGTTGTCGTTGCCCCTACTTGAGAGCACTCCATGGACACTTTGCAAAATATGCGCGCCTTCAGCTGCGTAGCCGAAGCCGGAAGTTTCACCGCCGCGGCTGCCATGCTGGATACCACCACTGCCAACGTCTCGCGCGCGGTCTCCAACCTTGAGGCCCACCTGCAAACCCGCTTGCTCAACCGCACCACTCGACGCATCGCCCTGACCGAAGCCGGCAAACGTTATTTGCTGCGCTGCGAACAGATCCTGGCCTATGTCGAAGAAGCTGAAGCCGAGGCCAGTGACGCTCACTCGCGCCCGGCCGGCCAGCTCAAGGTGCACACGATGACCGGCATCGGTCAGCACTATGTGATCGACGCCATCGCCCGTTATCGCAAGACTCACCCCGACGTAACGTTCGACCTGACCCTGGCCAACCGCGTGCCGGACTTGCTCAACGAGGGCTATGACGTGTCCATCGTGCTCGCCAGCGAGCTGCCGGATTCGGGGTTCGTGTCACAGCGTCTGGGCATCACCTACAGCATCGTCTGCGCATCGCCCGGCTATGTGAAAACCAACGGCACCGCGGACAAGCCCGGCGACCTGCTCAACCATGCCTGCCTGCGCCTGGTAAGCCCGGTGATCGCACTGGATAAATGGGTATTTGAAGGGCCGGAAGGTCAGGAGATGGTCGTGATCAACTCCTCGCCGTTTTTGGTCAACTCGGCCGATGCGATGAAAACCGCGATTACCAGCGGCATGGGCGTCGGCATATTGCCGGTGTACGCGGCCATCGAAGGCCTGCGCAACGGCACCCTGGTGCGCATGCTGCCCAAGTACCGCTCCCAGGAGCTGAACCTGTACGCCATCTACCCGTCGCGCCAGTACCTGGATGCGAAGATCAAAACCTGGGTGGAATACATGCGCGGTTCGTTACCCGAGATTCTGGCGGCGCATCAGACCGAGCTGGCGACCTATAGCTGACAGTCAAAACGATCTGGCTGGTGTGATGCCATCGCTGGCAAGCCAGCTCTCACAGGCTTGCTTCATGCCTGAAGGAATTGGCGGATGATCGGCGGGAATGTTAGCGTGCTTACATTCCCGACAGCCGATGAGTCTTGTTCAGATGAGCCTTTCCAGCACCAAGAAAACCGTACTTGCCTTCAGCCGTGTCACCCCCCAGATGGTCGAGCGCCTGCAACAGGATTTCAACGTCATCGTGCCTGACCCCAAGCTGGGCGATCTCAATGCCCAGTTCGATGAAGCTCTGCCCCATGCCCACGGTTTGATCGGCGTCGGCCGCAAACTGGGGCGCAAGCAACTGGAGAACGCCAGGCAGCTGGAGGTGGTCTCCAGTGTGTCGGTGGGTTACGACAACTACGATGTCGACTACTTCAACGAACGCGGGATCATGCTGACCAACACCCCGGACGTGCTCACCGAAAGCACCGCTGACCTGGGTTTCACCCTGATCATGAGCAGCGCCCGCCGGGTGGCGGAACTGGATGCATGGACCAAGGCCGGGCAATGGCAGGCCAGCGTGCCGCCTGCGTTGTTTGGCAGCGATGTACATGGCAAGACCCTGGGCATTGTGGGCATGGGCAATATCGGCGCGGCCATCGCCCGCCGTGGTCGCCTGGGGTTCAACATGCCCATCCTCTACAGCGGCAACAGCCGCAAGACTGCCGTTGAGCAAGAGCTGGGCGCGCAGTTTCGCAGCCTGGACCAGTTGCTGGCCGAAGCCGATTTTGTCTGCCTGGTAGTCCCGCTGAGCGAAAAAACCAGACACCTGATCAGCCGGCGCGAGCTGGGCCTGATGAAGAAAAGCGCGATTCTGGTGAACATCTCCCGCGGTCCGGTGGTGGATGAACCGGCGCTGATCGAAGCCCTGCAAAACGGCACGATTCGCGGCGCGGGGCTGGATGTGTACGAGAAAGAGCCGCTGGCAGAGTCACCGTTGTTTGCATTGAAAAACGCCGTGACCTTGCCGCACATTGGCTCGGCGACCCACGAGACCCGTGAAGCCATGGCCAATCGTGCTTTGGACAACCTGCGCAGCGCCCTGCTGGGCGAACGCCCACAGGATCTGGTTAACCCGCAGGTCTTTAAAGGCTGATACGGCACTGGTCTGCTGCTGATCTGATCTGATCCTGTAGGAGCGAGCTTGCTCGCGAGCTTTTTAAACAGCTCGCGAGCAAGCTCGCTCCTACAGGGTGTGCGGGGTTCAAGCCAGCTTTGCGGCCATTGGTACCGGCCGGGGTTTGCGAAACACCAGCACGTTGCCCAGCATCACCAGTACCAGCCCGGCCAAAGCCGGTGCCGTCCATTGGTAACCCTCGGCAAAGGCCGACACGTTGAGTGCCACCAGCGGAAACAATACCGTGCAATACGCCGCACGCTCCGGCCCCATGCGCCCGACCAGGGTCAGGTAAGCGGTAAAACCGATCACCGAACCCGGAATCACCAGATACAACAACGAGCCGATATAACGAGTGTTCCATTCCATGTTGAACGGGATGCCGCTGAACGCGCAGTACAGCGCCAGCATGCTGGCGCCATAGAGCATGCCCCAGGCGTTTGTGGTCAGCGGTTTGAGCCCGGCTTTTTGCTGCAGGCTCGAGAGCATGTTGCCCGCCGAAAAACACAGGGTACCAATCAATGCCAGGCCCAGACCGAGCAGGATTTGCGGGGTTGCGGTATGCCCGCTCAACTCCGGCCAGAACAGCAGCCCCAGCCCGAACAGGCCCAGCGCTGCGCCGGCGATCACGTTGCGGGCGATTTTCTGCTTGAAGAAGATCCGCGCGTTCAGGGCGTTCCATAGCGTGGCGGTGGAAAACACCACGGCGATCAAACCGGTGGTCACCCACTGACTGGCGGTCAGAAAACACATGAAGTTCACGCAGAACAAACACAAACCCTGTGCCAGGCAAATCAGATGCCCGCGCCGGTTCATGGTTTGCAGCCGCCGCGTCAGCAGCAATAACCCGAACAGCACCAGCGCCGCCAGGCCAAAGCGGTACACGATGGACACCGGAATCGCTACCACCCCCAATTGCAGCTTGAGGGCGATCCAGGTCGTGCCCCAGATCAACACGGTCAATAAGTACAGGGATAGGTTCATGGCAAGCTCCTGGAGTTGGCTTGCAGTCTGCGATGCAATGCCGGAGCGCACTTGCAGATTCTTGCGCTTTTGTGGGTTCGGGGCTGGCAGCGGTGATGCGACGGAGTAGGATGCAAAGCGTTGGAGTAATCACCATGTCTGCATTCGATACCCTGCAAGTTTTTCAATCCATGAGCCGCTCGCCCAATGCCCGTCTGGAGCACAGTGCCGAGCTCGGTGACGGCATGGCCGCAGCCTTGTGGACCAACCATCACGATGCCCGCGACTATCAAGCGCCGACTCACCACACCCTGTCGTGCTACATCTCGGGCGGCACCGGGACCTTTCGCCGGGAGCAACCGGGAGCAACGGGGGCGCCGGGCAAACTCTGCGTGCTGCCCGCCGATCATCAGTCGGCATGGGTGATCAATGGCGCCATTCGCCTGGCCCACGTGTATGTCAGCCAGGAGCAATTCGCTCTGGGTTGCGTGACCTTGCTCGACCGCGAACCTCGCGAGCTGCAGTTGCGCGAAATCACCTTTTTCGATGACGAGCAGCAAACCCGGCGTTTTCATCAATTGATCAACCTGAACTGGAACGAGCCCGGCGAACGGCTGCTGACCAGCAGCCTGGCCTGCGAGTTGCTCGATCATGCGTTGCTCAACCAGGTGGGCCTGCGCAGCGGGCTGCAGCTCAAGGGCGGGCTGGCGGCGTATCAACGGCGCCAGTTGGTGGACATGATTGAGCAGCAACTGGCCGAGCCGTTGAACATTGGCCAACTGGCCGCGCACTGCGCATTGTCGCCTTACCACTTTGCCCGCATGTTTCGCCAAAGCTTCGGCCTGCCGCCCCATCAATACTTGCTGGCGCGCCGCCTGGCGCGAGCCCGCGACTTGCTGCGCAATAGCGCGCTGGGGCTGGGTGATATTGCATTGGCCTGCGGTTTTGCCAGCGCCAGCCACTTCGCCAACCGGTTCAAGCAGACCGTGGGCGCGACGCCGGGGGAATATCGGGCGGCGTTCAGGCCTTGAAGCACATGAACCCCGCATAACCCTGCAGGAGCGAGCTTGCCTCGCGTGCTCTGTGTCATCCGCAAGATTGCTGAAGAGCTCGCGAGGCAAGCTCGCTCCTACCGGGGGGGGGCTGGTCAGAATTCCAGGGTGGTGGAGACGCTCACTTGCCGCGCATCACCCATGGAGACAAACATCCGGCTGGCCGCCGAGGTGTAGTACACGCGGTCGAAGAGGTTTTTGACGTTGAGCTGAACCTTGAGCTTTTGCCCTTCGACGTGGGTGTCGTAGGTGGCAAAGGCGTCGGCCACGGTGTACGACGGCAAGTCGAAATCGTTCAGGGCGTCGCCCGCACGTTCACCGACATAGCGCGCCCCGCCTCCGACCCGTAATTTGTCACCACCCACGATGCTGCCAAAGTCATAAACCGCCGACAGCGATCCGCTGTTTTTGGCCACGTTCTGCAAGCGCATGCCTTGATAAGTCGTGTCTTTGGTGACCTCGGCATCGGTGTAGGCGTAGCTGCCGATCAGGCTCCACTGCTCGCTCAACTGGCCGCTGACATCCAGTTCCAGACCGCGGGAGCTGACCTGGCCCGCTGTCGAGTAGAGGGTGTCATCCCCCACGGTGGTGGACACCAGGACGTTGCGCTTTTTGATGTCGAATAACGCCGCACTGGCGGTGATGCGCCCCGGGATATCCAGTTTGGCCCCCAGTTCCCAGGACTTGGACTGTTCCGGGGCGATGGCCGAGTCCAGCACCACGCCTCCGGTCAGGGGGGCAATGCTGGAGTTGGGTTTGAATGATTCGGTGTAGCTGCCGTAGAACGACAATTCATCGCTGTAGCGATACACCAGACCCGCACGCGGTATCCATTTGACGCCGTTGGTATCGGTGTTGGCCTTGAACGGGATGCCCTTGCCCGCGAGCTGGTCGTACTTCTGGAAACGGGCGCCGGCCACCAGAATCCATTGATCGGTCAGGTGGATGGAGTCTTGTGCGAACAGTGAATCACTGCGCAGCAAGTCAGTCTGGTTGCTGTCACTGGCGCTGACCGTGGTGCCCGCCACTTCGCGGCCATAAACCGGGTCGAGGTAGCTGAAGGGGTATTGGCTGTTCTGGCGAATCAGTTCGGCGCGATAGATTTTGCGGTACTCGTCATCCAGCCCGAACACCAGATCATGCTGCATGCCCGCAGCCTGGACCTTGCCTTGCAGGCTGACCGTGGAGAAGCGGTCAGTGGTGATGGCGCCCCGGGTACCGTCCATTTTGCGAGTCAGGGTGCCGGTAGACGGGTCGACGGCGGTCACGCGAACCTGGCTGGCGTCGTAGGTTTCGCGGCTCCAGCTGTAGCCGAAATGGGCTTTCCAGTCGTCGTTGAGGTCGTGATCGACTTCAAGGCGGTACAGGTCAGAGCGCCCTTCCATGTTGTTGAACGGTTCGTCGAGACGACGTGTGGCCGGGATATCCAGCGGGTGGTTGGTGGCCGGGTTGATCGCCGTGCCCCGGTCAAAGGGGGTCAGAAACTCGCGGTGTTCGTAGGCCAGCAGCACTTGGGTGTTATCGCCGTACCAGGCCAGAGACGGCGCAATCAGGGTCTCGCGGTGCAGGCCAAAGTTGCGCCAGTAATCTTCATCGTCATGATCGATGATCATCCGGTACGCCAGCCCCGAATCACCCAGCGCGCCGGTGCTGTCCAGCGTCCCGCCGCTACCGTTTTTGCCTGCACCGTAGCTGGAGCCTTTTACGGTCAGTGCGTTGTACTGCTCCAGTTGCGGCTTTTTGCTGACCACGTTGACGACACCGCCCGGGTCCTGGATTCCATAGAGCAAGGACGCCGGCCCCTTGAGCACTTCGACCCGTTCGGTGGCCGCATTCAGCGCCCTGCCCTGCACCAGCGGCATGCCATCGCGCATGATCGAGCCGTCACGGTTGTCGCCAAAGCCGCGTTTCATCACCGAGTCCTGGGTACCGCCCAGGGTGTTGCCCTGGGTGATACCGCTGATGTTAGTCAGCGCATCGTCCAGATTGCGCGGAGTCTGGTCGCGGATGACCTGGGCGGCGACCACGTTGATGGTCTGCGGGATCTCCATCGACGTGCCCGTGCCGCGCATCACCGAGGTGCTGGCCGGGGGCTGATAGCTTGTGTCACTGACGGCCTGCGAGGTGATGCTGGTGGCCCCCAGGCTGAGGGTGCCGGCCTCGGGCCGGGGCTCGAGGGCAAAGGTGTTGGCATCGGTACGGCGGGCATTGAAGCCCGTTTGCGCGAGCATCCGTTGCAAGGCCTGGTCGGCAGGCATGCGGCCCTTGATCGCCGGGGCTTGCAGGCCCAGGGGGGCTTCGTCGGTGTAGACCACGCTGAAGCCGGTCAGGCGGCTGAAGTCGTTGAGGGCCCGGGGCAGCGGCTCGGCGGGAAGATTGAAATCAAACAGAGCACCGGTTTGCTGCGCAGTGGCCTCGGCGGCCATGGCGACAGACAAAGGCGTTAACACCAGACCGGCCATCAAAGCCGAAACGCTCAACCACTGTTTAACCGAACCGCCTGCCGCTGACGTGGACTTCATGCTCATGACCTGTGTGCCAACCTGATACGGAATGCGAATTTTTCGCATTTTCAAGCACTACACGGATGGACCCGGGGTTTACCTCATACCTTGATTGAAAATAATTTCCTGTGGGAGCTGGCTTGCCAGCGATTGCTTCAGCCAAACCGGGGCGGTTGAATCGCTGGCAAGCCAGCTCCCACGATCAATGAACAGGTATGAAACTCAACGCAACACGATCACCCGTCCAAACAAGGTGTGCTGTTCAAACCCGAGCACGCCTTGCAGGGAGGCAAGCACTGCTTGCGGGTCCTGGCTGGGGAAGCTGGCGCTGATGCGGCGTGAGCCCAGCTGGCTATTGAGCAGCACGATTTGCCCGGGGTAGTAGCGCCTCAGATCGGCCACCACATCGGCCAGCGGCGTCTTGTAGTAGCCCAGCCAGCCGCTGCGCCACGCCAGTCGGGCCTGACTGTCGACCTGTTGCACCGCGTCGCTCACGGCACCATCGGCATAGGCCACTTGCTGGTCCGCCGTAAGAATCTGCTGTGGCGCGTGCTCGCCCGCCTTGACCCCTACCCGCCCGGATAACACGGTGACTTGCGCGCCCGCAGGCTGCAGACGCACTTCAAATTCAGTGCCCAACACCCGCGCTTCGCCGCCACTGGCATCGACCACAAACGGCTCGCCGGTATGGGTGACGTGGAAAAACGCCACCCCGCGACGCAGTTCGACATGGCGTTCACCGCCGCTGAAATTCACCGCAATGGCACTGTCGGCATCCAGCGTGACCCGGGATTGATCGGCCAGGGTCACGGTGCGTACCTGCCCCGGCGCACTGACGTAATCGGCGCCCAGATCATTGAACCAGCGCATGGGCTGCCAGCCCGCAAATACGCCAACCATCAACAGCAGGCACGCCGCAACGGCCAGCCCGCTGGACCAGTACCTCACTGTGCTGCGCCGCGAAACCTTCATCGCCGACAAGTAACGGTGCAATGTCAGCGCCTCTTCGTGCGCCAAGGTGCTGCCCGCCACTTCGCTCAACTCCCATATCACTTGCGCCCGGGCGTAGGCTTCAGCGTGGGCAGGATCGGCCTGCAGCCAACGGCTGAAGGTGGCCTGGTCACCGCTGTCGGGCTGATCGTGCAACACGGCGAGCCACGCCAGCGCAGTGCGTTCCTGTTCGTCAGTGACCGGGACAACCGCACGATTGATCACGGTGCGGTCCCTGCTGGCGGCTCACGCAAACTGGCTTTGCAGGCCTCGAGGGCGCGCATCATGTGTTTTTCGACGGCACTTTGCGACACGCCCATGACCCTGGCGATGTCGGCGTAGGTACGACCGTGAATCCGGTTGAGCAAAAAAATATGCCGGGTGCGCTCGGGCAAGCCACGCAAGGCAGCCTCGACCTGGCGCAGGTCATTGCCCGCCTCCAGTGCCGCCTGGGGCTCGCAGCTTCGGGCGTCCGGCTCGGGCTGCCAGTGCTGATTGACCCGCCCGCGAGCGCCTTCGCTGCGCAGATGGTCAATGGCGATGTTGCCCGCGCTGCGCAGCAAGTAAGTGCTGAGTTCTTCGACCTGCACCAGCGGTCTGCGCCAAAAACGCAGGAACAAGTCCTGAACCAGATCGGCGGCCGTAGCCCGGCATCCGACACGGCGGCTGACCAGTGCTTCCATTTGTAAACGCTGAGATAAAAACACCTGCAGAAAATGCGCTCGCCCATGACGGGTTTCACTGCCGGGGCCTTCATTGAGTTCGGGAGAGGTCATGGGAATCGGTATGCAGGCTGCAAAGGAAAGCGATACTAATGATAAATATTCTCATATGCAAAATTAGAAGCCAGAGCCTGACCAAATCCCTGTAGGCGCGAGCTTTTAACCATGATTACAAACGGCTCGCGAGCAAGCTCGCGCCTGCAGAGTGGTGCTCTTTACATAATCTGAGCCGGCGAGCCGCCTCCCGACTTCTGTCGCATTTGGATATAAATCGACCATAGCCTGCACACGCGGGGTTGTCCGTCTCATCAAAGACTGACGCCGGTCACGGCTGGGGAGGCTTCCTGAAAATAGTGCTTGAAATATTTGTTCATCGGCCCAAACACTGTAACTGAGCGATGACGATGAACCTTTGAATGCACGAGGCCGTCAGACCTCACACGAGCACGCTATATAAGGGAAGAATTATGCAAACTGAAGTCTTTTCCGATAAGAACATCGCCGTTGACGTACGTACCCAGAACTGGGTAACAGCGACAGTTGAAGTTACGCTCGAACGTCATTTGGAAGACCTGACTCGAGTCATCGTGCATGTCACCGATGAGAACGGTGGCAAGTCAGGTACTAAAGACAAACGTTGCAAAATGGAGGCTCGACCTAAAGGACACCAGCCATTTCTCGTCTCCCACGACGCTGACTCCCTGACAGAAGCGGTAGAAGGTGCCGCGACAAAACTGGAGCACAAGCTGGAACACCTGTTCGGCAAACTGCGTGGAAAGCACACCCCTAAACTGGCCGTTGAAGGCTTTGAAGAAAAAGAACCAAAACAGAGTGCTGACGATTTGCTTGAAGAAGAGTTTTTGGAAAAAGAAAAAGAACTCGATAAAATCAGCTGATTGAGCGTCCAGAACGCACTAAAAAAGGCGGGCTTACTTCGGTAAGCCCGCCTTTTTTATGGTTTGAAGAAAGCGCAGTGACCCACATCTGTGGGAGCCAGGCTTGCCGGCGACGCCATTTAACGGCCAGCCCCCACCGATTCAATCGCAGGGAAAGCGGCCTGCTGCTGCAGACTTTCGGTCCGAACTACAACTCGCCCTTCTCCACTTCCGGGTGTTCACTCGAGCCGGCCCCGGTCTTGCGACGCGGGTTCTCGATCTTCACCGACGGGAACTGCGACGAGGCATAGCGCACCACCAGAATCGCCAGCGCCAGCAACAGAATGGCTCCGGTCAGGTATACCACCCCCATGTCCGGCGGGTTGTGATGCGAGACATTGGAAATCAGCAAACGGGTCAGGGCCGTTATCGCCACATAAATCAGGAAGCGCACCGGCATGTGGTTGGTCTTGAAGTAAATCCCGACCATGGCGCCCAATTCGAGGTAGATGAACAGCAGCAGAATGTCATCGATAGAGATATTGCCCTTCTCCACCATCTGCAAAAATTCCATCACCGCCGCCCAGGCAGTGACGGCACCAATGGCAAACAACGCCATGTAGTGGAAGGTTTCGACGAACAGATTGCCCATCGATTCAGCCAGTTCATGAACCTGGCGACGTAGCTTCTCAGCTTTGTTAACTCTCACGATGCAGCTCCTTGAATCGACTCGAACGGATCATCCGCGATGCTCATGACACTTTCTGCATGCAGAAAAAAGGCCAGGCATGGCCAGTAAGATGATGGCCGACGGCTATTAGACACTTCAGACACCCGTTGCGCACACCAATTGCGGCTAGAGTAAAAAAGCCGCTATTCAAATCCCGGGGATTGGCTTATTCTTTTAGCTGTATATAAATACAGTAATCGTTAGATAATTTACGTGAAGGCATATGAGGTGGTAAATGGCCGTCGAAGTGGTATACCGCAGCAGCCGAGATCTGGAGCGTTTGTTCATGGATAAAGCCGAAGCTGACCGTCATGACAAAATGCTGGAACTTGCAGAGTTGCTGGCTGAAGTGTTGCAAAAGGCTGTGCCGTCACTGAGCGAGCAGCAAGTCGAAGAAGCCGGTATCTACATGGCGAAAAACCGCGATGTGTTTGCCAAGGCATTCAAGAGCCAGCCGGACGCCCTGTCCGAACTGCTGGTCGAGAGCGAGTAATTGCACCGGGTGCTCGCTTGACTCTCCCCCTTGGGGCAGACCCTATCCTGAAAGGCCGTCTTTCAGGTTGGTGTAATGATGAGCAAGCGAGTACTGGTAATTGTGGGTCACCCCTCTACCGACAGTTTTTGTGCAGCCCTGGCAGACAACTATGTCGAGACGGCCATTGGCGCCGGCCAGGATGTTCGCGTTCTATATCTCGGCGACCTGTGCTTCGATCCGGTCCTTCACGAGGGGTATAACCGAATCCAGCCGCTGGAGCCCGACTTGCTCAAGGCCCAGGTTGATATCACCTGGGCAGAGCATCTGGTACTGGTGTTTCCAGTCTGGTGGGGCGGCGTTCCGGCTTTGCTCAAAGGCTTTTTCGACCGCATCCTGCTGCCCGGTTTCGCCTTTTCCTACCGCAAGGGCAAAGCCTTTCCCGAGAAGCTGTTGCTCGGGCGCAGCGCATACCTGCTGGTGACGATGGACACCCCGCCCTGGTATTACAAGTGGGTGTACCGCATGCCCGCACTGCATCAAATGCGCAAAACCACTCTGGCCTTTTGTGGCATAAAACCGGTCGCGACCCTGACATTTGGCCCGATTCTGGATTCAACTGCCAAACAACGGGACAATTGGCTCGGGCAAGCCCGCAAGCTCGCCATCAAGTGAGTACCTGATAGGCGGGCGGCCATAAAAAAGGACTTTTCATGTATATCGGCAAAGCCGCCCAACTCTCGGGCACCACCATCAAAAGCATTCGTCACTATGAAGACATCGGCCTGCTCCCGGCGCCACAACGCCGTGGCAACTATCGCGTCTACTGCGAGCAGAGTGTCGAGCGGCTGATGTTCATCAAATGCGCGCAGCAATTGGGCTTCAAACTCAAGGAAATGCTGGCGATTCTTGATGATCACCGCGGGCAGACCCTGCCGTGGGAAGTGGTAAGGAACGCCGTCACTCATAAAAAACAGGCCGTGATGAATCAGATCCAGGCGCTGCAAAACCAGCACGCGGGGCTGGTCGAGTTTGAGACACGTTTTTTAGGCGCCCATGAACTCTGCCAGCTGCAAAACCTGTAGGCGCGCCGTTTTACGGGTACAACAAGCGCTGCGCCAGTTCGTCCGAGACCCTGGCCGGTGAGCGTTTTTCAGCCTGGGCGTGGGCGTAGATACCGGTCAGGCGCTGGCTGATGCGGAGCAACTGCTCGTTGATGGCCTCCGGCGTTGCGCCTTGATGGGTCAGGGCCATGTAAATCAAGCCGCCCGAATTGATCACGTAGTCAGGCGCATACAGGATTCCCCGGCGCTCTAGCTGGTCGGCCACTTGCAGGTTGGTCAGCTGATTGTTCGCACAGCCGGCCACCGCCGAGCAACGCAGTTGCGCCACGCTGTGCCAGTTCAGCACGCCTCCCAGGCCGCACGGCGCAAGAATGTCGCAGGGCGTACTGAGCAGAGCCTCACAGGCAACCGGGTGAGCCCCCAGCTGATCCATGGCCAGACGCACTTTACCGGGATCGGTATCGCACACCAGCAACTCGGCTCCGGCCGCATGCAGTTGCTCGGCCAGCGCGTAACCGACCTTGCCCAGGCCCTGCACGGCAACCCTCAGCCCTTCCAGGTTGTCACTGCCCAGACGCGACGACGCGGTACTGCGAATACCGGCAAACACCCCCATGGCCGTATGCGGCGACGGGTCGCCTGCGGCCGTGGTGCTGGTAACGTGCCGGGTGCTCTGGGCAATACAATCCATATCGGCGGTGGAGGTGCCGCTGTCGATGGCAGTGATGTAGCGTCCATCCAGTTGTTCGACACAGCGACCAAAGGCTTCAAACAACGCCGCGCGACTTTCGACATGCGCCGCCCGCATGATCACGGCCTTGGCCCCCCCTACTGCCAGACCGGCCAGCGCAGCTTTATAGCTCATGTCCTGGGCCAGGCGGATGGCGTCATTCACAGCACTTTCATCGTTAGGGTAGGCCAGATATCGGCACCCTCCCAAGGCAGGCCCCAGGCGACTGCTATGAATGGCAATCACCGCCTTGAGCCCCGTAAGAGGATCAACACTGAGGTGCAACGACTCCACATGAGCACTTTGCATGAGAGCAAACATTAACCAGCCCTCGAACGATAAAAGGTAAACGGCAGTATAGGTTGCGCCGGAAAAATCGTCGGAGTGCGCAGGAATAAGCCTGAGCCGATTTCACGGTTTCGGACATAACCTGTCGGAGGCTGATGGAAATTGCCGGCGAATGCATGGAATCAGCAATTTTAAAACCCTGTAGCCGCTGCCGAAGGCTGCGGCCACAGGTTATTTTCAGACCGGCGTATCGGGTTGCCGCGCCGGGTGCGCAGCGATGAACGCCGGGTGATTGTCTGCCAGGGCCGCGACCCGGGCAATCCGCGAGTACGGCACCAGTGACACCTTAAAACGTTCAGCCGCGTACAGCTGCGGGATCAGGTACACATCCGCCAACCCGGGCTCAGGCCCGAAGCAATAGCCGTTATCGCCAATCAATTGCTCAATGGCGGCCAGGCCTTGGGTGATCCAGTGACCGATCCACTGCACCACCTGCTCTTCGGTCTGACCCATCTGACGCAGTTGATTGAGCACACTGACGTTGTGCAGCGGATGAATATCGCACGCGACCAAAGCGGCCACCGCCCGTTCATGGGCACGGGTGGCCAGGTCTGTGGACAGCAATGCCACCTGCGGATAGCGCTCTTCGAGGTATTCGATGATCGCCGGGGACTGGGTCAGCACGCTGCCCTCCTCCGTGCGCAAAGCGGGCACCCGGCCTTGGGGGTTGATCGCCAGATACGCCGCCTGTTTGTGCTCGCCGCTAGAGGCGGCAATCAGATTGACCGGCACCGCCTGATAATCCAGACCTTTAAGCGCCAGCGCGATCCGTACCCGGTAGGACGAAGTTGAGCGGTAATAGGTAAAGAGTTGCATGGCTCGCTCCTTTAGCGCGCAGCGACAACCTTGCCGCGGCATTCGCCAAAACCGATGGAGGCATAACCCTCACGCGAGCAACGGGCACGCAGAATGATTTCATCGCCATCCTCAAGGAACTTGCGAACCTCGCCCGAGGCCAGTTCGATCGGGTGTTTACCGCCTTCGGTGATTTCCAGCAGGCTGCCCAGTTGTGAGCGATCCGGACCAGACAGGGTGCCCGAGCCGAACAAGTCACCCGATTGCAGTTGGCAGCCGTTGACACTGTGATGGGCCACCAGCTGCGCGGCCGTCCAGTACATGTTCAGGCTGTTGCTCAAGCCCAGTCGATGGGCGGGCAGGTTCTGCTCGCGCATCGATTCGGTCAGCAGCAACACTTCGAGTTCGATGTCCAGCGCGCCGCCGGCCTGATCCTTCGGATCGAGCAAGTACGCCAATGGCTGCGGATCACCTTCAGGGCGGGCGGGCTGTGCACGGCGGAACGGCTCCAGGGCTTCGGCAGTCACCACCCAGGGGGAAATGCTGGTAATGAAGCTTTTCGACAGGAACGGCCCCAGCGGCTGGTATTCCCAGGCCTGGATGTCACGCGCCGACCAATCGTTCAGCAGGCAGAAACCGGCTATATGATCGCCCGCTTCGCTGATCGCGATGGCATCCCCCAGGTCATTGCCCTGACCGATCCAGATACCCAGTTCCAGTTCGTAATCCAGACGTGCACACGGACCAAAAGTCGGCTCGGTCTGACCGGCTGGCAAGGTTTGCCCTTTAGGACGACGCACCTCGGTACCCGAGGCGCGAATGGTTGAAGCACGACCGTGGTAACCGATGGGCACGTATTTATAGTTGGGCAACAAAGGATTGTCAGGGCGAAACAGTTTACCGACGTTCTTCGCGTGTTCGATGCCGACATAAAAGTCGGTGTAATCACCAATCCTGGCGGGCAGGTGTAACTGACAGTCGGCCGCCAGCGGCAACAACTTTGCGCCCTGGGCTTCGATCTTGCCGCGCAGGGTACTGCCCTCGCCCAGCAGTTCCAGCAAGCGCTCACGCAAGGCCACCCGGGCACTGCGCCCCAACGCAAAATAGGCATTCAAAGCGCCGCCCAGCGACGCTTCTACGGCGACCTTGGCCTGACCTTCAAACAGACCGCCAGCCAAGGCCGCCTCGAGATCAAAAATATGCTCGCCGATAGCGACACCGCTACGGGGCGCCGATCCATTAAGACTGAAGACCCCCATCGGCAGGTTTTGCAACGGGAAATCAGTGTGACCGTTGGCGGAGGCGATCCAGCTGCGGGTAAGTGTGGACTGGGTCATGTTTATCTCCGATTTGGGTTGAAGGTTGCGGGCAGCGAGGCCCAGCAAGCGTCGTAACTGGATTGCAATTGCGGGCATTGAAGGGCGAACTGGCTGGGGCGCAACACTTGGCTGGTTTCAAACATGAAGGCCATGGTGTTGTCGATTTTGCCCGGTTGCAGTTCAGCGGCAATGGCTTTGCTACAGGTTTCAGCGTCCGGGCCGTGGGCGCTCATGCAACTGTGCAGCGAAGCACCGCCGGGCAGGAAACCCTCGGCCTTGGCATCGTAGCTGCCCTGGATCAGGCCCATGAATTCGTTCATCAGGTTGCGGTGAAACCAAGGCGGCCGGAAGGTGTTTTCAGCCACCATCCAGCGCGGCGGGAAGATCACAAAGTCGAGGTTGGCCATGCCCGGCACGCTGGTGGGCGAGGTCAATACCGTGAAAATCGACGGATCGGGATGATCGAAGCTGACGGTGCCAATCGTGTTGAAGCGGCGCAGGTCATATTTGTACGGCACGTTATTGCCATGCCAGGCGACCACATCGAGTGGCGAATGATCCAGCTCACAGTCCCACAGCTCGCCGAGGAATTTCTGCACCAGCGTTGTCGGTTGCTGGTTATGTTCGTAATGCGCCACCGGGGCCAGGAAATCCCTCGGGTTAGCCAGGCCATTGCTGCCTATGGGGCCAAGATCTGGCAGACGCAGCGGCGCGCCATGGTTTTCAGCCACGTAGCCCCGGGCTTGCGGGTCGAGCAATTGAACCCGGAATTTAAGACCGCGCGGGATCACGGCAATTTCTAAAGGCCCGAGGTCAAGCACCCCCAACTCGGTCGCAATCCGCAGTCGGCCCTGCTCGGGCACCAGCAGCAATTCACCATCGGCATTGAAGAACACGCGCTGCATCGAGGTGTTCGCGCGGTAGGTGTAAATGCTGATACCCGCAGGCTTTTGCGGGCCGCTGTTGGCAGCCATGCGCACCAGACCGTCAATAAAGTCTGTGGCCTCGTCAGGGATCGGCAACGGGTTCCAGCGCAAGCGATTGGGGGTTACCGGGCCCGGCTCGCAGCCGCTCAACTGCCGCTGCAGTTTGACGAACGCCGGGTGGTTGGCTGACGGCTTGATCCGGTACATCCAGGTGCGGCGCGACTCGCTGCGCACCATGGTGAACGCGGTACCCGACAACAACTCGGCGTACAGACCATAGGGGACTTTTTGCGGGGAGTTCTGACCAACCGGCAAGGCGCCGGGCAAAGCTTCACTGCTGAATTCATTGCCAAACCCGGATTGATACACGAGATCGGACAAGGACGAGTCGAGGTTCATGGAGCCTCCAGAGTGGAGAATACAGTTGACTGCGCCCGGCCCGGAAACAGCGTGCGCGTCGCTGCGTTATTTTTATCGTAATTCAATTACGCATAACGTAATTTGATTGGTATTAAGCGTCAAGCTATAAAGACGCCCATTCGTCCCGAGACCCAGGCCCCCATGGAAAAGCCCCGCAGCAGCAACGACAGCACCGGCAAGCAGAAAGTACGCTCCGCCGAGGTCGGTACTGACATCCTCAAGGCCCTGGCCGAACTGTCACCTTCAACGTCACTGTCGCGCCTGGCCGAACACGTACAAATGCCCGCCAGCAAGGTGCATCGCTACTTGCAGGCGTTGATCGCCAGTGGTTTTGCTGAACAGAATACGGCCACCAATCATTACGGGCTGGGGCGTGAGGCATTGCGCGTGGGGCTGGCGGCACTCAACAGCATGGATGTGCTGAAAGTCGCCGCCCTGCCCCTGGCCGAACTGCGTGATGACTTGAATGAAACCTGCTTCCTGGCGGTGTGGGGCAATCAGGGCGCGACGGTGGTGGCTATTGAAGCCGCGGTTCGCGCAGTCACGGTGGTGACCAAGCTGGGCTCGGTGCTGCCACTGCTGAGTTCGTCGACAGGGCTGGTGTTCAATGCCTTTCTGCCTGACCGGGAAACGGCCGCTTTGCGCGAGCTGGAGTTGCAAACCGATAACATTCATCCGCTGAAAAAGCCTGAAGCCTACGCCGCTACAGGCGCACAGATCCGTGAGCGCGGACTGCATTTTGTCCATGGTTTGCTGATGCCCGGCGTCGATGCGTTGTCGGCACCGGTGTTTGATGCCACCGGTCATGTAGCAGGTGTACTGACCGTGGTCGGGCCTGCGTCGCTGTTCCATGCCGATGAAAACGGACCCGCAGCCAAGCGACTGCTGGAAGCGAGCAAGGCCATCAGTTGGCGTATGGGCTATCAACCGGACTGAAGAACGCCACCCCAGTAAAACTGCATCGCTGGCAAGCCAGCTCCCACAGGTTAGCTGAGGGCCTAGTTCGGCTTTCGACTATTGCCGAGGCGGTAATAGAGATTGTCCAATACCGCCCTTATTCCCCAAGCAAATAGCCCTTATTCTTAGCGAACTTTCCGGCACGGGTGCCGGTCATACGCATTGAGTCACCTCGACTCTGCATCCCCCAATTTACCCTGACGTTGATTTGTTGCTCCTTGATGAACGTCTTCCTTGGCCGCTGTTTTACAGCGGCCTTTTTTATGCCCGGGATTTGCCACGGGTCAGAGCATCATCATCAGCAAGGGCGCCGCAAACAGGTTGAGAATCCCGGTCAGGACCATGACCAAACCTGCCACTGAGCCCTCCTCACTACCGACCTCGCGGGCGCGACTGACTCCCGCACCGTGCGCACCAATACCAAACAGGGCCCCCCGCGCCAGGCTGCTGCGCAGCGGTAACCACTTGAGCAAAATACCGCCCAGCAATGCGCCAAACACGCCGGTGAACATCACAAACACCGCTGTAAGCTCGGGAACTCCGCCCAGGTGTTGCGCCAGGGGCATGGCAAACGGGGTGGTGATGGAACGCGGGACCAAAGACATCGCCAGCGATGTGTCGAGCGCCAGCGCCCTGGCCAGCCAGAATGAACTGCCAATGGACGCAACACTCCCCGCCAGCATCCCCAGCAGCAACGCTATCCAATGGCGTGCCAGCAACTTGCGCTGCTGCCAGATGGGTACGGCGAAGG
The DNA here is from genome assembly GCF_001294575.1 of Pseudomonas versuta. Classification (NCBI taxonomy): domain Bacteria; kingdom Pseudomonadati; phylum Pseudomonadota; class Gammaproteobacteria; order Pseudomonadales; family Pseudomonadaceae; genus Pseudomonas; species Pseudomonas versuta. The sequence continues at coordinate 3,555,372 of NZ_CP012676.1, forward strand.
CCACGGTCACCGGTCCCAATACCAGCATCAACCAATGGGTATCGCTTGAGTACTCGGCATAAGCGGTGTGCAGCGGCACGGCCACTGCAAGCAACAATACCGGTACCAAAATCAGCGGTGACAGCACGTAGCGTCCGGTGCGCCGGTACAGCCAGCGGCTCAGGACGTAAGCGCCAAGGGTGAGGGTCAGCCAGAACACAGGCATCCATTCAAACTTCATGACGCGACCTCCAACGGCATACCGCCTCGACGGTGAAGGCGGTCACCACCATGACCAATAAGGTACTGACCCCGATTACCAGCAGAATCCGCCACCCGTCATTGCGCACCAGTGCGCCGTAGTCGAGCAGACTCATCAGGGCCGGGATGAAGAACAGCAGCATCTCGGCCATCAACACCCCGGCGCCCAATTGCAGGGTCGCAGGTTTGATCAGGCCCAGAGCAAATGCCGACAGCAACAAGGCCATGCCAATCACGCCCCCCGGTATTGGCAAATGCCACCATGCCGCGATCTGGCAACCGAGAAAGTAAATGGCCAGCAATACCGCAACTTCACTGACCAGACGGGCAAAGCGTTTTACATCAAAGCGTTTCATGTGGGTTCCAGTGCAGACTGGACTTCATTTTAATGAGCGGCCTTCCATCCCGAAAACGAATTGTTAGACTAGCATCCATTCCAAAACGGAATCACACACATGGAATTCAAACAACTGCGCACTTTTGTAGAGGTGGCGCACCAAGGCGGGTTTACCCAGGCCGCGCACCTGCTGCATATCAGCCAGTCGGCGGTCAGCAAGCAGGTGGCACAACTGGAGCAAAACCTTGGCACGCCCCTGTTCGACCGTCTGGGTTCGCAGGTGCGCCTGACGGCAGCCGGAAATGTGGTGCTGCAACGCGCCGAAGGCATGCTGCGCCTGCACAAGGAGCTGCTCAGTGAGCTGGACGACCTGAGTCAATTAACCCGTGGCGAGTTGCGGGTCGGCCTGCCATTACTGGGCAGTAACGCGCTGTTTGCCAGCCTGTTTGCCGAGTACCGGCGGCGCTACCCCAATATTCAGGTGCAACTGCTTGAAGGCGGCAGCATGCATATCGAGCAAGCGGTGATGAGTGGCGAACTGGAGCTGGGCGGCAGCTTGACCCCGAAAAATCCGCTGTTCGGCTATCAACCGTTTTGCGATGAACCGCTGGATGCGCTACTCCCGGCTGATCATCCGCTGGCGCAAGGAGGCAGCGTGCGCCTGGAGCAATTGGCCGACACGCCGTTTCTGCTGTATCAGCGCAGCTTCATGCTCAACGAGCGCTTATTGCAGGCGTGCCAGCAATTGGGCTTCACCCCCAAAGAGGGTGGCCGCAGCGGGCAATCGGACTTTTTAGTGGCGCTGGTGGCTGCCGGGCAAGGTGTGGTGCTGCTGCCCAGCGTGGTGGCCAGGGAGCTGATACGACCGGGAGTCGTACGTTTGAAGCTGGTCGCGCCGGATTACCTGCGTTGGGATATCGCCTTCATCTGGCGCGACGGTGCTTATTTGTCGCGAGCCGCCCAAGCCTGGCTGGAGCTGCTGCGCGAGCGACCGGTTACTGCGTCAGTGCCTTGATAAAATCTTGCAGCCACGGCTCGGAATCTTCTTCCGGGGTCACGGTGACGCTGGAGTCCAGACGCAACATTGGCAGCACCTCGCGCAGCCCCAGTTCTGCGAACAGTTCACGCATTTGCTCACCGCCGCCGCAGAAAGTGTCGCCATAACTTTCATCGCCCAGGGCGATCACGGCCCCGGGCAAACCGCGCCAGGCAGCTGGCAGCAGATCACGGATCTGGCTGTACAACGGCATCAGGTTGTCAGGCAGCTCGCCCATGCCAGTGGTCGAGGTAACGGCCAGCAAGGCTTCAGGGCCAAACGCCTGAATCTCGGCCAGCGTGGCGCGGTTATTGAGAAAAACCTCAAAACCGGCATTGATCAGCAGTTGTCTGGCGTTGCGGGCGACTTCTTCAGCGGTGCCGTACACCGAGCCGGAAAGGATGGCGACTTTCATCAATCTGATCCTGTAACTGACTAAAAGGCCGGGATATTAGCAGGTGAGGCGCAGCTTTCGGTGATGGCCAGTAGACTGCATCTGCGCCAGCCTTAAAATGTATTCACCTTGCCCACCCTTTCCGGAGCCCCTCGATGATCAACTCTCGCTTGTTACAACGCATGGTGGACGCGTCTCAGGACGGAATTGTGATCGCCGAACAGGAAGGCGAAGACAACATTCTTATTTACGTGAACAAGGCATTTGAAACGCTCACCGGTTACAGCAGCGACGATATTTTGTATCAGGACTGCCGCTTTTTGCAGGCCGGTGACCGAGATCAAATCGGCCTGCAACTGGTCCGTGAAGCCATTGCCAGCGGCCAACCTACCCGCCAGGTACTGCGCAATTATCGAAAGGACGGCTCGCACTTCTGGAACGAACTGTCGATCACCCCCGTGTTTAACGAGAACGATCAACTCACCTACTTTATCGGTGTGCAAAAGGATGTCACTGCCCAGGTGAAGGCCCAGCAACGGGTTGCTCAGCTGGAGGCCGAGCTGGCCGAGGTGAAGGCCGAACTGCAGGCGTACAAGGCGACGAACGGATCTAACAAATCGTGTAAATAAAGGTCTTACATTGGCTTGAAAGAATTTGTAACCCTAATTTACGAGCCAGATAATGTCGTACGAGACCCTTCTGACTCAGGACGAGTTGGATTTTATCCAGTCGTTGCATGAAAGCCCGCTGCTCAATCAGCGGGAGACGTCATCGAGCCTTACGGTTAAAGGTGTCTCACAAATACGCGATCTGCTGACACGCCTGGCAGCACATGAGCAAGTCACGATTCAGGCGCACTTTGCCGACCAGAAAATGAGTTTTCCGCTGAGTCTGGTAGAAGACGAATTTCATACCCAGCATCTGCAGCTGGGAGCGCCCAGCATTTTTGAAGACGGCCCGCTTGGCCGCCCCTGGCGTTTGACCCTGGAAGAACCGGTGGCGCTGGAGAATATTCGGGCAAGGCCGGGCAATCTGTGGATTACCGAGGTGTCCTTCAAGGGCCTGCTGATCGAGGTGCGGAACGAAGGCCGCCCGCCGCGTCAATTTGCGCAATGGTTCAGCCCTGTTGGCTATGAGCGGATTGCGGTGCGCGGCACGCTGGAGCGTAAAACCGAATCAGGGCTGTATGCCTACCGGCTGAGCCAAAGCGATAAAGGCGAAACCGAACGTTTGCGCCAATTCATCCTGCAACAACATCGCCTGACACATCCCGCCCTGCACGCTTGATACCACTCAGCTATCGCGATGGCCCAGGAGCTCGGCATCCAGACGCTGACTCACCTCCAGAGCTTCGCGCCCCAAACAGACAATCGATGTGCCCTTCAGCGCCTCTTGCGCCATGGATTGGGTTTGCCCCGCCAAAAACGTCGGGCAGTTCAGGGTCGGCACCAGCCGCACAAGTCGCCGATGGTGCGCGGCTGCCAGAGTACGCTGAGCAAACAGCACAACCGCTGTGGGCCGGACCTTCTCGCAAATCAGCGCAAGCTCATCCAGAGGCTGTGCTGTGGGCAACACCCTGACCACCCGGTCGTGGCGGCTCAGGAGCAGGCCGGCAACCAGCAGCTCCAGCTCATGACACAACTCCGGCACCGCGACCATTAACACACACTGTGACGCCTGTGCTGCCTGCATCTGCAGACGGTGCTGGACCCGCGTGCGCAAGAACCCGTCCAGCAACAACCATTCACTGGTGCGGCCGAACTCATCCCGCGACCTGAACAACTGTTGATACAGCGGCAGGAAGATGTCGTGGAATACGGTTTCTGCCGGGTAACCGGAATAAATCTGCCCGTACAGGCGGTCCAGCTCAGGCTCGTTGAATGTACTCAGGGCCGCCCCTACCCGGGACTGCCACTCGCTGTGTTCAGTGGCAGCAGGTTGCGGGCGGTTATGTGCAGAGTCATTGGCGAGTAACTGCGCGACCTTGCTGACCGCAACTCCCCGCTCAAGCCAGCCCATGACCCGGCGCACTGTCTCAATATCGGTCACTGAGTACAGGCGATGCCCACTTATGGTGCGTATTGGCTGAATCAAGCCGTAGCGCCGCTCCCAGGCGCGCAGGGTCACCGGGTTGATGCCTGTGAGCCGGGCGACTTCCCTGATCGGATACAAGCCTTGCGACTCAGGGCAATCGGCAGACAACGCTACGGGCTCAAGTTCAGTAATCACGGGCATCGGAGGGCAAGGACCAAGAGGATATAGGGGGATTCTACGCCTCATAGCGTCATCTGGTGCTCAAACAGGAGCCGGGATTTTCACAATCAATTGTCGGAGCCGGCCTGCCGGCGATGCAAACGGCCGGATTGCGTAGAGACTGGCGCAAGGAGGAACAATCCTTGCTTGTTTTTCAGAACACGGCCCACCACCCCGGCGCTGCGTTTTGTGACTGCCCTACCCGGGCAGCATTAGCCTTATGGAGATACACAATGTCTACCTCCCCTGTCACCTTGCTGGTTGCGCGTCGCGTCGCTGACGGCCGCTATCAGGAACTGATCGCCTGGCTGCATGAAGGCGAGCAATTGGCCACCGACTTCCCCGGTTATCTGGGTTCAGGCGTACTGGCCCCGCCTGCGGGCGATGATGAGTTTCAGATTATTTTCCGCTTTGCCGACGAAACCACCCTCCACGCATGGGAACACTCGGTGTCGCGCAAGTCATGGTTACTGCGCGGCAGTGACTTGTTTGCCCATCCTTCAGAGCGACGTGTCAGTGGCATCGATGGCTGGTTCGGTGCCGGCGGGCAGCGCCCGCCACGCTGGAAGCAAGCGGTGGCCATCTGGCTGGCATTCTTCCCGGTGTCGCTGTTGTTCAATTTTGTGCTGGGCCCGCTGCTTGGCGAGTTGAGCCTGCTGCCGCGAATATTTGTCAGCACCCTGGCCCTGACCCCGCTGATGGTTTTCTGGTTTATTCCGCTCTCGACTCATTTGCTGGCCGGCTGGCTTCACAGCCTCCCGGACAAACCTTTGGGCGGCACAATCGCCCAGCGCCACTAAACCCCGACTCGGGTTTGGCCGTTACGTCGCGGACGCTGGTATAGTTTTGCCATTACGCCGCGACTGTTTCCGACCTTACTCCACCGAGTCCGCCATGCCCTCTCCTTCTGCACCGATTCTGATCACTGGCGCCGGCCAGCGCATTGGTTTGCATTGCGCCAGGCAATTGCTGGCCGATGGGCATGCCGTAATCATCAGCTACCGCAGTGAAAAACCCGGGGTGCAAGCCTTGCGCGAACTGGGTGCGACGACACTGTTTGCCGACTTCTCAAACGAAGACGGTATTCTCGACTTTATCCAGCGCCTCAAAAACCATACTGATTCGTTGCGGGCCATTGTCCACAACGCCTCGGCCTGGCTTGCCGAGACTGCAGACACCGGCACCTGTGCATTCACACAAATGTTCAGTGTGCACATGCTGGCGCCGTACTTGATCAATCTGCATTGTGCCCAGTTGCTGGAGCGTTCAACGCCGGCGGACATCATTCATATCAGCGACGATGTCACGCGCAAGGGCAGCAGCAAGCATATTGCTTATTGCGCAACCAAGGCCGGGCTCGACAGCCTGACCCTGTCATTCGCCGCTAAACTGGCGCCACGCATCAAGGTCAACGGCATTGCCCCGGCCTTGCTGATGTTCAACCCCGACGACGACGCGGCGTACCGCGCCAAAACCCTGGCCAAGTCAGCAATGGGGATAGAGCCCGGCGCCGAGGTCATTTATCAGAGCCTGCGCTACCTGCTGGACAACCCGTATGTGACCGGCACAACCTTGACCGTCAATGGCGGCCGGCATCTCAAATAGCCGTCCCCGAGGAAGTACTTCATGAGCGCAACACTGCCTGAGCAATATCGCGAGATCCTCATAGGTCTGGGTGAAAACCCCGACCGCGAAGGCTTGCTCGACACCCCCAAACGCGCAGCCAAAGCCATGCAGTATCTGTGTCATGGTTACGAACAAAGCGTTGAAACCATCGTCAATGGCGCCCTGTTTGCCTCGGACAGCGATGAAATGGTGATCGTCTCCGACATCGAGCTGTACTCACTGTGCGAGCATCACCTGCTGCCGTTTATTGGCAAGGCACATGTCGCGTATATCCCGACCGGCAAAGTGCTGGGCCTGTCGAAGATTGCCCGTATCGTCGACATGTTTGCCCGCCGCCTGCAAATCCAGGAAAACCTCACCCGGGAAATCGCCGATGCCATTCAAGGCATTACCCAAGCCGCCGGCGTGGCCGTAGTGATTGAAGCCAGGCACATGTGCATGATGATGCGCGGCGTTGAAAAACAGAACTCGACCATGAACACCTCGGTCATGCTGGGCGCGTTTCGCGAACCAAGCACCCGCATGGAGTTCCTGCAATTGATAGGACGGAGCAAGTCTTAATGCCACAACTTCAGCCAGGAATGGCCCGCATTCGCGTCAAAGACCTGTGTCTGCGCACATACATCGGGATCAATGAGGAAGAAATCCTCAACAAGCAGGATGTACTGATCAACCTCACCATCCTGTATGCCGCCCAAAAAGCCGTGCGTGACAACGATATCGATCACGCCCTCAATTACCGGACCATCACCAAGGCGGTGATCCAGCACGTCGAAGAAAACCGCTTCGCCCTGCTTGAGCGCCTGACCCAGGAACTGCTGGATCTGGTAATGGCCAATGGCGCCGTGCTGTACGCCGAAGTCGAAGTCGACAAGCCGCACGCACTGCGCTTTGCCGAATCGGTTTCGATTACGCTGGCGGCAAGCCGCCAGGCTCCCACCCTTTGAATGTCGGTGAACCCCATGACGCCCCAAGAACGCCTTGAACTCGAAGCCGCCGCCTTCCGTCGCCTTGTCGCGCATCTGGACAGCCGCAAGGACGTGCAAAACATTGACCTGATGAACCTCTCGGGCTTTTGCCGCAATTGCCTGTCCAAGTGGTACAAGGCGGCGGCCGACGAGCGCCAGATCGACCTCAGCCTCGATGACGCCCGTGAAGTGGTGTACGGCATGCCTTATGCCGAGTGGAAATCCCAATACCAGAAAGAAGCCAGCGCCGAACAGGCCGCGGCCTTCGCAACAGGAAAAAAGCATGACTGATTTGAACACCCTGCGCGCCAGCCTCAACAGCGGCGAACACCTGTTCGCCGATACCCTGGCGTTTATCGCAGCGCACTACAATTACCAGCCACAAGCCTTCAACAACGGCGGCGTAGAAAATGCGGCCGGGCAAAATGAGGGTTCTTGCAAAACATTGGGCCTGGCCCTGCTGGAAGGTCTGAGCGATGACGAAGCGCTGCTCGCGTTTGGCGAACACTATCGCTCGGTCGTGGCGACCCCGGATGGCACCGACCACAGCAACATCCGCGCGTTGCTCGCCCATGGTCTGGCAGCGGTTGAGTTCACCACCTTGCCGCTGACCCCCAAGGCCTGACACCTGCTGCAACTGTGGGAGCTGGCTTGCCAGCGATAGCATCACTTGGGTCTATCAGGTAATTCGTGTTGCCTGCGAGCTCTTCTTTGCTGCTCTGAAAATCTCACGAGCAAGCTCGCTCCCACAGTTTGCCGCACACAAAAAAACCGGCCGAGGCCGGTTTTTTCATGTGCGGCAAACTATCAGAACGCAGCGTTCTGCAGGCCGTCCAGGTAGCGCTCAGCATCCAGTGCAGCCATGCAGCCAGCACCCGCCGAGGTGATGGCCTGGCGGTAGACGTGGTCAGCCACGTCGCCTGCCGCAAACACACCTTCAATGCTGGTGGCGGTAGCGTTGCCTTCACGGCCACCTTGCACAACCATGTAACCGTCCTTGAGCTCCAGCTGGCCTTCGAACAACGAAGTGTTCGGCGTGTGGCCGATGGCGATGAATACGCCGTCGACTTTCAACTCGTCAAAGCTGCCGTCGTTGTTTTTCAGACGTGCGCCGGTCACACCCATGTTGTCGCCCAGCACTTCGTCCAGGGTGGCGTTGAGCTTGAGCTCGATCTTGCCTTCAGCCACACGAGCGTGCAGCTTGTCGATCAGGATCTTCTCGGCGCGGAAGGTTTCGCGGCGGTGAACCAGGGTTACTTTGCTGGCGATGTTGGCCAGATACAGCGCTTCTTCAACAGCCGTGTTGCCACCACCAACCACAGCCACAGGCTTGTTGCGGTAGAAGAAACCGTCACAGGTCGCGCAGGCGGAAACGCCTTTGCCCATGAAGGCTTCCTCAGAAGGCAGGCCCAGGTAACGGGCGCTGGCGCCTGTCGCGATGATCAGCGCGTCACAGGTGTAAACACCGCTGTCGCCGGTGAGGCTGAACGGTTTGTTTTTCAAATCAACGGCGTTGATGTGATCAAACACGATCTCGGTTTCAAAACGCTCGGCGTGTTCGCGCATGCGCTCCATCAGAACCGGACCGGTCAGGCCATGAACGTCGCCCGGCCAGTTGTCGACTTCAGTAGTGGTCGTCAATTGACCGCCAGCCTGCATGCCCGTGATCAGCAGTGGTTTGAGGTTGGCGCGGGCCGCGTAGACCGCGGCGCTGTAACCGGCAGGGCCGGAGCCCAGAATAATCACACGCGAATGACGTACTTCAGACATGACTCACTCCTATGACCGCCCGTGTCGAAACCGGGTCGGAACGCCGGTTCACCGGCTGGAATAAAAAGAAATCGCAAACCTGCTCAGGCAACGCCTGAAACGCGCAGGTCCTGAAAAATGTAGGTGTAGCGTATAGAGGCCGCAGAGAGTAAGGAAATACGCAATAACAATCCAGCTCATAGCAGGTCTCTATGTAGTCCAAGAGATGCCTGGACGTCTTTGTTACAGTAATTGTCGATTCTTAAGCAAGGCTATCGCCCTATAGATAAAGCCGTTAAGGTCGCCCGGTTTTCCACTGCTCGGAGCACACTATGCCCGCACCTGTTCTCTCTGGCCCGCAGTACCTGCGTGAAGGCCTCAAGTTGGTACTCAGCCCCGGCCTGCGCCTGTTCGTACTGCTGCCACTGCTGATCAACCTGGTGCTGTTCGTCGGGTTGATTTATTTCGCCGGGCACCAGTTCAGCCTTTGGGTCGATACCCTGATGCCGTCGCTGCCCAGCTGGCTCAGCTTCCTGAATTACTTGTTGTGGCCGCTGTTTGTGGTGCTGGTGGCGTTGATGGTGTTTTTCACCTTCACCATGCTTGCCAATATTATTGCCGCCCCTTTTAACGGCTTTCTCGCGGAAAAAGTCGAAGCGGTGGTGCGCGGGGTCGACAACTCACCGCCTTTTAGCTGGGGTGAACTGATCGCCATGGTGCCCCGCACCCTGGCCCGTGAAATGCGCAAGCTGGGCTATTTTCTGCCCCGCGCGATTGCCCTGCTGATTCTGTCATTCGTGCCGGTACTCAACTTGATAGCCGCGCCGTTGTGGCTGATTTTCGGGGTCTGGATGATGGCCATCCAGTACATCGACTACCCGGCGGACAACCACAAACTGGGCTGGAACGACATGCTCGCCTGGCTGCGCGAAAAGCGCTGGCAGAGCCTGAGTTTTGGCGGGATCGTGTATGTGGTGTTGCTGATACCTGTGGTCAATATCCTGATGATGCCGGCCGCTGTCGCAGGCGCGACCCTGTTCTGGGTGCGGGAGCGTGGTGACGAAGCGCTGGCCAAAAGCAGAGCCTGATCAGTGCAGGTGCCTCGCGATTGCAGGGCGCGAGGGACCTGCGGGTATTTTTACGCCAGCGTCATAAATCCAACATGGCACTGACACATTGACGACATCGCGCTGGTTAACACTGATGTCATGACAACAGCCCTGCATATCGCCCTGATCACTGAAACCTTCCCGCCCGAAATCAATGGAGTGGCCAATACCCTCGGCCATTTGAGTGAAGGGCTGCGCGCGCGCAATCACCGGGTGGAAGTGGTTCGCCCGCGCCAGACTGACGATGCAAACCAGCGCAGCACCGATGTCCTGATGCTGTGTCGAGGCTGGCCTTTACCGGGGCATCCGGGTTTGCAATGGGGCATGACCTCCACCCACCGGCTGACCAGGCGCTGGCAGCAACAGCGCCCGGACGTGGTCTATATCGCAACTGAAGGACCTCTGGGCCTGTGCGCCCTGCGCGTTGCCCGACGTTTGGGGATCCCGGTGGTCAGTGGCTTTCACACCAATTTCCAGCAGTACTTCAATCAATATGGCCTGAGCCTGTTCACTCGCGCCATGACCCGCTATTTGCGCTGGTTTCATAACCGCTCCAACCTGACTCTGGTGCCCAGTGCCAGCCAGCGCCTGGAGCTCACGCGCAGGCATTTTGAACGTCTGGAGTTACTCGCCCGCGGCGTCGACAGCCAGTTGTTCAACCCGTCAAAACGGCAAACGTCCTTGCGCCAGAGCTGGGGCCTGAGAGAAAACGATATTGCGCTGTTGCATGTCGGTCGGCTGGCCCCGGAAAAAAATCTGGGTGCACTCAAACACTGCCTTGATGCGTTGCAGGCACGCTACCCGGCACGGCGCTTCAAGTTGATTGTGGTGGGTGACGGTCAAAAGCGTGCGGCACTCGAGGCGTCGTTGCCCGAGGCAGTGTTTTGCGGCGTTCAGTGCGCAGAGGCCCTGGCCAGCCACTACGCCAGCGGGGATGTATTTTTATTTCCGAGCCTGTCAGAGACCTTTGGCAACGTGGTGCTTGAAGCCCTGGCTTCGGGACTGGGCGTGGTGGCCTATGACGAGGCCGCTGCCGGCCAGCATATTCGCCATGGCTACAACGGTGTGCTGGCCATGCCCGGAGATGAATATGCCTGGATCGAAGCGGCCTGCTGGCTGCTCGAAGCCCCCGAAACCCTGCGCACCATTCGCCTGAATGCCCGTTGTCATGCCAGCCGTCAACGCTGGGCCGCGATAGTCGAACAGTTCGAAGGCCAGCTGCTGCGGGCCTTCCATGGCTGCGCCGGGAGCGTCGAAGTACCGGGCTGACGGCACTACGGTTTAAGACAGGGCTTTCTCAATCGCCTGAATCACTGCTGCATCATCCGGCGCGGTACGCGGCGAAAAGCGCTCAAGCACCCGGCCATCCGGCCCGACCAGAAACTTTTCAAAATTCCAGCTGATGTCACCCGGGAACTCGGCGCCTTCACCTGCCAGCAAACGGTAAAGCTGATGGCGCTGCGGGCCATTGACGTCCAGTTTGCTGCTCAGGGGGAAAGTCACCCCATAGTTCAGGCTGCAAAATGCCTGGATTTGCTCTTCAGTGCCCGGCTCTTGCCCGGCGAACTGGTTGCAGGGCACACCCAGCACGCTGAAACCTTGAGCCTTGTATTGCTGATACAGGTTTTCCAGCGCGGCATATTGCGGGGTCAACCCGCATTTCGAGGCAACGTTGACTACCAGCACCACTTGGTCCTTGAAGGCTTCCAAGGGCAGCGGGCTGCCGTCCAGCGCGTCTAGGGTAAGGTCGTGAAAAGCGCTCATGACGAACTCCAAAATTCCCGGGCTACATCCAGGCAATCGTTCAAAGTACCGATTGCCATATTATTCAAAAAGCAAAAAGGCGCCCGTAGGCGCCTTTTTCTGGCTAGCTCGCAAGTGAGCGTAGCAGCTGTTATCAGTGCTGATGACCGCCTTCACCGTGAACGTGGCCGTGAGCAACTTCTTCTTCGCTCGCGTCACGTACAGCAACAACCTTGACCTTGAAGGTCAGGCGCTGGCCTGCCAACGGGTGGTTGCCGTCTACAGTTACGTCGTCGCCGTCCAGATCACGGATAGTCACGATCTGCATCTGGCCGTCCGGTGCGGAAGCGTGGAACTGCATGCCCACTTCCAGTTGGTCAACGCCTTCGAACATGCTGGCGCTCAAGGTGCTGACCAGTTCAGCGGAGTACTCGCCGTAAGCGTCTTCAGGTTCAACGGTTACCGTCAGTTCTTCGCCAACGGCCTTGCCTTCAAGAGCCTTTTCCAGACCTGGAATGATGTTACCTGCGCCTTGCAGGTAAACCAGCGGTGCGCCGCCGGCAGAGCTGTCGATGACATCGCCATCGTCGTTGGTCAGGGTATATTCGATGGAGACTGCCTTGTTGGCGGCGATCGTCATGGGGCGAGACCTTTTGCAAAAAAATAAATGAGTTCGCAAGTCTAACCAAGCAATCGCCTGAAAGCGAACACAACAAAGACCAACGGATAACTTTGAAAACTTCAACGATCATTGGCTGGCGTCAAGATGAAGAGGAGCACTGGGTCGCAGTGCTGTCCTGTGGCCATACCCAGCATCATCGTCACCAGCCGCCCTGGCAATCCAGGGCCTGGGTCCTTGATCCCCAGCAACGCCAGAAAAAAATAGGTCAGCCCTTTACCTGTGGCTGGTGTGCTCAAGACGCAGATAGCGCTAATCTTGGCAATTGATTCAGGCACACGTCCCGTTCATCGGACATTGCCCTGCACTGCCACGTCAGGAAGCCCGCATGCAAACTTTCTTTATAGCCCCCACCGATTTTGGTGTGGGCCTGACATCTATTAGTCTCGGACTGGTTCGCACGCTGGAGCGCGCGGGGTTGAAAGTCGGCTTTTTCAAACCCATTGCCCAGCCGCACCCGGGCGATATCGGCCCAGAGCGCTCAACTGAACTGATCGCCCGGACCCATGGCCTCAAGCCGCCAACCCCTTTGGGGCTGGCGCATGTGGAGCGCATGCTCGGAGACGGCCAGCTGGATGAACTGCTCGAGGAAATCATCAGCCTTTATCAGCAAGCAGCCATTGGTAAAGATGTACTGATCGTTGAAGGCATGGTGCCGACCCGCACTGCCAGTTATGCCGCCCGGGTCAACCTGCATCTGGCCAAGAGCCTGGATGCTGAGGTGATACTGGTTTCGGCCCCCGAAAACGAAGTACTGACCGAACTCTCCGGCCGTGTCGAATTGCAGGCGCAGCTGTTTGGTGGCCCCAAGGATCCAAAAGTGCTGGGTGTGATCCTCAACAAGGTGCGCACCGACGAAAGCATGGAGGTATTTTCGGCGCGCCTCAAAGAGCATTCGCCGTTACTGCGCAGTGGTGATTTCAAGCTGCTGGGCTGCATTCCCTATCAGCCCGAGCTCAACGCTCCCCGCACCCGCGACGTGGCCGACCTGCTCGGTGCCCAGGTGCTCAATGCCGGGGACTACGAAACCCGGCGCATGTCAAAAATCATCCTGTGTGCCCGCACCGTACTCAACACCTTGCAACTGCTCAAACCCGGCGTGCTGGTGGTCACCCCCGGCGATCGCGATGACATTATCCTGGCCGTCAGCCTGGCGGCCATGAATGGCGTGCCATTGGCCGGCTTGCTGCTGACCAGCGACACCAAGCCCGACCCCCGCCTGATGGAGCTGTGCCGCGGCGCGCTGCAGGCCGGGCTGCCGGTGCTGTCCGTGAGCACCGGCTCCTACGACACGGCCAACCAGCTCAACCAGTTGAACAAGGAAATCCCGATTGATGACCGCGAGCGCGCGCAAATCATCACCGACTTTGTTGCCAGCCATCTGGATGCCGACTGGCTGCACCAACGCTGCGGTACCCCGCGGGAAATGCGACTGACCCCTGCAGTGTTTCGCTATCAACTGATCCAGCGGGCCCAGCAAGCCAACAAGCGAATCGTTCTGCCCGAGGGCAGCGAGCCGCTGACCGTGCAGGCTGCAGCTATTTGCCATGCCCGCGGGATTGCCCGCTGTGTATTGCTGGCCAAACCTGAAGAGGTTCTGGCAGTGGCCAAGGCCCACGGTTTCGAACTGCCTGAAGGGCTGGAGATTCTGGACCCGGATCTGATTCGCGGGCGTTACGTGGAACCAATGGTGGCGCTGCGCAAAACCAAAAGCATCAATGCGCCGATGGCCGAGCAACAGCTGGAGGACACCGTGGTGATCGGCACCATGATGCTGGCGCTGGACGAAGTGGACGGGCTGGTTTCCGGGGTTATTCACTCGACCGCCAACACCATCCGCCCTGCTCTGCAGCTGATCAAAACGGCGCCGGGCTGCACCCTGGTGTCATCGGTGTTCTTTATGCTGTTTCCCGAGCAGGTGCTGGTATATGGCGACTGCGTGATGAACCCGCACCCGTCCGCCTCCGAGCTGGCCGAAATTGCCCTGCAAAGCGCCGACTCGGCCGCAGCCTTCGGCATCACTCCGCGCGTGGCAATGATCAGTTACTCCAGTGGTGAATCGGCCAGTGGCGAAGAGGTCGAAAAAGTTCGCGAAGCCACCTTGCTGGCCCATGAGGCCCAGCATTCGTTGCTGATCGACGGGCCCCTGCAATACGACGCCGCCGCCAATGAAGCGGTCGCCAGACAACTGGCCCCCGACAGCAAGGTGGCCGGCCGGGCGACGGTCTTTGTGTTCCCTGACCTGAACACCGGCAACACCACGCACAAGGCGGTACAACGCAGCGCCGATTGCGTCAGCCTCGGGCCGATGCTGCAAGGCCTGCGTAAACCGGTCAACGATCTGCCTCGCGGCGCGCAAGTTGACGACATCGTCTACACCATCGCCCTTACGGCGATTCAAGCCGCCAACCGACCTATGGATGTGTAAATGCTGGATTTCTTGCCTGCGCCGTTACGCGGTGTCATCGCTTCATTGCTGCTGGCGATCAACACCATCGTGTGTTGCACGCCGCTGTTCGTGGTTGCCATCTTCAAACTGTGCCTGCCATTTCCGGCAGCGCAGCGTGTCACCGACGAGTTGATGCGGCGGATCCACGAAGCCTGGGTCAGCAACAACTCGCGCTGGATGGATTTACTGCGCAAGACCCGCTGGCACATCGAAGGCCTTGAGGGGCTGGACTACCAGCACTCCTACCTGATCACCAGCAACCACCAGAGCTGGGTCGACATCATGGTGTTGCAATACGTCCTCAATAAACGTATTCGTCCGCTCAAGTTTTTCCTCAAGCAGGAGCTGATCTGGGTGCCGGTGATTGGTCTGGCGTGGTGGGCCCTGGGCTTCCCGTTCATGAAGCGCTACACCAAGGCTTACCTGGCCAAACACCCGGAGAAAAAAGGCGCGGACCTGGCCACCACCCGTAAAACCTGCGCCAAGTTTAAAAACCAGTCCGTAGCGATTTTCAATTTCGTCGAAGGCACGCGCTTTACCGAGGCCAAACACGCGCAGCAGAACTCCCCGTTCCGCTACCTGCTCAAACCCAAGGCCGGCGGCATTGCCTTTGTGCTGGATGCGATGGGTGAACAACTGCAATCGATCATCAACGTGACCATCCACTACCCCGGTGGCAGGCCGGGTTATTGGGACTTGCTGTGCGGCAATGTGCGCGAGGTGGTGGTGGACTTCGAAGAGCTGAAAATCCCGGCCGGGTTTATCGGTAAAAACTACGACCAAGACCCTGAGTACAAGCGGGCGTTTCAGAGCTGGATCAACACCTTGTGGGAAAACAAGGACCGGCTGCTGGACGAGTTGCATCGCAAATACCCCGGAGCCTGAGGCGCCTACAGAGGGGAAATAGACGCGCATAAAAAAGCCCGCCACCGAGCACTCGGTGGCGGGCTTTTTCGTACGGCTTAAATCGCGCCGCGTTGACGCAACAGGTCCAGCACCAACTTCACGCTCTCATCCAGCGACAGCGATTGAGTGTTGACCACCAGGTCTGCATTCAACGGCACGTCATACGGGAAGGACTCTCCCGGGATGTTGTCGCCGCCGGCTGCATACAGGCCTTGCGGGTCACGCTCGGCACATACGGCCGGCGATGCCTGTACATAAACAGTCAGCAGGCGATCTTCACCGATCAATGCCTTGGCCTCTTCACGGCCCAGGGCATCCGGAGCCACGAACGCAGCCAGGGTCAACAAACCGGCTTCGTTGAACTGACGCGCCACATGAGCGGCGCGGCGCCAGTTTTCGGTACGACCGGCACGGTCCTGGGGCAAGCCCTTGTTCAGGTCGTGACGCAGGTTCTGGCCGTCCAGTACGAACACCGCACGCCCCATATCGAACAGCTTGCGCTCAACGGCGTAGGCCAGGGTGCTTTTGCCCGCGCCGGACAGACCGCTGAACAGCACGGTGGCAGGTTGCTGACCAAAGCGCTGGGCACGCTCTTCGGTGGTCACGTGGGCCAGTTCGCCATGATGGGTCGCGCTGCCATGACTCAGGGGTTGGGCGACAATCATGCCCGCGCCGACGGTGCCGTTGGTCAGGCGATCGATAATGATGAACGAACCCGTGGTGCGGTTGCTGGCATAGCCATCGAGCGCAATCGGTGCGTCGAGGCTGATCTTGACCTTGCCGATCTCATTGAGCTGCAAGGCGCTGGCCGGACCTTCTTCCAGCGTGTTGACATCGACTTTGTTGACGATGCTGGCGATGGAACCCGGCACATAGCTGGTAGCGCGCTTGATGTCGTACTTCTTGCCCGGCAGCATCGGCTCTTCAGCCATCCACACCAGCATGGCCTCGAAGTTGTCGGTGACCAGCGGCTGGTTGTCGGCATGCACCAACAGGTCGCCACGTGAGATATCGATCTCGTCTTCCATGGTCAACGTCACCGCCTGACCCGGACCCGCGTGTTCCAGCTCACCTTCAAAGGTGACGATGGATTTGACGCGGCTGCTTTTGCCCGACGGCAACACCACGATTTCGTCGCCCTTGCGCACGATGCCGCTGGCCAGCGTACCGGCAAAGCCACGGAAGTTCAGGTTGGGCCGGTTCACGTACTGCACAGGGAAGCGCAGGTCGGTGAGGTTGCGATCGGCCGCCACTTCCACGGTTTCGAGAATTTCCATCAGCGACTGGCCGGTGTACCACGGCGAGCGCTCGCTTTTGTTCACCACGTTGTCGCCCTTTAGGGCAGACATCGGCACAAAGTGCATGCTGGTGGGCTTCATCTTCAAGCCTTCGGCGAACTTCAGGTAATCGGCCTTGATCGACTCGAAAACACCCTCATCGAAGTCCTTGAGGTCCATCTTGTTGATGGCCACCACGATGTGCTTGATGCCCAGCAACGAAGCAATGAAGCTGTGGCGACGGGTCTGGGTCTGCACGCCGTAACGGGCGTCAACCAGGATGATCGCCAGGTCACAGGTCGAAGCGCCGGTGGCCATGTTGCGGGTGTACTGCTCATGGCCCGGAGTATCGGCAATGATGAATTTGCGCTTGGCGGTCGAGAAATAACGGTACGCCACGTCAATGGTGATGCCCTGCTCGCGCTCGGCTTGCAGACCGTCTACCAGCAGCGCCAGGTCGATATCGTCACCGGTGGTGCCGCTCTTTTTCGAGTCGCGGGTGATGGCTTCCAGATGGTCTTCATAGATCATCTTGGAGTCGTGCAGCAGGCGCCCGATCAGGGTGCTCTTGCCGTCGTCGACGTTGCCGCAGGTCAGAAAGCGCAACATCTCTTTACGCTCGTGCTGGCCCAGGTAGGCGAGGATGTCCTCGCTGATCAAATCAGATACATGCGACATGACAACCCCTTAGAAATAACCCTGACGTTTTTTATCTTCCATTGAGCCGGCACCATCATGATCGATGACTCGGCCCTGGCGCTCGGAAGTTCGCGTCAGGAGCATTTCCTGGATGATGTCGGTCAGGGTTTCAGCCTCAGACTCCACCGCGCCGGTCAGCGGGTAGCAGCCCAGGGTACGGAAACGGACCTTTTTCTTGACGATGCGAGCCTTGTCTTCGTCAGACAGGTGCTCAAGGATGCGTTCGTCGTCGATCATGATCAGCGTGCCGTTCTTCTCGATCACATCGCGTTCAGCCGCGAAGTACAGGGGCACAATCGGGATGCCTTCGAGGTAGATGTACTGCCAGATATCGAGTTCGGTCCAGTTCGACAACGGGAACACGCGAATCGATTCGCCCTTGTTGACGTTGCCGTTGTAGACGTTCCACAGCTCGGGACGCTGGTTTTTCGGGTCCCAGCGGTGCTTGCTGTCGCGGAAGGAGTACACGCGCTCTTTGGCACGTGACTTCTCTTCGTCGCGGCGCGCGCCACCGAAGGCCGCATCGAAACCGTATTTGTCCAGAGCCTGCTTGAGGCCCTCGGTTTTCATGATATCGGTGTGCTTGGCACTGCCGTGGGTGAAGGGGTTGATCCCTTGCGCCACGCCGTCCGGATTGACGTGTGTGATCAGGTCCAGGCCCAGCTCGGCAACCATCTTGTCGCGAAAGCGGTACATCTCCTGGAATTTCCACTGGGTATCGACATGCATCACCGGAAACGGCAGCTTGCCAGGGAAAAACGCCTTGCGTGCAAGGTGCAGCATCACGGCGGAATCTTTACCGATCGAGTACAGCATTACCGGGTTATCAAACTCGGCTGCCACCTCGCGGATAATGTGGATGCTTTCCGCCTCCAGCTGTTTCAGGTGCGTCAGTTTGTCGACCATGGCTACTCACGAAAGCTATCTTATGAACGGCCTGCGGGCCGAGTTCGAGGGTCGAATGCTAGCACAGCGCCCTCTTCTATTGAGGGCGCCAACTAGATCGAAACGGTCTAAGAATAGATCGGCGAGTTTGGCTGCCCGGCGAGGGTTATATCGGGCATTACAACGTGTAAAACGTCTTAAATTCTGTGGGAGTCTGGCTTGCCAGAGGTTATCCAGCTGACGGTTAAATCGGGTTCGGGCAATCGATGAACAAATGCTCAAGGGCAAAGCGACGGGCCAGGTAGTCACCCAGGGCTTGCACGCCATAACGCTCGGTGGCGTGGTGGCCGGCAGCAATGAAACTGATGTCGTTTTCCCGGGCACTGTGGAAGGTCTGCTCCGACGCTTCACCGCTCAGGTACAAATCAACCCCGGCCAGTACGGCCTGATCGATGTAGCCCTGACCGCCACCGGTACACCAGCCTACGCGGCGGATCATTTCGCTGCCTTCGATCAGCAACGGTTCACGCCCCAGGGCTTCTTGCACACGGCGGGCAAAATCACGCGCCGTCACAGGCTCGGCCAATGACCCCACCAGCCCCACCACTTTGGCGTTACTCGGGTCCAGCGGGCCTTCAACAGTGATGTCCAGCTGTCGCGCCAGCTGCACGTTATTGCCAACGTCGGGGTGCAGGTCCAGTGGCAGGTGATACGCCAGCAGGCTGATATCGTGTTTGAGCAACGTTTTGAGGCGGCGCTGCTTCATACCGGTGATGCAAGGGTCTTCGCCCTTCCAGAAATAACCGTGGTGTACCAGCACCAGATCCGCCTGGGCCTCCACCGCCGCATCCAGCAATGCCTGACTGGCGGTCACGCCGCTGACGATTCGCAGCACTTGCGGGCGGCCTTCAACCTGCAGCCCGTTAGGGCAGTAATCGCTGATTGCAGCGCAGTTCAGATAACGATTGGCTTCTTCTACCAGTGTGCTCAGAGCGACAGCCATAAAAGACTCCTAAATATAGCGTTCAGAGGCCTTCGGCCCTCGTATAATGGCCGCCATTATGGGCCGTCAAGATGGCTCTGCAACCTTCAGGACTGAGTTCAATGTTTAAGGCTTTGCGTTATTCCGGCTGGCCACTACTGGCGGGCGTGCTTGTCGCCATGCTGATTATTCAGCGATACCCGCAGTGGGTCGGGCTGCCGAGCCAGGACGTTAATCTGCAGCAGGCCCCGCAAACCACTTACGTGCAGCAGGGGCCGGTCACCTATGCCGACGCCGTGACCCGCGCGGCGCCTGCAGTGGCCAACCTGTACACCACCAAAGTGGTGAACAAAAACGCCAAGCCCCTGTTCGAAGATCCGCAGTTCCGGCACTTCTTCGGCAATAACGCGCCCAAGCAAAAACGTATGGAGTCCAGCCTCGGTTCGGCGGTCATCATGAGCCCCGAGGGCTATTTGCTGACCAACAACCACGTGGTGACAGGCGCCGACCAGATTGTGGTGGCGCTCAAGGACGGTCGCGAAACACTGGCCCGGGTGATTGGCAGCGATCCGGAAACAGACCTGGCAGTACTCAAGATCGATTTGAAAAACCTGCCGGCGATCACCATCGGCCGCTCGGACACCCTGCGCATCGGCGATATCGCACTGGCGATCGGCAACCCGTTCGGGGTCGGCCAGACCACCACCATGGGCATCATCAGTGCCACCGGCCGCAATCAATTGGGGCTGAACAACTATGAAGACTTCATTCAGACGGACGCCGCGATCAACCCCGGCAACTCCGGTGGCGCGCTGGTGGATGCCAATGGCAACCTGACCGGCATCAACACTGCAATCTTCTCCAAGTCCGGTGGTTCACAAGGCATAGGCTTTGCGATCCCGATCAACCTGGCGATGGAAGTCATGAAGTCGATTATCGAACACGGGCAAGTGATTCGAGGCTGGCTGGGCATTGAGGTGCAGCCGTTGACTGCGGAACTGGCCGAGTCGTTCGGGCTGGGTACACGCCCGGGGATTGTGGTGGCGGGGATTTTCCGTGACGGTCCGGCGCAAAAAGCCGGCCTGCAATTGGGCGATGTGATCTTGAGCATTGACGGTGCACCGGCAAGCGATGGCCGCCGCTCAATGAACCAAGTGGCTCGCATCAAGCCTTCGGACAAAGTGTCGATTGTTGTGATGCGCAATGGCAAAGAGCTGAAGCTCACCGCCGAGGTTGGCCTGCGCCCACCGCAAGAGCAGCCGCCGCAGCAAGAGGAATAACCTGTATTACCTGTAGGAGCGTCGACCGGCTGCTCCTACAGTCAGAGTGGTGGCGGTG
The DNA here is from genome assembly GCF_001294575.1 of Pseudomonas versuta. Taxonomy (NCBI): domain Bacteria; kingdom Pseudomonadati; phylum Pseudomonadota; class Gammaproteobacteria; order Pseudomonadales; family Pseudomonadaceae; genus Pseudomonas; species Pseudomonas versuta. The sequence goes on from NZ_CP012676.1 coordinate 3,576,042, forward strand.
TTTACAGGTCGGACAGGCCTTCAATCAGCGCCGCATTCTGCTCCGCCGTGCCGATGGTTATGCGCAGGAACTGGGCAATGCGCAGTTGCTTGAAGTGACGTACGATCACCCCCTGCCCCCGCAATTTGGCCGCCAGCGCAGCTGCATCATGTTCCGGATGACGGGCGAAGATGAAGTTCGCCGCCGATGGCAGCACCTCGAACCCCAGCGCCTTTAGCTGCCCGACCACTTGCTCGCGGCTGTCGATCACCACTTTGCAGGTGTGTTCGAAATATTCGCGATCCTCGAACGCCGCGGCAGCACCGGCAATTGCCATGCGATCCAGCGGGTAGGAGTTGAAGCTATTTTTGATCCGCTCCAGCGCCTCGATCAGGTCGGGATGCCCCACTGCCAGGCCCACACGCAAACCGGCCAGCGAGCGGGACTTGGACAGGGTTTGGGTCACCAGCAGGTTCGGGTAGCGATCTACCAGGCTGATGGCCGTCTCGCCACCAAAGTCGATATAGGCCTCATCCACCACCACCACTGAATCCGGGCTGGCCTGGAGTATCTGCTCAATGGCATCCAGCGCCAGCAGGCAGCCGGTCGGTGCATTCGGGTTAGGGAAGATGATCCCGCCATTAGGTCTGGCGTAATCCGCGGGCTGGATCTGGAACTGCTCATCCAGTGGCACTGCGTCGAATTCGATGCCATACAGGCCGCAGTAAACCGGGTAGAAGCTGTAGCTGATGTCCGGAAACAGCAACGGCTTGTCGTGCTGGAACAGACCGTTGAACACGTGGGCCAATACTTCGTCGGACCCGTTACCCACAAACACCTGGCCGGTCTGCACGCCGTAATACTCGGCCACCGCCTGCTTGAGCTGGTCGCTGTTGGGGTCCGGGTACAAACGCAGGTTGTCGTTTATCTGCGCCTGCATCGCCGCCAGTGCTTTTGGCGAAGGCCCGTAGGGGTTTTCATTGGTATTGAGCTTGACCAGCCTGGCCAGTTTCGGTTGTTCGCCCGGTACATAGGGCACCAGCTCTTTAACGAACGGACTCCAGAATTTACTCATGCTTATTGCCCCTGTTCGCTATCAGCAATGATCCGGTATTCGGCACTACGGGCGTGGCCGGTCAGTGACTCTCCGCGGGCGAGAATCGAAGCCGTCTTGCCCAGGTCGGAAGCACCCTGCTCAGAACAGAAGATGATCGAGGAGCGCTTCTGGAAGTCATACACACCCAGGGGCGATGAGAAACGCGCGGTACCGGACGTAGGCAATACGTGGTTGGGACCGGCGCAATAGTCACCAAGAGCCTCAGAGGTGTGACGGCCCATGAAGATCGCACCGGCGTGGCGGATCTGCGGCAGCCAGGCTTGCGGGTCGGCAACCGACAACTCAAGGTGCTCCGGGGCGATGCGGTTGGCAACGTCGATGGCTTGCTGCATGTCATTGACCAGAATCAGCGCACCACGACCATTGATCGAGGTGTTGATGATTTCAGCACGCTCCATGGTTGGCAGCAGTTTGGCGATGCTGGCCGCCACTTTGTCGAGGAACTCGGCGTCGGGGCTGACCAGAATGGCTTGGGCGTCTTCGTCGTGCTCGGCCTGCGAGAACAGGTCCATGGCGATCCAGTCCGGATCAGTCTGGCCATCGCACACCACCAGGATCTCCGAAGGGCCGGCGATCATGTCGATACCGACCTGACCGAACACGTGCCGCTTGGCAGTGGCAACGTAGATGTTGCCGGGACCGACCACCTTGTCGACTTTTGGCACGCTTTCGGTGCCGTAAGCCAATGCCGCAACCGCCTGCGCGCCACCGATGGTGAACACCCGGTCAACCCCTGCGATGCAGGCAGCGGCCAGCACCAGTTCGTTAAGTTCGCCACGGGGCGTCGGCACCACCATCACCACTTCGGTAACGCCTGCCACCTTGGCCGGAATCGCGTTCATCAGTACGGACGACGGGTACGACGCCTTGCCGCCGGGTACGTACAGGCCTGCTCGATCCAGCGGTGTGACTTTCTGGCCCAGCACCGTGCCGTCGGCCTCGGTGTAGCTCCAGGAGTCCTGTTTCTGTTTTTCGTGGTAGCTGCGAACCCGCTGCGCGGCTTTTTCCAGCGCTTCACGCTGAGGGGCCGTGATGCGGGTCAAAGCCAGCTCAAGGCGTTCACGCGGCAGGATCAAATCCGCCATCGAGTTAACGCTGAGGCCGTCAAAACGCTGGGTAAACTCAACCAGCGCAGCGTCGCCGCGTTCGCGCACGGCTTTGATGATGTCGAGCACACGCTGGTTGACCGAGTCGTCAGACACACTTTCCCAGCTCAGCAGATGATCCAGATGCTGCGCGAAATCCGGGTCAGCAGCGTTGAGTCGGCGAATTGCAGTGGGAGCGGTCATAGCGAGGGCCTCGGAAATTGGCGAATGCTTAGAATTTATGGTTTTGCACAGCACAGGCACCGCAAGACTACCAAGCCATCCGCGCGGGTACCTGAGATTTCTGGCTATTACACGGATGGATGGGCGCGACTCAAGGTCGCGCAGGTGAGTCAGCCGCGGTGTCGCGACTCCACTGCTTTGCGCAGGGTGTCGATCAGGGCTTGAATACGGGCGTGCTGCATTTTCATCGAAGCCTTGTTGACCACCAGGCGGGAGCTGATGGCGGCAATGAAGTCCTGAGGTTCCAGGCCATTGGCACGCAAGGTGTTACCGGTATCGACCACGTCGATGATCTTGTCGGCCAGGCCAATCAGCGGAGCCAGTTCCATCGAGCCGTACAGCTTGATGATGTCGACCTGACGGCCTTGCTCGGCGTAATACCGCTTGGCGACATTGACGAACTTGGTGGCTACGCGCAGTCGGCCTTTGGGCTCGGCGACACCGATGGCACCGGCAGTCATCAGTTTGCACTGGGCAATCTGAAGGTCCAGAGGCTCGTAGAGGCCCTGGCCACCGTATTCCATCAACACGTCTTTACCGGCCACACCGAGGTCGGCAGCGCCATGCTCTACATAGGTAGGCACGTCGGTGGCACGTACGATCAGCAGGCGAACGTCGGGCTGGGAAGTCGGGATAATCAGCTTGCGGCTTTTGTCCGGATTCTCGGTCGGCACAATACCCGCTTCAGCCAGAAGCGGCAGGGTGTCGTCAAGGATACGGCCCTTGGACAGTGCAATGGTCAACATGGGAAACGTAAGTCCTTATCAGGGTACTTATGTCCGGTCACAAGCGGTGCCGGACATGCATCGAGCCTGATAATCAGGCTCGACTTGAACGATTCGAGGCCAGGTAAGGTAACGCTTGCTAGCCATTACGTCACCTGGCGGCTGGACACTATCCCTGTGCCCATGATGCCAGACAGCAAAAACTAGCCCGGAACGCGGCGGATTTTGGCACCCAGCATTTGCAGTTTTTCTTCGATGCACTCGTAGCCACGGTCTATGTGGTAGATGCGATCGATCAGGGTGTCGCCCTCAGCGACCAGTGCCGAGATCACCAGGCTGGCAGAAGCCCGCAGGTCGGTCGCCATGACTGGCGCACCCTTGAGGGTTTCAGTACCGGTGACGATGGCCGTGTTGCCTTCGACCTGGATCTTGGCGCCCATGCGGTGCAGTTCATACACGTGCATGAAGCGGTTTTCGAAGATGGTCTCGATCACCGCACCCGTGCCTTCGGCAATGGCGTTAAGCGAAATGAACTGCGCCTGCATGTCGGTCGGGAACGCCGGGTATGGTGCTGTACGCACGTTCACCGCTTTAGGGCGCTTGCCGTGCATGTTCAGCTCGATCCAGTCTTCACCGGTGGTGATCTCGGCGCCAGCTTCCTTGAGTTTTTCAAGAACGGCTTCGAGGATGGTCGGATCGGTATCCTTGACCTTGACCCGGCCACCGGTCACTGCTGCCGCTACCAGGTAAGTACCGGTTTCGATACGGTCCGGCATGACCTTGTAAGTGGTCGGGTGCAGCTTCTCGACGCCATCGATGATGATGGTGTCGGTGCCAGCACCACTGACCTTGGCGCCCATGGCGTTCAGGAAGTTGGCCAGGTCGACGACTTCAGGCTCGCGGGCAGAGTTCTGCAAAACACTGCGGCCTTTGGCCAGGGCTGCGGCCATCATGATGTTTTCGGTACCGGTCACACTGACGGTATCGAAGAAGAAGTTGGCACCGCGCAAGCCGCCTTCGGGGGCCTTGGCTTTAATGTAGCCGCCTTCAACGTCGATCTCTGCGCCCATGGCTTCAAGGCCACGGATGTGCAGGTCAACTGGACGCGAACCAATTGCGCAACCGCCTGGCAATGCAACTTCAGCATAACCAAAGCGCGCAACCATCGGCCCCAGTACCAGGATCGACGCACGCATGGTTTTAACCAGCTCGTACGGTGCCACCAGGGTTTTGATGGTATTCGGGTTGATTTCAACACTGAGCTTTTCATCGATCACGGGCTCAATGCCCATACGACCGAACAGTTCGATCATGGTGGTGATGTCGTGCAAGTGCGGCAGGTTGGCAACGGTTACCGGGCCATCGCACAGCAAGGTTGCAGCCAGAATCGGCAGAGCGGAGTTTTTCGCCCCGGAAATGCGGATTTCGCCATCAAGACGAACACCACCAGTAATAATCAATTTATCCATAACAATCTCGACGCCAATGGGCTCAGGGGGCTCAGGTGCGCTCGGCCCAGGCCGCGCTGCTGAAGAATTTCATAGTGACCGCGTGGATGCTGCCATCAGCGATCCAGGGGTTCAAATGGGCATAGATGCTTTGTTGACGCTTAACCGGGCTCAAGGCCACCAGTTCGTCACTAATCACGTTCAGCTGAAAGTTGCAGCCTTCGCCCTCAACTTCTACCTGGGTTCCAGGCAGCTTTCCTTCAAGAAAGCTCTTCACTTCTACGGCCTGCATGCTCAACCTCAATCGGCGCCTAACGCGCGCGGGTCGGCCATCATACAAAAAAGCCCCGCGCCTGCGAACCCCATATCACAGGGCTCTGACGGAGGGCTTTTCTATAAATGGCTATTAATGATTTGCCAGCAATTCGGTCAAACCCGAAACCTGAGCGATTTCGCGCATGTCTTCGGGCATTGCCCGAATGCTCAATGGCTTGTTCTGGGCTTGTGCATCACGGATGTAACAGAGCAGCAATGACAAACCGACGCTGCTTGATTTAGTGACCGCCGAGCAATCCACGACCAAAGCCTTGGCCAGCGCCTTTTTGATCAGGGCCTGGCCTTCCTTGCGCAAGCGAGGACCGGTCTGATAATCGAGCACGCCGTTCAGGCGCAGCTCGCTTTCGCCGGCCAGTGTCACAGCCGCTTCACTCATTGGCCGGCAGCCTTGGGAGCTGCTTGATCGGTCACTTCCTTGGCCTTGGCAACTTCGCCGGCCCAGTTATCAATGGTCTTGTCCAGATTGTTGCCATTGCGCTGCATGGCGTCGGCGAACTGATCACGGAACAGCTTGCCAATGTTGATGCCATTGATAATCACGTTACGTACTTTCCACTCGCCATTGACCTTGTTAAGGGTGTAGGACAGCGGATAAATCGCGCCATTGTCGCCCGTCACAATCATGTCGACGCTGGTACGATCGCCACTTTCATCCTTGGCCGGCTTAACTTCGATGCCTTTATTCTTGAACTCGAGCAAGGCATTGCCATAGAACTGCATCAGGCTGCGTTTGAAGTTTTCCTGGAATCGCTGCATTTGCGCCGGCGTGGCGTTGCGCGAGTACTTCACGGTCATGATGCTTTTGGAAATACCGTCGACATCCACCACAGGCCCGACAATGCCATTCAGGGCATCGTAGAACTTGCTCGGATTGGTCTTGTACAGATCTTTATTGGCAGACAGGTCTGCCAATAAACGGGTAGTCGTATCTGAAACGATGTCGTGGGCAGATTGCCCCGGAGCAGCATTTGCCACAATAGGAAGGGCTGCTGCCAGAATTACCAGCAGGCCACGGCGCAAGAGAGAAATCATCTAAAAGCTCCTTATTTGGCTTCTTTGCTAACGGTATTCATCAAAAACTTGCCGATCAGGTCTTCAAGGACCAGTGACGATTGCGTGTCGTGAATGGTTCCACCGTCCTTGAGTACGGTGTCTTCGCCGCCAACGCTGATACCGATGTATTTCTCGCCCAGTAAGCCCGCGGTGAGAATAGACGCTGTCGAATCGGTCGGCAGGTTATCCACGCGCTTTTCCAGTTGCAGGGTGACCCGGGCAGTGTAGTTATCACGGTCCAGATCGACTGCAGTGACCTTGCCGATGGTCACGCCCGCCATGGTGACTTTGGCACGCACAGTCAGACCGGCAATATTGTCAAAGTAGGCGTAGAGCTTATAGGTATCGGTGCTGGCGGTCGGGGACAGTCCACTGACTCGCAGGGCAAGCAACAATAAAGCCAGGATGCCAGCCAGCAAAAACAGGCCGACACCGATTTCCATGGTGCGGTTTTGCATCAGAAATCTCCAAACATCAAGGCAGTCAAAATAAAGTCCAGCCCGAGGACTGCCAGCGAGGCATACACCACGGTCTTGGTAGTGGCACGACTGATCCCCTCTGAAGTGGGCTCACAGTCATAACCTTGGAACACGGCAATCCAGGTCACCACAAAGGCAAATACGATGCTTTTGATGATCCCGTTAAGTACGTCACCACTGAAGGTTACGCTGTTTTGCATGTTGGCCCAGTATGAGCCGTCATAGACGCCCAGCCAGTCAACAGCTACCCAGGAACCGCCCCAGATCCCGACCACGCTGAAAATCATCGCCAGTATCGGCAAAGAAATGAAGCCGGCCCACAAGCGTGGCGCAATGATGTATTTGAGCGGGTCGACCCCGATCATTTCCAGGCTGGACAGCTGCTCGCTGGATTTCATGTTGCCAATCTCGGCGGTCAAGGCAGACCCCGCCCGCCCGGCAAACAACAGTGCAGTGACCACCGGCCCCAGCTCGCGCAGAAGCGTCAGGGCAACCATCTGCCCGACCGCCTGCTCGGAGCCGTAGCTGGACAGGATACTGAAGCCTTGCAGCGCCAGGACCATGCCGATAAACACACCGGACACCACGATAATCACCAGCGACATGACGCCTACGGAGTGCAGTTGTTTGAGCAACAATCCGAAACCGCCACCAATGCCGCCCCGCCCCAGCAATGAATGAAACAGGAATATCGCCGAACGCCCCAGTACCGAGACAATGTCGATCCCGGCCCGGCCGAACAATCCGACGCGGTCCATAATTGAATGCTTGCGCATCAGCGCTTCCCCAGAAGATCGGTTCGGTAGTCCGAGGCCGGAAAGTGGAACGGAACCGGGCCATCCGGATCGCCATTCATGAACTGGCGAATGCGCGGGTTATCGGCGTTCATCAATTCTTCAGGCGTACCCTGCCCCAGCACCTGGCCATCACCGACTACATACAGATAGTCAGCAATGCTCGCTGTTTCAGCCAGATCGTGAGAGACCACGATACTGGTGATGCCCAACGCATCATTGAGCAAGCGAATCAGGCGTACCAAAACCCCCATCGCGATCGGGTCCTGCCCGACAAAGGGTTCGTCATACATCAGGATTTGCGGGTCCAGAGCAATCGCCCGTGCCAGGGCAACCCGGCGCTTCATGCCACCGGACAACTCATCGGGCATCAGGTCAATGGCTCCGCGCAGTCCCACCGCCTGCAATTTAAGCAGCACGATGTCGCGAATCATTTCTTCCGGCAACTGGGTGTGAACCCGCAGCGGGAAGGCCACATTCTCGAACACGTCCAGGTCAGTGAACAGCGCCCCGCTCTGAAATAACACCCCCATGTGCTTGCGGGCATCGAACAGATCGCTGCGCGACAGCGTCGGCAGGTTCTGACCGTTGACCCACACCTCTCCGCTGTTGGGACGCAGTTGCATTCCCATCAAACGTAAAAGGGTGGTCTTGCCGCAGCCGGAAGGCCCCATGATTCCCGTGACCTTGCCACGCGGAATCAGAATATCGACATTATTGAAGATGCTGCGCGTACCGCGCTTGAAGGACACTCCCTTCAGCTCGACCGCGTAGGCGTTATCGGCGCTCATCTAAACTCCTTGCGATGCAGCCTCTGCCTCTCACCCGGACACTTTGCTCCTTAATATAAGAAGCGCGTTCCCTGAGCGGGCCGAACTGGCGGCGAACTATACCACTGCTCATAGTGACCGCCCAAGGCCGAAGGAGTGCCCTATCAGGTTCCAGACAGCGAAATAAAGTCGATTCAGGCAGGAGTTTGTAGCAAGTGACAACAAAGCACGACGATCTAGCGTGAGGGAATGGCGCATAACCGCTATAATCTTTGCCTTTTCTCAGGCTATCCGACTTCAAACATGAGCCAATCCAGCGACCTGATCCAATCTGCCCAACGCACCATCCGCCTCGAACTGGAAGCCGTAGAAGGTTTACTGGCTCATATCGACGCTGATTTTGTACGCGCTTGCGAGATGATTTTGGCCAGTAAGGGCCGGGTAGTCGTGGTCGGCATGGGCAAGTCCGGGCACATCGGCAACAAAATTGCTGCAACCCTGGCCAGTACCGGCACCACCGCCTTTTTCGTCCACCCGGCGGAAGCCAGCCATGGCGACATGGGCATGATTACCCGTGACGACATCATCCTCGCGCTGTCCAACTCGGGATCGACGGCTGAAATCGTCACCCTGCTGCCGCTGATCAAGCGCTTGGGCATCCAGTTGATTAGCATGACCGGCAACCCCGAGTCGCCACTGGCGAAAGCCGCCGATGTCAGCCTTGACGCCCGCGTGGCCCAGGAGGCCTGCCCGCTAAATCTGGCGCCGACCTCCTCCACCACTGCAACCTTGGTGCTGGGTGATGCCCTGGCCATAGCACTGCTCGAGGCGCGCGGCTTTACCGCTGAAGACTTTGCCTTTTCGCATCCCGGTGGAGCCCTGGGCCGTCGCCTGCTATTGAAAGTCGAAAACGTCATGCATTCGGGCGAAGAGCTGCCGCAGGTTGTACGCGGTACATTGCTCAAGGAGGCATTGATGGAGATGACTCACAAAGGCCTCGGCATGACCGTAGTTATAGAAGAAGATGGTCGCCTGGCCGGCATCTTCACTGACGGTGACTTGCGCCGCACTCTGGATCGCGAAATCGATATCCGCAATGCCAGCATCGATGCAGTCATGACCCCGCACGGCAAAACCGCCCGGGCCGACATGCTTGCTGCCGAAGCCTTGAAAATTATGGAAGACCACAAAATCAGCGCACTGGTTGTTGTCGACAAGGAAGACCGCCCGGTTGGCGCCTTGAACATGCACGACTTGCTACGCGCAGGAGTGATGTAATGACCCTCGAACTACTTAAGCGTGGCAAAGACATCAAACTGGCAATCTTCGACGTTGATGGAGTTTTGACTGACGGTCGCCTGTACTTTCTCGAAGACGGCAGCGAGTTCAAGACTTTCAACACACTCGACGGCCAGGGCATCAAGATGCTGATGGCTGCCGGAGTTCAAACCGCAATCATCAGCGGCCGAAAAACACCCGTGGTTGAACGACGCGCACAAAATCTGGGCATCGGGCACCTGTACCAGGGCCGTGAAGACAAGTTGGTGGTATTGGACGAACTTCTTGGCCAACTCAACCTAAGCTATGAACAGGTCGCCTATTTAGGCGATGATCTGCCTGATTTGCCAGTTATCCGCCGGGTTGGCCTAGGCATGGCAGTAGCCAATGCTGCCAGCTTTGTTCGCGAGCACGCCCATGGCGTCACTCAGGCACGTGGCGGAGAAGGTGCCGCACGCGAATTCTGCGAATTGATTTTGCGCGCTCAAGGCCGCTTAGACGCAGCCCACGCAGCCTACCTATAGAGTTTTCCATGCTGAGCAAAAAGATCCGGAACATCCTGTTATTCACGGTCATTGCTGCGCTGTTCGCATCAGTTGGCTACTGGAATATCAGCCCCGAACGTTTTCTCGACACCCCTAAAGCGGCCGTCGATGAAACCGCTATCGACTATTACGCCCTTAACGCGCGCAGCCTGCAATTCTTGCCGGACGGCAAACTGCAGTATGAAATGACATCCGACAAGATTGAGCATCTGCAGGCATCCGAGGTCACCCTGATGACCAAGCCCGACCTGCAAATGTACCGCGGCACAGCATTCCCGTGGCACGTACAGAGTGAGCGCGGAGAAGTTAACCCGGACGGCACCGAAGTCGAGTTGATCGACTCGGTACGCGTGGCCCGTACAGATGAAAAAAATCGCACTACGATTATTACCAGTTCCCGCATGACTGTATTCCCCCAGAAGCAATATGCGCAGACCGAGCAAGACGTTAGAATTGACGGCGCTGGCGGCGTAACAACTGGCAAGGGCATGAAAGCATATTTGAAAGACGGCAGGATGGACCTGCTGTCCAACGTAAGAGGACAGTATGAGTCTCGTTAAAACCCTCCCTTTATTGCTCAGCCTGAGCGCAGCACTGGGAAGCGTGAGCGCCTGGGCCCTGCCGAACGATAACGAACAGCCAATCCGCATCCAGGCCAATGAAGCACAGCTGGATGACAAACAAGGTGTCGCGACCTACAAGGGCGATGTGATCATCACCCAGGGCTCGATGAAGATCACCGGCAACACGGTCACTATCACTCGCAACGCTGCGGGTGAAATTGACATCGTGACCTCGGTCGGCAACCTGGCGTATTTCGAGCAGTTGCAAAAAGCCACCGACCCCAAGCCGGTTCAAGCTTATGCCGTAACCATTCAATACCATGCGCCACAAAACCGCATTGTGCTGATCGACAAAGCCAAAGTGATCAACGACGGCAACACCACCGAAGGCGAGAAAATCGTCTATGACACGGTGAAACAGGTCGCAAATGCAGGGCGTGCGAACGGTACCAACGTAACTGCACCGCGCCCACGTATCGACATGGTGATCCAGCCGAAGAAGAAAACCGACCAACAGAAGGCCCAGTAATGGCAACTCTGAAAGCCCAGCATTTGGCCAAAAGCTACAAGAGTCGCCAAGTGGTGCGTGATGTCAGCCTGTCAATCGACAGCGGGCAAATCGTAGGTTTGCTCGGCCCTAACGGCGCCGGCAAAACCACATGCTTCTACATGATTGTCGGCCTGGTTCAGGCTGACCAGGGACGCGTACTGATCGACGACCTGGATGTCAGCCATCAGCCCATGCATGGCCGCGCGCGCGCCGGCATTGGCTACTTGCCGCAAGAAGCCTCCATCTTCCGCAAGCTGTCGGTCGCCGATAACATCATGGCGATCCTGGAGACCCGCAAGGAGCTCGACAAGGCCGGTCGCCGCAAAGAGCTGGAAAGCCTGCTTCAGGAATTCCACATCAGCCACATCCGCGACAACCTGGGCATGAGCCTGTCCGGCGGTGAACGTCGCCGGGTCGAAATTGCCCGGGCACTGGCAACCGCCCCCAAGTTCATCCTCCTTGACGAACCTTTTGCAGGCGTTGACCCGATATCCGTGGGCGACATCAAGCAAATCATTCATCACCTCAAGGCCAAGGGCATTGGCGTACTGATCACCGATCACAACGTCCGTGAAACCCTCGATATCTGCGAAACCGCCTATATCGTCAATGACGGACAACTGATCGCTGAAGGTGATGCTGAAACGATTCTTGCCAACGAGTTGGTGAGAGAAGTTTACCTGGGCCACGAGTTCCGCCTGTAAAGCCTGCTACATCGCGAACTCCGGGGCGCCAAGGCAGCAGAAAGTCCGCATGATTTTTATTATCTTGGCGCTCTAGGCAAACGCACCGGTTTCAGGCATATAATTTGCTTATGTTTGGCGCTCACGCGCCTTGGTAGTGGATGGCGCCATGCGCGCCGGCGAATAAGGTCTTAAGCCCCAGCCATGAAACCATCGCTAGTCCTGAGAATGGGCCAGCAGCTGACGATGACACCGCAGCTGCAACAGGCCATCCGCCTGCTCCAATTGTCGACCCTGGACCTGCAACAGGAAATCCAGGAGGCCCTGGAATCCAATCCGATGCTCGAACGCCAGGAAGACGGCGACGACTTCGATAATTCAGATCCCCTGGCCGACAATATCGAGCAAAAACCCAACAGCGACATTCAGGAACCCTCCTACCAGGAATCCGCACCGACTGTGGACAACCTGGATGAAGGCGACTGGAACGAACGCATTCCCAATGAGCTTCCCGTCGACACTGCCTGGGAAGACGTTTATCAAACCAGCGCCAGCAGCCTGCCCAGCAACGATGATGATGAGTGGGACTTCACCACGCGCACCTCTGCTGGCGAGAGCCTGCAAAGCCATCTGTTGTGGCAACTGAACCTGGCCCCGATGTCTGACACCGACCGACTGATCGGCGTGACCCTCATCGACTGCATCAACAATCAGGGCTATCTCGACGAAAGCCTGGAAGAGATCCTTGAAGCATTCGATCCAGAGCTGGATATTGAACTTGATGAGATCGAAGCCGTTCTGCACCGTATTCAGCAGTTCGAACCGGCCGGCATTGGTGCTCGCAACCTGAGCGAGTGCCTGCTGTTGCAATTGCGTCAGCTGCCTGCAAACACCCCTTGGCTGAACGAAGCCAAACGCTTGGTGAGTGATTACATCGACCTGCTGGGTGCCCGCGACTACAGCCAGCTCATGCGCCGCATGAAGCTCAAAGAAGACGAACTGCGCCAGGTCATCGAACGGGTACAGAGCCTTAATCCCCGCCCTGGATCGCAGATCGAATCCGGCGAAGCCGAATACGTCGTACCCGATGTGATCGTTCGCAAAGACAACGAACGCTGGCTGGTGGAGCTCAACCAGGAATCAGTGCCGCGCCTGCGGGTCAACCCGCAGTATGCAGGCTTCGTACGGCGTGCCGACACCAGCGCCGACAACACCTTCATGCGCAATCAGCTGCAGGAAGCTCGCTGGTTCATCAAAAGCCTGCAAAGCCGCAACGAAACCCTGATGAAAGTGGCGACCCAGATCGTCGAGCATCAACGCGGTTTTCTGGAGTATGGCGACGAAGCAATGAAGCCACTGGTGCTGCATGACATTGCAGAAGCGGTCGGCATGCACGAGTCCACCATCTCCCGCGTTACGACACAGAAATTCATGCATACCCCGCGCGGTATTTATGAATTGAAGTACTTTTTCTCCAGCCATGTCAGCACCTCGGAAGGCGGTGAATGCTCGTCCACTGCAATACGTGCCATCATCAAAAAACTGGTCGCGGCTGAAAATCAGAAAAAGCCGTTGAGTGACAGCAAGATCGCTGGTTTACTGGAGGCACAAGGTATTCAGGTGGCCCGTCGCACCGTCGCCAAGTACCGCGAATCCCTCGGGATAGCGCCTTCGAGCGAACGCAAGCGTTTGATGTAAGCCACGGGTCACAGCGTTTCAGTGGCAGGTAGCTCGGCCTGCCACTTTATACAATGGCAACAGAAGGAGAAACTGCATGCAAGTCAACATCAGTGGACAACATCTGGAAGTCACCCAAGCGCTCCGCGACTCGATCAATGAAAAATTCGCACGACTGGAACGTCACTTCGACAAAATCACCAATGTGCAGGTGATTCTCTCTGTTGAAAAACTTCAACAGAAAATCGAGGCCACACTCAATATTCACGGTGGCGAAGTTGTCGGTAATGCCGTAAATGAAGACATGTACGCGGCCATCGACAGCCTTTACGAGAAGCTTGATCGCCAACTGAAAAAGCATAAGGAAAAGACCCTAAGCCTGCTCCAGGGCGCAACGGGTCGTTAATACCCCCTACCCATGATTCGACTTGAAAATATCCTGACTCCCGGCCGTTCTTTGGTGAACGCGCCGGGCGGCAGTAAAAAGCGCGCACTCGAACAAATTGCCACTCTGATCAGCCGCGAAGTGCCGGGTCTGGAAATGCAAGATGTCTTCGAGAGCCTTATTGCACGTGAAAAACTCGGATCTACGGGTTTTGGTAACGGCATCGCCATCCCTCATTGCCGCCTCAAGGGCTGCGAGTCGCCTGTTAGCGCCTTGCTGCATCTTGAAGCTCCCATAGATTTCGACGCCATCGATGGCGCGCCGGTCGACCTGCTGTTCGTTTTACTGGTGCCAGAAGCGGCAACCGATGCACACCTGGAACTGCTCCGGCAGATCGCCAGCATGCTCGATCGCAAAGAAGTGCGTGAGAGATTACGCAATGCACCCAGTAACGAAGCGCTGTATCAGGTTGTTCTGGACGTACAGAACGGTTAACTATCATGCGCTTAGTCATTGTCAGCGGACGCTCCGGCTCCGGAAAAAGTACCGCCCTCGCCGTCCTCGAAGATAACGGTTTCTATTGTATCGACAACTTGCCAGCCGGCTTGCTGCCGGAGTTGGCGGAACGTGCACTGATTCATACTGAACTGGCACAACCGCTGGTGGCGGTATCGATTGATGCGCGAAACCTGCCAAGCCATTTGTCACGCTTTCCGCAGTTGCTTGAAGAAGTACGCAACCGGCATATCCAGTGCGATGTGTTGTTCCTCGACGCCGACGAAGAGACCTTGCTCAAGCGCTTCTCGGAAACACGACGACGTCATCCGCTCAGCAGCGCAAGCCGTTCGCTGGCCGAGGCTATTCGTGACGAGACCCAATTGCTCGGACCGATTGCCGACCTTGCAGACCTGACCATCAACACCACCAACCTGAACCTGTATCAGCTGCGCGATACCATCAAACTGCGCCTGCTGAACAAGCCTGAACCCGGCACCGCCTTTTTGGTCGAGTCGTTTGGCTTCAAGCGCGGCATGCCGGTCGATGCCGATCTGGTTTTTGATGTGCGCTGCTTGCCCAACCCATACTGGAAGCCTGAACTGCGCGAGTTGTCAGGGCTGGATCAACCCGTCGCGGATTATCTGGCAGCACAACCTGATGTCGAAGAGATGTTCCAGGACATCTCCAGCTACCTGCTTAAGTGGCTACCCCGCTTCGCCGCCAGCAACCGCGCATATGTCACCATCGGCATCGGCTGCACGGGCGGCCATCACCGCTCTGTTTACCTCACCGAACGGCTCGGTCAATGCCTGCAACAAACTCTGAAGAATGTCCAGGTTCGCCACCGCGACCTTACTTGAAAGGATCAACCCCGCAATGCCTGCACTGGAAATTGAAATCATCAACAAGCTGGGCCTGCACGCTCGGGCATCCGCCAAGTTCGTCGGCATTGCAGGACAGTTTCCATGCCAGATCAGAGCAGGACGCACCCCGGAGTCAATGGTAGACGGCAAAAGCATCATGGCCATGATGATGCTTGCCGCCGGCAAGGGCACAAAAATCCATCTCAAGACTGAAGGCGAGCAAGAACAGGAAGCACTGGATGCGCTGGTCAAACTCATCAACAACTGCTTTGATGAGGGCGAGTAACCATAGCGGGAATGTTGACCGACCTCCCACTGCCGTTTTCAGCGCCCTACCCCAAGGCCGTATCCATCACCATCATCAAGCAAAACCCGACGCACAACCCCAGGCTTGCCAGCTTCTCGTGACCATTGCGCCTCGACTCGGGAATCACTTCTTGCGTCACCACCAACAGCATTGCCCCTGCTGCCAGTGCCAGCCCCAATGGCAACAACACCTCGGCCAAATTAACCAGCCAGGCGCAGAGCACCGCAAATACAGGCTCGACCAGTCCTGAGGCTGCACCAATCAGGAACGCCTTGATCCGCGACATCCCGGCACCCGCCAACACTAATGCGATCACCAGCCCTTCCGGAACATCCTGCAGGGCGATGCCCATCGCCAGGCTGTCGGCATCCGGCATGCCACCACCCGCCGACACCCCGACCGCCATCCCCTCAGGGATGTTGTGCGCCACAATCGCAATGACAAACAACCAGATACGCGGAGCAATCGCCGGCTCCCCCGGGCGATTGAGGAGCATTTCAGGTCCGGCTGCGCAGACTTTACGGTCAACCAGAAACAGGCAGAACGCACCCAGCATGATACCCGCACTGACCAGCCCGCTTGCCCCCCAGGATGACAACCCCAGGCCTTGAGCCGCCGCGATGCCGGGCACAATCAACGAGAACGCTGTAGCCGCTAGCATCACGCCGGCGCCAAAGCCCAACAAGGTATCACTCACCGCCACCGGCATTTTGCGGATCACCAGTACCGGCACCGCGCCCAGAGCCGTGCCCAACGCACAGAGTGATCCGCCTTGAAGTGCCCGTAACATTCTTGGCTCAAGGTCCAGCCAGACCAGTCCTTTGGCCACCAGCAAGGCCGTGCCCGCCAACAGCAAGAGCGTGCCGAGGGCATAACGGAACATCCGTACACCACCGACCGCTAATAGTTGCGTGCCCATAATCGACCTGAATCCTTTTCAACGTTATCAGGCAACCGCTGCCTGATAACGGCGCGCCACTTCCGGCCAGTTGATCACGTTGTAAAACGCATTAATGTATTCCGGACGACGGTTTTGATAGCGCAGATAGTAAGCGTGCTCCCACACGTCCAGCCCCAAAATCGGCGTGTTGCCATTCATCAACGGACTGTCCTGATTACCGCTGCTCTCGACCACCAGAATTTTTTGCGGGGTCACGCTCAACCATGCCCAGCCGCTGCCGAAACGGGTCAGGGCGGCCTTGGTAAAGTTATCCTTGAACACCTCAAGCCCACCCAGCTGCTCATCAATTGCCTTGGCCAATGCGCCGTCCGGACGCCCGCCGCCCTGAGGGCTCATGACTTCCCAAAACAGCGAATGGTTGGCATGCCCGCCGCCTTGATTGATGACCGCAGCCCGCAGCTTTTCGGGAAGTTGCTGAACACCGGCGACCAGTTTTTCTACTGGCCATTGCGCCCACTCAGTCCCGTCAACGGCGGCGTTGAGATTATTGATGTAGGTCTGGTGATGCTTGGTGTAGTGAATTTCCATGGTTTGCGCATCAATATGCGGCTCAAGTGCATCGTAGGCATAAGGCAACGCAGGCAAGGTAAAAGTCATATCAATGTGCTCCTGAATGATGGCCGCTGACGGTTGAGAACTCGTGACCGGTCTGAGCCACGTTACTTTTGAGCAACAGACTGGACCGCGGGTATTCGCCGTGATCACTGATGAAGTTCAAAAGCTCGACATAGGTTTTGCTGCTCTGGCGCAGCGCGGCTTCGCGCAACGCAGAGGTCAGACGAGGGTTCTGCATGGTTTGCAGCAAGCGCTGGTGAATCGCACAGAGGTACTCGACGCTCTCCTCTGGCTGGTTAAGGCGTAAATGCAGATCCGCCAGGTTGTGGTGAGAAATAACGCAGGCTGCCACTGCTTCGTCGGCATCACTCCAGCGCTCGAACAGTACCTGGGCCAGCGCGAGAGCCTGCAGGTAGTGCTCTCGGGCATCGACCAGCTCGCCTACAGCGAAACAGCGATTGGCTCTTTCGATCGTGCGTCTCCAGTGCTCCATGTGAACCTCCAAAGCAGTGTCCAGGGTTAAACACCGCCGGCAGTCAGTTTCTCGGGGTCTAGCAAGACCTCAAGCTGACTGCGCGACAGCTCTGTGTATTCAAGGGCAACGTCAATCACCGGGCGCCCCTGTTGATAGGCGGCCTTGGCAATTTCAGCGGCCTTTTGATAACCAATGATCGGGTTCAGCGCCGTCACCAATATCGGATTGCGCGACAGCGCTTCCTTAAGCTTGGCGTCGTTAACTTTGAAGCTGGCGATCGCCTTGTCAGCCAGTAAACGACTGGAATTGGCCAGCAATTCGATGCTGCTCAGCAGGTTCTGGGCAATCACCGGCAGCATCACATTCAGTTCGAAGTTGCCGGATTGACCGGCGATGGTGATCACCGTGTCGTTGCCGATCACCTGTGCTGCGACCATAGCCGTGGCTTCAGGAATCACCGGGTTGACCTTGCCCGGCATGATCGAAGACCCCGGCTGCAAGGCCTCAAGCTCGATTTCACCCAAGCCGGCCAGCGGGCCGGAGTTCATCCAGCGCAGGTCATTAGCGATCTTCATCAGCGATACGGCCGTGGCCTTGAGCTGGCCCGAGACGGAAACAGCGGTGTCCTGGGAACCGATCAAGGCAAACAGGTCTCGGCCTGGCGTGAACGGTACATTGGTCAATGCACTGAGCTGCTGACTGAACAACCCTGCGAACTGCGGATGGGCGTTGATCCCGGTACCCACGGCAGTGCCGCCCTGGGCCAGCGATTGCAGCGCAGGCTGCAGGTTGTGCAAGTGCCCGATATTGGCCTTGAGCTGTTGTGCCCAGCCATTGAGGACCTGGCTCATGCGCACGGGCATGGCGTCCATCAAGTGAGTTCGGCCGGTTTTGACATACACGTGAACCTGTTCAGCCTTATGCTCAATCACCTGCACCAGATGGGTCAGCGCTGGCAGCAGTTGCTCATGCAGGCCCAGCGCCGCGCTGACATGGATCGTGGTGGGAATGATGTCGTTGCTGCTTTGCCCGCAGTTGACGTGATCATTCGGATTAACCGCCTCTCCCAATACCCGGGTGGCCAGCGTGGCAATTACTTCGTTGGCATTCATGTTGGAACTGGTGCCCGAACCGGTCTGGAAAATATCCACCGGGAAGTGTTCCATGAAGTCTGCGGCCAGAAGGATTTGCACAGCCTCGACAATGGCGTTGCCCTGCGCCTCGCTGATCTGCTCGAGTTCAACGTTGGCCCTGGCAGCAGCAGCTTTGGCCAGGATCAGGGCGCGAATGAATTGCGCGGGCATACGCTGATGACTGATCGGGAAGTTATCCACCGCACGCTGGGTCTGGGCGCCATACAGCGCGGCCTCAGGTACGTGCAATTGGCCCATGCTGTCACGTTCTATACGCGTATTACTCATCAGGAAATCCTTGCAGCAGTTCTGTTAAAGAAATTGATGGCTCGAGCTCGCAGGTTGCCAATTGCCAGGCAAAGCTTTGCCAGCGCTTGAGGCGGCAGGTACACAGGGCTTGAGTTTCGATATCGCGCAGCGGGCGCCACGCGTGGTCCAGGCACAGGGTGCGCCACTGCCAGGGCAGCGCGGTGTCGCTTGCCGTGTCCAGCAGCAGCCGGAAAGTGGTCACGGCAATCGTCCAGGGTGACGTTGACGTGCAGGCGGCCAAATAACGGCCTTCGGCCAGGTAATGCTCAATCAGGCGCGGTTCGTCAGGCGCCAGCCCGCAACGGATCTGACGGCTCATCCAGCGCCAGCTTTCCAGATAAGGCCCTTCATGCAAGGCAGAACTCATGACCCGGGCTCACTCGATAATGAGACTCATTATTAAGCGATATTGATTATCAAAACAAGCCTGCTTGAGGATGTGCCGCACAAGCCTGTTACTGCGGGTAAAAAAAAGGCGTATCACCGAATAAGTGATACGCCCTGATCAGCAGCACACAGCGTTAACTGCCAGCCACCATCATTCGCTCAATCAGTACTGAACCGGTGCGGATGTTGCTGCGCAACTCCAGGTCATTACCCACGGCAACGATCTGCTTGAACATGTCGCGCATGTTGCCGGCAATGGTCACTTCCTGAACCGGGAACTGGATCTCGCCGTTTTCGACCCAGAAACCTGCGGCGCCACGGGAGTAATCGCCCGTTACCATGTTCAGCCCGCTGCCCATTAGCTCGGTGACGAACAGGCCACGCCCCATGCGCCGGATCAGCGCGGCCTGGTCTTCGTCACCATGGGTCACGAACAGGTTGTGCACGCCGCCCGCGTTGGCGGTGCTTGGCAGGCCCAGCTTGCGTCCGGAATAGGTGCTGAGGATGTAGGACACCAGCTCGCCGTCTTTGATGAACGGTTTGGCGTAGGTGGCCAGGCCATCGTTATCGAACGACGAACTGCCCATGGCACGCATCAAATGCGGGCGCTCATCCAGGGTCAGCCATTCAGGGAAGATCTGCTGGCCCATCGCGTCCAGCAGGAAGGATGACTTGCGGTACAGGTTGCCCCCCGAGATCGCCCCCAGGAAGCTGCCAAACAAGCCGCCGGCCAGCTCGGCCGAGAACAGCACCGGCACTTCGCAGGTGGGCACCGGACGCGAACCCAGTCGCCGGGCCGCCCGCTCTGCAGCGCGCTTGCCGATGGTTGCTGCATCCATCAACAACTCACCCTGGCAATTAACGTCATACCAGTAGTCACGCTGCATCTGGCCGTCGCCCTCGGCAATCATCACGCAGCTCAGGCTGTGGCGGGTCGAAGCCGAGCCACCGATAAAACCGTTGCTGTTGCCATACACCCGGCAGCCCTGGTGGGTGCTCAGGGTGGTGCCGTCGGCGTTTTTGATGCGGCTGTCGGCCTCGAATGCCGCGGCTTCACAAGCCAGCGCTTTTTCGATGGCTTGTTCCGGCGTGATATCCCAGGTGTGGAAGACATCAAAGTCTTTCAGGTCGCGCGCCATCAGGCTGGCGTCGGCCAGGCCCGAGCTTTCATCTTCAGAAGTGTGTTTGGCGATTGCCAGAGCCGCCGCAACGGTTTCGCGGATGGCATCGGGACCGGTGGCCGAAGTGCTGGCCGACCCCTTGCGCTGACCCACATAGAGCGTGATGCCAAATCCCTGGTCGCGGTTGAACTCAACGGTTTCAACTTCGCGCTGACGTACAGAAGTCGACAGCCCTTGCTCCAGTGACACTGCCACTTCACAGGCGCTGGCCCCCTGACGCCTGGCTTCAGCGATGATTTGCTCTACTTGCTCCTGCAGTGCCGGCAAGGCCTGCGGGCCGACGCTTTGTACTGCACTCATGGTTTTCTCCACTCAAATTCTGTTTTCGGCAGGGCCGCCGAGCGACCGGGCCGGACAAGCGGCCCCCGACTGGTTATCATGGCGGCGTTTCTTTGCGGACTGCCACCATGGTTGATTCTTACGACGACGCCTTCGACGGCGAAAAAAGCAAAACACAGGTCAAGAAAGAGCTGCATGCTCTGGTTGATCTGGGCGAGCGTCTCACGACACTCAAGCCTGATTTGCTGAAAAAACTGCCTTTGACCGACGCCTTGCGCAAGGCTCTGGCAGATGCTCCAAAACACACGGCCAATATTGCGCGCAAGCGCCATATGATGTTCATCGGCAAGCTGATGCGTGATCAACCGATCGACGAAATCCTTGCATTGATTGATCAAGTAGATGCCTCTTCGCGCCAATACAACGAACGTTTCCACGGACTCGAACGCTGGCGTGACCGCTTGATTGCGGGCTCCGACGACGTACTTGAAAAGTTCGTTGCCGATTTCCCCGAGACCGACCGCCAGCAATTGCGTTCGCTCGTGCGTCAGGCTCAACACGAACTTGCCCATAACAAGGCGCCGGCCGCAAGCCGCAAATTGTTCAAGTACATTCGTGACCTGGACGAGGTTCAACGCGGTCTGCGTTGATCCCCGACCAATGGGTGGGCTGCATTGCAGTCCACCCAGTCTTTATCACCCGCCTGTACCGCCTACGGTGATCGCGTCAATCTTCAAGGTTGGCTGACCCACACCCACCGGCACCGACTGCCCATCCTTGCCACACGTGCCCACGCCGCTGTCCAGCGCCAGATCGTTACCGACCATCGACACCTTGCTCATCGCTTCCGGCCCGTTGCCAATCAGGGTCGCGCCTTTGATCGGGTAAGTGATTTTGCCGTCCTCGATCATGTACGCCTCACTGGTGGAGAACACGAACTTGCCGCTGGTGATATCCACCTGTCCGCCGCCCAGATTCGCGCAGTAAATGCCTTTCTTCACCGATGCGATGATTTCGGCCGGATCACTTTCGCCACCCAGCATGTAGGTGTTGGTCATGCGCGGCATCGGCAGATGCGCGTAGGACTCGCGACGGCCATTGCCGGTGCGGGCCACACCCATCAGTCGGGCATTGAGCTTGTCCTGCATGTAACCCTTGAGCACACCATTTTCGATCAGCGTCGTGCACTCGGTAGGGGTGCCTTCGTCATCCACGCTCAACGAGCCACGACGACCCGCCAGGGTGCCGTCATCGACGATGGTGCACAGCTTGGAGGCAACCATCTCGCCCATCCGCCCGCTGTAGGCCGAACTGCCCTTACGGTTGAAATCGCCTTCCAGACCATGGCCGACGGCTTCGTGCAGCAACACGCCGGACCAGCCGGAACCCAGTACCACCGGCATGGTGCCCGCAGGAGCCGGCACGGCCTCAAGGTTGACCAGTGCCTGACGCAGCGCCTCACGGGCATACCCCATGGCACGGTCTTCAGTGAGGAAGTAACGGTAATCGGTACGCCCCCCGCCGCCATGACCGCCGCGCTCGCGACGGCCATTTTGCTCGACGATCACACTCACGTTGAAGCGCACCAAAGGCCGTACATCCGCAGCCAGGCCGCCGTCGGTGGATGCCACCAGAATGCGTTCCCAGACCCCGGCCATACTCACGGTGACCTGTTGAATACGCGGGTCGAGCGCCCGCGTGGCAGCATCGACACGCTTGAGCAGCTCGACTTTTTCTGCGCGGCTGATGACCTCCAGCGGGTTATCCGGCGCATACAGCTGAGCGACATCTTGCGTGGTGAAGGCTTGAACGGTGCCGTTTTGCCCGGCACGCGAGATTGATCGCGCAGCACGTGCAGCCAGACCCAGTGCTTCCAGGGTGATGGCGTTGCTGTAGGCAAATCCGGTTTTTTCGCCGGATTGCGCACGTACGCCTACCCCCTGATCAAGGTTGAAGCTGCCTTCTTTGACAATGCCATCTTCCAGGGCCCAGGACTCGGATATCTGGCCCTGGAAATACAAATCCGCCGCATCAATGCCTGGCCCGGCCAGATCACCCAAAACGCTTTGCAGGCTTTCAATGGTGACACCGCCCGGTGCCAACAGATGTTCGCTGACTGAGGTCAACAAGTCGCTCATATTCACTCCGTCTTGGCCCCTGCTTCAGCATCTTTGAGCGCTGAATCCACGGGCCTGAAAATTACTGCGGGAGCCAGCTTGCTGGCGATGCAGACAACTGGATCTGTCTGGCGCACTGCCGTGCTGCTATCGCTGGCAAGTCAGCTCCCACAAAAAATGCATCTAACCGAAACGGCTCTAAACTTGCTTCTGTGCACCCTGCGAAAAAAAACGCCGATGGTTCACCACCGGCATGCGGGCCCTGATGGCCGCTTGTTCTACGCTGTCACGCTCGGCCAGTAACACCCCTTCGCCTTTGGCCTGCTCTGCCAGCACCCGCCCCCAAGGGTCGATTATTGCGGCATGCCCCCAGGTTTCACGCGGCCCGGGATGTTCCCCACCCTGGGCTGCGGCCAACAGGTAGCATTGAGTTTCTATAGCCCGCGCACGAATCAGTACATCCCAGTGCGCCTCGCCGGTAACCGCGGTAAAAGCCGACGGCGCGCTAATCAACTCAGCGCCAGCTGCCCTTAACTCGCTATACAGCTCCGGAAAACGCAGGTCGTAACAGACGCTGAGGCCCAGTTTGCCTACCGGGGTATCGGCTACTACTACCCGGGTGCCCGGCGCATAGTCATCGGATTCACGGTAACGACCACGACTGTCAGACACGTCCACATCAAACAGGTGCAGTTTGTCGTACCGCGCTGCCTGCTCGCCATCGGCATTGATCAACAATGAACAGGCGTTGACCTTGGCGTTTGGTTGCCCCTCGGGCGGCAGCGGTAAAGTGCCTGCCACTATCCATAAGTTGAGGTCACGAGCAGTCTGTTTCAACCATGGCAGGATCGGCCCCTGCCCCATGGCCTCGGCGCGACCGATATCGACGACATCACGCCGGCCCATCGCCACGAAATTTTCCGGCAGTACGGCCAGCTGCGCACCGCGCTCTGCGGCCTGCTCCAGCAAACGCCGGGCCTGGGCCAGATTGGCCAGCACGTCGCTCTGACTGACCATTTGAATCACTGCAAGCGACATGGCGCACTCCTTGAACTGTCTGACGCCATGCTACTCCTAGTTTTTCTCAAAAGGCTTGTCGAACGTGATCTTCGGATCGATCCACGGGCCCTGGATGCTGTATTGCACACTGGCGAAGCGCGACACCTGATCACCGATCAGTTTGTTGAGTAAGAACATGGCTCCACCTGCCGCCGGTCCGCCCACCAGCAGGGCTGCCAGTGGCAGGTTGTTGGTCACAGGCAGGGTCACCAGCAGTTTGGCGTTGACCTGGTCGGTGATCATATTCAGCGTGCCACTGAGTTCAAGGTTCGTGGACGGCCCGGTCATCAGCACCGGCCGGGATGTGCTGTAAACCCCACTGCTGGCATTGAGCACACCTTTGACCCGGTCATAGCTCAAGCCTTTGCCAAACAGATCCGAGAAATCCAGACGCAAGCGGCGGCCGATGGCGTTGAAGTTCAACAGGCCAAAAATACGCAACACCTGAGCGCTGCCATCGACCTCGACAAACTGGCCTTTATTCAACGAAGCATCCAGGGTGCCCGAGAAACGCTTGAGGCCGATCCAGGCAGGAGAACCCGGCCAGCGCCCATCAACGTCCACATGGAAATTGTCACTGGTTACACTCGGCGCAAAGCCCCAGTTCTTCAATACGTCAGCCAGATTACGCCCGCCGATACGCCCCCTGTACCAGCTGTTGCTCGCACCGGCGACCCCATCCCAACCGCCCGAACCTTCGAGCAGCAAGCCCTTGAGCCCCAGGTTCAGATCGTTAAGGTTGATTCCGCGGCTGGTAGGACGCACTTTCAGCGACCATGCGCCCAGCAGGTCCGGCCCTTGATAAAGCTGGCGAATAATGATGTCCAGCGCAGGTATTTTGCGTGGATCGACTGAAGCCAGCGGGTCCGGGGAATTGTCGTCAGTCACGGCCTTGGGATCAGGTGCCGGCAGGCGAATGGTCTGCATCGTGACCACAATCGGAGCGTTTTTGGCATCGGGCAAGGTCACAGAGCCCGTGGCCTGCTTGCTGTCAATCTGTAGCCCCCAGGACGCCGCACTGCGCTTCATCTGCAGGCTGACCTGATCCAGTTGTGTACCGAACGCGGTCAGCTTGCCTACCTTGAAGTCCGCACTGCTGAGCATCTGCTTGGCGCTGCCTCCCGGGTCCTTGCCCGCATAGCGTTCCACCAGAGCCTGCCATGGCGCAACGTCTAGCTCCGACAGTACGCCGCGAATGCGTAACCCTTTGGTGGGCGGCAACACAGGGTCGCCATCCCCCAGGAACAACTCGCCTCGCCCATCTTCGAATTTGCCGTTGGGCGCAGCGAAGGTCAGGTTTGCCAGATCGCCGTAGTCAAACCAGTACCGGCGCTCGGCCCCCTGCAGGGTCATGCGGAATATGGTATTGCGGGTTTGGCTGGAGGTCAGGCCGAACGGTGCCGGCAGATCGACCACGGCGCCTTTTAGACTGGAACTGACCCGCAACTGGCTGTCGGCTCCATCCAGAGTGAGCTGCAGTTGATAAGGCAAATCCCCGGAGACGGGTATCGGCTGGTTGAACTTGAGCCAGTCAGTGAGTTTCTTGACCCCGACCTGACCGTTTGCCACCACACGGGTGCTCAGCCTGCCTGGCTTGCCATCAGCGAATATCTGCGCCGTAACCGGGCGATCAAAGACCCTTGCACTGATCCCTTTACCACTTAAGCCTTTGGCACTGTCAAAACGAAAGTCACCCTTGAGTTGAGTCAACTCAAGTTCGGGCTCGCTGAGTTTCAAGCGCGCCTTGTCGGTTTTGAAGTCCACCAGGATCTTCGGCTCTACACTTTTTTCCAGAGGGATATCGAGGTCGACACGGCCTTTGAGCGAACCTTCGCCTTGCCATCCGGCAAAGGTGTCGGCCGTACCGATCGGTGCTTCCTGAAGGATTTTCAGACCGTCGCCCAGGCCACCATCAAAATCGCCGTCCAGAAACAGGTGGCTGACCTTGCCCGCGGGCACATGGGGAATACTGACCGCGACATTGCGCACCTTGGTGTCGAGTAACTGACCTTGACTGGCCATGATGCGTACACCGCTGTCTTCGATGAATACATCACCCGACACATTGCGCACATGGGGCCAACCGGGCTGGAAATCCAGCTCGGCTCCATGAACCTTGAAGAACAGGCTGATATTGCGCGCCGCTGCCACCGCATCGTGACTGAGCGAGCCCTGATACTGGAAGAAGCCTTCTTCAACCTTGCCTTTGATAATGGCCGTACTCAGCCATTCGGTGAGCGCCGGGCTCAATACCTCAGGCAGGTATTTGGGGGTAAAGCGCCCATCGCCATCGCTCAGACCTACGCGCAGGTCCATGTAGTCTTCTTCAGAATGATCCATATGAATACGGATCAAGAAGTCAGCGGCAATCTTGCCTTCCTCCCCAGCACTTTGATGGCAGGCGCTATCAGGGTGAAGCTGTTTTTATCCAGCTTCCAGGTGAGCAAGGCGTTGGCCTGCAGGTATTGCCAGGGCTTGGCGAAAATCGGCTCCAGGTGCAGCGAGAAGTCTTTGCTGTCCAGGCGCAGCTCGCCCTTACCCAGATCCCCGCTGATCAGACCGCTGACATTACGTGCCGCAGGCGCGCCATGGGTGGCATTGAAACCCACTTGTTGCAGGTTGGCAGCAAAGCTGAGCTTTTGATCGTCGGTGGCATCGGGCCGATAGTCGACCAGCACATTGCGTAATGCCCCGGTCACCTTCAGTTGATCGATGACTTTAGCGGCGGCCTCTGGCACTGGCGCGAGGGAATCCATCAACGGGGTGATCGGAGTCAGATCCAGGTGATCGGCTTGTAAGTGCCAGCGTCCCTGCTCTTTGTCGGTAGCGGCGAACTGCTGCAACTGCATCCGGGTTTCCCAGCGCTCCTTGCCCAGATTCATCGCCAGTGAATCCAGCACCACTTTGAAGCCTTGATCTGCACGCTGGACCCAGGCATGCAGCGCCAGGTCCTCAACGGCCTCAGGCTTTCGCTCTGCGTAAGCACCGCGCAGTGATGGCGCATTCAAGCGCGCAACGGCACTTTGCACCGAGCCCTTGCTCCAGTTAAACCAGAATTCACCGCCGGCTTTTAGCTCGGACACTTTCCAGGGCTTGATCAGGCTGGCGGGCAACCACTTGGCCCAATCACTTTGCGGCAAGCTCAGATAGGTTTGAACCGCACCGTCGCGCCAGTGGCTGGCCTGGACCTGTGCCTTGAGGCTCATCGCCACAGGCTGGCCATCAGGCAGGGTGAAGCGGGCATCGAGCCGCTGATCAGAGGCTCCCGCATCAAGAGAGAGCCCCACATAGGTCAGGGTCATCGGGGCGTGCGCCCACGGTTCCAGAGTCACCTGGCTATCAAGCAGCGACACCCGGGCCACACGCTGCAATTGATTCAACAGCTGCTCAGGGTCCAGCGGCTGATCGTCCTGTACCGGCAACCCTTCAAGCGCCCAATGACCATTCTGGTCCTGACGCAAGCTCAGTTGCAGGCCATCAAGTTGCACATGGGCAAGACGAATTTCTCGGTTCAGCAGGCTGGCCCACATATCGGGAACCACCTGCACTTGATCCAGACGCAGGGCACTGTTGCCCTCCCCGACCATGACATCGTGGGCCAACAACACTGGCCTCATGCCACTCCAGCGCCCTTCAAGGCTGCCAATGGTCAGCGGCATATCCAGGACTTCGCGGGCTTTGTTCTGGACTTCTACGCGATACTCGGCGATCAGGGGTGTCAGTTCGCGACCCAGGCTGACGTACAGCGCCGTGAGCACCAGAATCAAGGCGACCGACCCTAGCCCCCAACGGGTCAACGCGGCAAAAAAGCGTTTTAGACGCTCCATGTCAGGCGGCCCCTTCAATGATGATCAAAGGGGCAGGAGTGAGCCCCTTTCTAATGCGGCATGCAGGATACTTCAGAGCAGCACCACGTCGTATTGTTCCTGGGAATACATTGTTTCGACTTGAAAGCGGATCGTACGCCCGATAAATCCTTCCAGTTCGGCGACGTTGCCCGACTCTTCGTCCAGCAAGCGATCGACAACTTTCTGATTAGCCAATACACGATAGCCAACAGCCTGGTAAGCGCGTGCTTCCCGGAGAATTTCACGGAAAATCTCGTAGCAGATGGTTTCCGCAGTTTTCAGCTTGCCACGGCCCTGACAGCATACGCAGGGCTCACACAGCACCTGCTCCAGGCTCTCGCGGGTGCGCTTGCGGGTCATCTGCACCAGGCCCAGCTCAGTGATACCGATGATGTTGGTCTTGGCGTGATCACGCTCAAGTTGTTTTTCGAGGGTGCGCAAGACCTGACGCTGGTGCTCTTCATCTTCCATGTCGATGAAATCGATGATGATGATCCCGCCCAGGTTGCGCAGGCGCAGTTGCCGGGCGATGGCGGTGGCGGCTTCGAGGTTGGTCTTGAAGATGGTTTCTTCGAGGTTGCGGTGCCCCACAAATGCGCCGGTGTTAACGTCGATAGTGGTCATGGCTTCCGCCGGATCAACCACCAGATAACCACCGGACTTGAGCGGCACCTTGCGATCCAGCGCTTTCTGGATCTCGTCTTCGACACCATAGAGATCAAAAATCGGCCGCTCGCCCGGGTAGTGCTCAAGGCGATCCGCAATTTCCGGCATCAGTTCGGCAACAAACTGCGTGGTCCGTTGAAAGGTTTCACGTGAATCGATGCGGATTTTTTCGATCTTGGGGCTGACCAGGTCACGCAATGTGCGCAACGCCAGCCCCAGGTCCTCATAGATCACGCTCGGGGCGCCGACGGTTTTGATCTGCGAGCCAATCTGGTCCCACAGGCGCCGCAGGTAACGGATGTCCATGAGGATTTCTTCGGCCCCGGCACCCTCGGCCGCCGTACGCAGAATGAAGCCACCGGCTTCCTTGATCCCCTCTTTGGCCACGCAATCGCTGACCACCTGCTTGAGGCGGTCACGCTCGGCTTCGTCTTCGATTTTCAACGAAATGCCTACATGCGCGGTACGTGGCATGTACACCAGATAGCGCGAAGGGATCGATAGTTGAGTGGTGAGGCGTGCGCCCTTGGAGGCAATCGGGTCTTTGGTGACTTGCACCACCAGGCTTTGGCCTTCATGCACCAGCGCACTGATGCTTTCTACGGCCTGGCCTTCGCGCAGGGAAATCTCGGAGGCGTGAATGAATGCCGCACGGTCCAGACCGATATCGACAAAGGCAGCCTGCATGCCGGGTAAAACCCTGACCACCTTGCCTTTATAAATATTGCCGACAATGCCCCGGCGCTGGGTACGCTCGACATGCACCTCTTGCAGAACACCGTTCTCTACCACCGCCACGCGCGATTCCATCGGCGTGATGTTGATCAGGATCTCTTCACTCATGGCTGGGTCTCGTTCAGGCGTCATCACATTAGTGCCACGTCTCGTAGGTGCGGTATTCAGCGCACGTTAAGGTTTTGCCAACAGGGTATGCCGAAATGCCCCAGCAGTTCTGCGGTTTCGCATACAGGTAACCCCACCACGCCCGAATAACTGCCATTAAGGCCTGCAACGAACACTGCGGCCAGCCCCTGAATGGCGTAACCACCTGCTTTGTCCTGAGGTTCACCGCTGGCCCAATACAGGCAGGCTTCTTGTTTACTGATGTTTCGAAAGCTGACCCGGCTTCTCACGACGCGAGTTTCACTGCGCTCGGCATCAATAAGCGCCACGGCAGTCAGTACTTCATGCTCGCGGCCAGATAACGCCATGAGCATAGCCAAGGCATCCACCTCGTCGACTGGCTTGCCAAGAATGCGACCATCAAGCACGACGGCCGTGTCAGCACCCAGCACGCAAAATGTGCTGCCGAGTATCGATTTGAGCAGCCGATCAAATCCCGCCCGGGCCTTTTCCAGCGCCAGGCGCTCGACATAGGCCACAGGGGATTCGTTTGCAAAAGGGGTTTCGTCAATGGCGGCACTGATTGTATTGAACGACACGCCGATTTGAGTCAGCAACTCGCGTCGACGTGGCGAACCAGAAGCCAGATAAAGCGAAAGCATCGTGACATCTCCCTGTCAAAGTGCACAAACCAGGAAATGGCTCGCGCTCCTGTTAATTGATTTTAAAACGTCTGCGCAACCCGCGCAGACCGTAACTGACCCAAGGCCAAAGCAGTGCGCTGACTAGCGCAGGCAGTATCAGCGCCAGGGTTGGTTGTCGGTTGCCGGTCAAAGCACTTAGCCACAACTGAGCCAGCTGAGCGAGACCGAAGATCACCAGAATCACCAAGCTTTGCTGCCACATGGGGAACATCCGCAGACGCTGCTGCAGCGACAGCACCAGGAACGTAATGAGGGTCAGAATTAATGCGTTCTGCCCCAGTAACGTGCCGTACAGCACATCTTCGGCCAGCCCCAGGCACCATGCCGTGACCATGCCCACCTTATGCGGCATGTAGAGCGCCCAGAAAGCCAGTAACAAGGCCAGCCAGAGCGGACGCAGGATTTCCATGAACTGCGGCATCGGCGAAATGCTGAGTAACAGGCCGATGGCGAACGTTAGCCAGATCATCCAGCCATTATTCGAACGGGTACTCGCCATTATTGCCTCTCCCGAGTCGTGGCCGGCGCAGCTGCTGGCGGGTTGGCTGCGGCGGGGGTTGGCGCTGGAGCAGGTTTTTTCACCGCACCGGAATGGCTGGCAGCCGGGACCGGAGTAGCAACCGGTGCAGGTGCAGGTGCAACCGCAGGCACTACCGGTTTGGGCACAGTTGCCGGAATGACCGGAGGTGCTTCACCGTTCTGCTCGGCCTCCTGGGCCTTGGCTGCATCGTTGGCGCGCTCTTCCGGGGTGCGGCTGTCGCTGAATACCAGCAGTAAATAGCGACTGCGGTTCAAGGCGGCTGTCGGAACGGCACGCACAATGGCGAACGGCTGACCCGAGTCATGAATCACTTCTTTGACGGTTGCCACTGGATACCCGGCCGGGAAACGCTGGCCCAGGCCCGAGCTGACCAGCAAGTCACCCACCTTGATATCCGCGGTGTCGGCCACATGGCGCAATTCCAGACGCTCGGGATTACCCGTACCGCTGGCAATGGCGCGCAAACCGTTACGGTTTACCTGCACCGGAATACTATGGGTGGTATCGGTCAGCAACAAAACCCGTGAGGTATAGGGCATCAGCTCAACCACTTGCCCCATCAGGCCTCGAGCATCGAGCACCGGCTGCCCCAGCACTACGCCGTCGCGTTCACCCTTGTTGATGATGATGCGATGGGTAAAGGGGTTCGGGTCCATGCCGATCAACTCGGCCACTTCAACCTTCTCGTTCACCAGCGCAGAAGAGTTCAACAACTCGCGCAGGCGAACGTTCTGCTCGGTCAGGGAGGCCAGCTTTTGCATGCGGCCCTGAAGCAGAAGGTTTTCGGTTTTGAGTTTTTCGTTATCCGCGACCAGCTCGGTACGGCTGCCGAATTGACTGGCCACACCCTGCCACAAGCGCTGCGGAAAATCGGTAATCCAATAGGACTGCATCAGCACCAGCGACATTTGACTGCGCACGGGCTTGAGCAATGTGAAGCGGGCATCCACTACCATTAGCGCGACCGATAGCACGACCAGCACCAACAAGCGCACGCCCAATGAGGGGCCTTTGGCGAAGAGCGGTTTAATAAGCCGCTCCTCCCGGGCAAGTGTTCAATTTATTCATACGGCTTCAAAGCGGCCTGGATGAAGATTGACAGAAGATAAACGCCAAAAGGCAGCACTGCAAAGTGCTACCTTCTGGTGATAACCATAGGACTGCACCACGCGATCTTATTCGCTGGAGAGCAAGTCCATCGTGTGTTTATCCATCATTTCCAGCGCACGGCCACCGCCACGCGCAACACAGGTCAGCGGGTCTTCGGCAACAATTACCGGCAGGCCAGTTTCCTGGGCCAGCAACTTGTCGAGGTCACGCAACAAGGCGCCACCACCGGTCAGCACCAGACCGCGCTCGGCGATGTCCGAAGCCAGCTCTGGCGGAGACTGCTCCAGCGCACTTTTCACAGCC
Organism: Pseudomonas versuta; assembly: GCF_001294575.1. NCBI lineage: Bacteria > Pseudomonadati > Pseudomonadota > Gammaproteobacteria > Pseudomonadales > Pseudomonadaceae > Pseudomonas > Pseudomonas versuta. The sequence goes on from NZ_CP012676.1 coordinate 3,607,891, forward strand.
TGAACGATGGTTGCCAGGGACTCTTGCAGAGCCTCAAGCACTTCATTGGAGTTCAGGGTGAAGGCACGTGGCACACCTTCTGCCAGGTTACGGCCACGCACGTCGACTTCACGCACTTCACCGCCCGGGAAAGCCGTACCGATTTCGGTCTTGATGCGCTCGGCCGTCGACTCGCCAATGAGGCTGCCGTAGTTACGACGCACATATGTGATGATCGCTTCGTCGAAACGGTCGCCACCAACCCGCACGGATTCGGCGTAAACCACACCGTTCAGGGAGATCAGCGCGATTTCAGTGGTACCGCCACCGATATCGACAACCATCGAACCGCGCGCTTCCTCAACCGGCAAGCCGGCACCGATGGCAGCAGCCATTGGCTCTTCGATGAGGAACACTTCACGGGCACCGGCACCAAGTGCCGACTCACGAATGGCGCGACGCTCTACCTGAGTCGATTTGCAAGGAACGCAAATCAGGACCCGCGGGCTTGGTTGCAGAAAACTGTTTTCATGCACCTTGTTGATAAAATACTGCAGCATTTTTTCGCAAACGCTGAAGTCGGCGATAACGCCATCTTTCATCGGACGAATGGCTGCAATGTTGCCCGGTGTACGGCCGAGCATGCGCTTGGCCTCGGTGCCGACGGCAACGACACTTTTCTGATTACCGTGCGTCCGAATTGCCACAACCGACGGCTCATTCAGGACAATACCGCGCTCACGCACGTAAATAAGGGTGTTGGCAGTGCCCAGGTCGATGGAAAGATCGCTGGAAAACATGCCACGCAGTTTCTTGAACATGGGAAAGGGACCCTAGGCAACGCGTGGGTAAAAAAGTGCGGCAAACTCTAACAACGACAGGGATTTTGGGCAAGGCGCCAATATGTTAAATTGGCAGCTTTTCAGAGCACCAACCCCCACAATCGCGGCCATATGACCGTAGAAATGCGGTAGTGTTCCGACAATCTAACACACGGATAGCATCCGTCCTGTTTTCCACTGGAGAATCCCATGGCGCTTGAACGCTCCGACGTGGAAAAAATCGCTCATTTGGCCCGCCTGGGTCTCAATGATGCCGATATCCCACGCACCACCGAAGCCCTTAATAGCATTCTGGGGCTGATTGATCAGATGCAGGCTGTCGACACCACCGGTATCGAGCCTCTGGCCCACCCCCTGGAAGCCAGCCAGCGCCTGCGCGCAGACGTCGTGACTGAAAGTAATCATCGCGAGGCTTACCAGTCCATCGCACCAGCGGTCGAAAACGGCCTTTATCTGGTTCCGAAAGTCATCGAGTAAAGGGAAAGAGCCTGCATGCATCAATTGACTCTGGCCGAGATCGCCCGCGGACTCGCCGATAAAAAGTTTTCTTCCGAAGAGCTGACCAAGACCTTGCTGGCGCGTATCGCCCAGCTCGATCCTCAGCTCAACAGCTTCATCACCCTCACCGAAGACCTCGCCCTGGAGCAGGCCAAGGCCGCTGACGCACGTCGCGCCAACGGTGAAACCGGCGCATTGCTGGGCGCACCGATCGGTCACAAAGACCTGTTCTGTACCCTGGGCGTGCGCACCAGCTGCGGCTCGAAGATGCTCGACAACTTCAAGGCTCCGTATGACGCCACCGTGGTCGCCAAACTGGCCGCAGCAGGCGCCGTGACCCTGGGCAAGACCAACATGGACGAGTTCGCCATGGGGTCGGCCAACGAGTCGAGCTACTACGGCGCAGTGAAAAACCCGTGGAACCTGGAGCACGTGCCCGGCGGTTCGTCGGGTGGTTCGGCGGCGGCCGTTGCCGCTCGCCTGCTGCCTGCTGCAACCGGCACCGACACCGGCGGCTCGATCCGCCAGCCGGCGGCCCTGACCAACCTCACCGGCCTGAAACCGACCTACGGTCGTGTTTCGCGCTGGGGCATGATTGCGTACGCCTCCAGTCTTGACCAGGGCGGCCCGTTGGCTCGCACTGCAGAAGACTGCGCCATTCTGTTGCAAGGCATGGCCGGTTTCGATCCTCAAGACTCCACCAGCATCGACGAACCCGTGCCGGACTACAGCGCCAGCCTCAATGGCTCGCTGCAGGGCCTGCGTATCGGCGTGCCGAAAGAGTATTTCAGCGAAGGCCTGGACCCGCGTATCGCGCAGCTGATCCACACCAGCATCCAGGAGCTCGAAAAGCTGGGCGCCGTGATCAAGCACATCAGCCTGCCTAACATGCAGCACGCGATTCCTGCGTACTACGTGATCGCACCCGCCGAGGCCTCCTCCAACCTGTCGCGTTTTGACGGCGTGCGCTTTGGCCATCGCTGCGAAGACCCGAAAGACCTCACCGACCTGTACAAGCGCTCGCGCGCCGAGGGCTTTGGCCCCGAAGTACAGCGCCGGATCCTGGTAGGTGCCTACGCCCTGTCGGCTGGCTACTACGACGCTTACTACCTGCAAGCGCAAAAAATCCGTCGCCTGATCAAAAACGACTTCATGACCGCATTCAATGAAGTCGACATCATCCTCGGCCCGACCACACCTAACCCGGCCTGGAAAATCGGCGCTAAAAACAGCGACCCGGTTTCTGCCTATCTGGAAGACGTGTACACCATCACCGCCAACCTCGCGGGCCTGCCGGGCCTCTCGATGCCGGCCGGTTTTGTCGATGGCCTGCCGGTCGGCGTGCAGTTGCTTGCACCCTACTTCCAGGAAGGTCGCTTGCTCAACGTCGCGCATCAGTACCAGTTGAACACTGACTGGCACCTGCGCTCACCTGCCGGCTTCTGAGGAAACACACATGCAATGGGAAGTTGTGATCGGGCTGGAAATTCACTCCCAGCTCGCCACCCAATCGAAGATTTTCTCCGGTAGTGCCACCACCTTTGGTGCAGAACCGAACACCCAGGCCAGCCTGGTTGACCTGGGCATGCCTGGCGTATTGCCGGTGCTGAACCAGGAAGCCGTGCGCATGGCTGTTATGTTCGGCCTGGCCGTTGATGCTGAAATCGTTCAGCACAACGTGTTTGCCCGCAAAAACTACTTCTACCCCGACCTGCCCAAGGGCTACCAGATCAGCCAGATGGAGTTGCCGATCGTCGGCAAGGGCCACCTGGACATCACTCTGGAAGACGGCACCGTCAAACGTGTCGGCATCACGCGTGCGCACCTGGAAGAAGATGCCGGCAAAAGCCTGCATGAAGACTTCAGCGGTTCCACCGGCATTGACTTGAACCGTGCCGGTACGCCTCTGCTCGAGATCGTTTCCGAGCCGGACATGCGCAGTGCCAAAGAAGCAGTGGCCTACGTCAAGGCGATGCACGCGCTGGTGCGCTACCTGGGCATCTGCGACGGCAACATGGCCGAAGGCTCGCTGCGTTGCGACTGCAACGTGTCGATTCGCCCGGTTGGCCAGGCTGAGTTCGGTACCCGCTGCGAGATCAAGAACGTCAACTCGTTCCGCTTTATTGAAAAAGCGATCAACAGCGAAGTACAGCGCCAGATCGAGCTGATCGAAGATGGCGGCAAGGTTATTCAGCAAACTCGCCTGTATGACCCGAACAAGGACGAAACCCGCGCCATGCGCAGCAAAGAGGAAGCCAACGACTACCGTTACTTCCCCGATCCGGACCTGCTGCCGGTGGTGATCGAAGATTCGTTTATCGAAGACGTTCGCGCCACCCTGCCTGAACTGCCACCGCAAAAGCGCGAGCGCTTCCAGTCGCAATTCGGCCTCTCGGCCTACGACGCCAGCGTCCTCGCTTCGAGCCGTGAACAGGCCGACTACTTCGAGAAAGTGGTCAGCATTGCTGGTGACGCCAAACTGGCGGCCAACTGGGTCATGGTCGAGCTGGGCAGCCTGCTCAACAAGCAAAGCCTGGATATCGACCAGTCCCCGGTCAGCGCCGAGCAACTGGGTGGCATGCTGTTGCGCATCACCGACAACACTATCTCCGGCAAAATCGCCAAGGTCGTGTTTGAAGCGATGGCCAATGGCGAAGGCAGCGCAGACGAAGTGATCGACAAGCGCGGCCTCAAGCAAGTGACCGACAGCGGCGCAATTGAAAAGGTGCTGGACGAAGTGCTGGCAGCCAATGCCGAGCAAGTCGAACAATACCGCGCAGCTGATGAAGCCAAACGCGCCAAGATGTTCGGCTTCTTCGTGGGCCAGGCAATGAAAGCCTCCAAAGGCAAAGCCAATCCGCAACAAGTCAACGAACTGCTGAAAAGCAAACTCGAAGGCTAAGCAAGATGCCCGCGGGAGATCTGTTGAACATGGATCTCCCGCGGGCGCGGGCTAACCACACACTGCAATAAAAGGATTCCCCCCATGAAGCGGCTACTCGGCGCCTGCGCCCTGCTCAGCTTGCTCGCCGGCTGTGCCAGCCATGACGTAGACCCTCGGGGCTATGACAAAACCGGCATTGCCTCGTATTACGGCGCTCGCCACCACGGTAAACGGACTGCCAGCGGCGAACCCTTCAACCAGCATGCCCTCACAGCCGCCCACCCCGGGCTGCCATTCGGCACTCGAGTGCTGGTCACCAACCTTCGCAACGACGAGTCTGTGGTAGTACGCATCAATGATCGCGGACCGCATACTCGAGGCCGGCTGATCGATCTTTCACGCGAAGCCGCCAAACAGTTGGATATGCTGGGCAGCGGTACAGCCAAGGTCCGGGTTCAGGGCCTGAGCGACTAATCGAGGAGTGGTCAACATTTTAGGGTTGAACGCATTATCACCATGGAGTCTGCTGCAACTGCTCTGCGGCCTGGTTTTACTGATTGCCGGCGCCGAATTGCTGGTGCGCTGCGCCATGCGTATCGCCGCCAACCTGAAGATTCGCCCATTGCTCATCGGCTTGACCGTGGTTGCGCTGGGCAGCAGTGCACCGCAAATGACGGTCAGCCTGCAAGCCGCGTTCAATGGCACCCCGGACATTGCCGTCGGCAGCGTCATCGGCAGCAATATCTTCAACATTCTGGTCACTCTCGGGCTCTCGGCGCTGATTATTCCGCTGCGCGTGTCACGCCAACTGGTGCGCCTGGATATTCCCCTGATGATCCTGGCCAGCGGCCTGGTGTTCGCCCTGGCACTGAACAAACAACTCGACCGCCTCGATGGCGTCATATTGTTGTGCGGCCTGCTGATCTATTTCGGCCTGCTGCTGCGCCAGTCACGCCACAGCGGCCATCATCACGCCAGCCACGAACTGCCCCCCACTTCAAGCCTGCACAATGGCTTACTGATGCTTGCGGCCCTGGCGTTGCTGGGGCTGGCCGGACACTTGCTGCTGGGGGCTGCGGTCAATATCGCCACAGAGCTGGGATTATCCGAGCGCATCATCGGCCTGACCATCATCGCCGTCAGCACCTCACTGCCACAGCTGGCCACGTCACTGATCGCCGCCTTGCGGGGCCAGCGCGAAATAGCCGTCGGCAACGTGATTGGCAGTAACGTCTTCAACCTGCTCGGTGTGCTTGGCCTTACGGCCCTTGTGGCACCGCAGCCGCTGTCCGTCTCGCCCAATGCGCTGACGTTCGACCTGCCGGTAATGCTGGGTGTCGCAGCACTGTGCCTGCCGGTGTTCTATGCCGGGTACCGCGTGACCCGCGGCGAAGGTGTGTTGCTTCTGGGGCTGTATCTGGCCTACGGCCTGCACGTAGTGTCATTCACTACCGGCATGCCCCTGGCCGCAAAGCTCGAACATCTGATGCTGTTTTATATCTTGCCGGCGCTGCTGGTGTTTATTCTGTTCAGTACCCTGCGTGCATGGCGTCGGCAACACTGACGTTCCAGCCACCAGGGACTGGCTAAATCCAGCCGCCCCACTGCAACACAAAAATCCCGATATTGGTCGTGATCGCAGCCATCAGGGTGGTGATCACGATAATGGCTGCTGCCAGCTCATGGTTGCCGTTGGCAGCCCGGGCCATGACATAGCTGGCCGCCGCTGTCGGGCTGGCAAAGTACAAAAACAGCGTACCCAGCTCCGGCCCGCGAAAGCCACAAAGCCAGGCGCCCAGGGTCGTCAGCAGTGGCAGGCTGACCATTTTCACCAGACTCGCGCTCATTGCCAGCTCGCCACTTTTGCGCAAGCTGGCCAACGACAGCGTGCCGCCGATGCAAATCAATGCCAGCGGCAAAGTCATCGATGCCAAATATTCGCCCGAGGTTTGCAACCAGTGCGGCAGGCTGAGCTTGAACGCGGCAAACGGGGTCGCCACCAGCACACTGATGATCAGCGGGTTCTTGAACACACTTTTGCAGATGCTCCACGGATCGGACTTGATCACCGGGCTGTACACCGCCAGCACGATCGTCGACAACGTGTTGTAGAGCAGAATCACCAGCGCCGCGAGCACTGCCCCCAGCGAAATGCCGTAATCGCCATACATGCTGGCCGCCAGGGCCAGACCGATGACCGCGTTGTTGCCGCGAAAAGCACCTTGAGTGTAAATACCGCGCTCAGCCGGCGGGCAGCGCCAGATCGACCAGCCCCAGGCCAGGGCAAAGCTGGCAAGAGTCGCCACGGTGAAATAACCGAGCACCTTGGGCTGCAAGGCGGCCCTGAGATCGGCATGCAAAATACCCAGAAACAACAACGCCGGCATGGTGACGTTGAACACCAGTGCCGACGCAGTGTGGATAAAGTTGTCATTGATCCAGCCCACGCGCTTGAGCACTACCCCCAGAAACAGCATGGCAAACACGGGAGCAGTGATCGTAAGCGTCTGAAGGAAGATAGCCAGCATGTCGGGTCAGCCTAGTGGCGATCGAAGGGAAGATCGTATGCGCGATCAAACGCGAGAGTAAGCCAGCGTCAACCTGCAGTTTTATCGAACTGGGCACGCATCCAGCGCTGATACTCGGCCACCCCGGGCTCCCCTTCGCGAGGTGCCCACGGCGCCAGTTCGCCATCCCCCACCGGCCGATAAGGCCCTGCCTTGCACTCGAACATCAGGCTGTCGGCTTCAAGCACCACCAGGCCATGAAAAACGCCAGGCGGCAAATCAACCCCAAGACTCTCGCCAGCAGCTTGCAACACACGCTTGTCGAGCACCCGGCCTTGCTCATCAAAGATCAGGACCCCAAGCGTACCCTTGAGTACCAACAGGGTTTCAACCTTGTCACTACCCAGGTGCCGGTGCGGCGGAACATAGGTTGAGGGTTGCAACCCCACCACCATGCGATGGCAGGGCTCTTCCATCTGATGCAAGTTGTGATGCTGGCGACCACGGGGGTTGCCGGCAGCTTTCTCTGCCAGGTCGTTGAAGAGCGATTGATCGAGAAAGCTGTGGCGGGTCATGGTTTCAACGTCCTTTATTACATGCCTTTAACGGCATAAATCCCGGCGGCATTGCGCCAGTAACCTTTGTAATCCATACCGTAACCGAAGAGGTAGCGGTCAATGCACGGCAGACCAGCGTAGTTGGCTTTCAGGTCCGGACGCGCCTTGCGGTCGTGGTCCTTGTCGATCAGTACTGCAGTGTGCACCTGACGGGCGCCCGCATGTTTGCAGAAATCGACGATCGCACTCAGGGTATGACCTTCATCGAGGATGTCATCGATGATCAGCACATGACGGTCAATGAACGACACTTCAGGCTTGGCTTTCCAGAACAGATCGCCGCCAGTGGTCTCATTGCGATAGCGCGTCGCGTGCAGATAAGACGCTTCAAGCGGGAACTTCAGATGGGTGAGCAGCTTGCCCGCAAAAATCAGGCCGCCGTTCATCACACAAAATACCACTGGATTGGTCTCGGCCATTTCGGCCGTGATTTGCGCGCCAACGCGGGCAATGGCGGCCTCTACTTCAGCTTCGGTATACAGGCAGTCAGCCTCTCGCATGATTTGACGGATATGCTCGAGATCAGCAGACATGACGCTCTCCAGGGGGGGTTGTGCAAGAAAAGCGGGCAAAGGTACGCACCCGCATGGCTCAGATCAAGCATTTATGGACTAACGTGCAGTAATGTTCTGTAGGACATAGCCCCGGATTAGATTAATCTAGGCCGCTTTTTTTGCCTGCCCACGGAGCCTTTCCCCATGCCCATTCGCGAGATACGCCACCCGCTGATTCGTCACAAGCTCGGCCTTATGCGCCGCGCAGACATTAGCACGAAGAACTTCCGCGAGCTTGCTCAGGAAGTCGGCGCGTTGCTGACCTATGAAGCCACCAAAGACCTGACCCTCGAAACCTACGAGATTGAAGGCTGGTGCGGCACTGTTCAAGTTGAAAAAATCGCCGGCAAGAAAATTACCGTCGTGCCGATTCTGCGTGCCGGCATCGGCATGCTTGAAGGCGTACTCAGCCTGATCCCGGGCGCCAAAGTCAGCGCTGTCGGTGTCGCCCGCAACGAAGAAACCCTTCAGGCCCATACCTACCTGGAAAAACTGGTACCGGAAATCAACGAGCGTCTGGCGATGATTATCGACCCGATGCTGGCCACCGGTTCGTCGATGGTTGCCACCATTGATCTGCTGAAGAAAGCCGGCTGCAAGGAAATTCGCGCCATGGTGCTGGTTGCCGCGCCAGAAGGCATTGCCGCCGTAGAAGCTGCACACCCGGATGTCATCATCTATACCGCTTCCATCGATGAGCGCCTGAACGAGCACGGCTACATCATTCCAGGCCTGGGCGACGCCGGCGACAAGATCTTCGGCACCAAGCAAAAGGACTCATAACATGCAGGACGAGTTCAACGACCCGCTCTGGCGCCAGATCATCTCTGGCGCGCAGATGCTCTTCGTGGCCTTTGGCGCGTTGGTCCTGATGCCTTTGATTACCGGCCTGGACCCTAACGTTGCGCTGTTCACGGCGGGTCTCGGGACTCTGTTGTTCCAGATCGTGACCCGGCGTCAGGTGCCGGTTTTTCTGGCTTCGAGTTTTGCGTTCATTACCCCGATCATTCTCGCCAAAGGCCAGTTCGGTCTTGCCGCGACCATGGGCGGCGTAATGGCAGCCGGTTTCGTGTACACCTTTCTCGGTTTCGCGGTAAAGCTCAAAGGCACCGGTTTTATTGACCGTCTGCTGCCGCCCGTAGTCATTGGCCCGGTCATTATCTCGATTGGTCTGGCGATGGCCCCAATTGCAGCGCACATGGCCATGGGCCGCGCTGAAGATGGCACAGAGTTGATCCACTACCAGACGGCCATGCTGATCTCGATGCCAGCCCTGCTGACTACCCTGATCGTAGCCGTGTTCGGCAAAGGCATTTTCCGCCTGGTACCGATCATTGCCGGGGTGCTGGTGGGTTTTGCCATGGCGTTTTACTTTGGCGTGGTCGACACGGCCAAGATTGCCGCAGCTCCATGGTTTGCCTTGCCACACTTCACTGCCCCCGAGTTCAACTGGCAGGCGATTCTGTTTATCGTCCCCGTGGCCCTGGCCCCGGCCATTGAACACATCGGCGGCGTCATTGCCGTGGGCAGCGTGACCGGTCGCGACTACCTGAAAAACCCTGGCCTGCATCGCACCCTGTTCGGTGACGGCATTGCCACCACCGCTGCCGGCCTGCTTGGCGGTCCACCCAACACCACCTACGCCGAAGTGACTGGCGCAGTGATGCTGACCAAGAACTACAACCCGAAAATAATGACCTGGGCGGCGATCTTCGCCATCAGCCTGGCATTTATCGGAAAGTTCGGCGCACTGCTGCAGAGCATTCCAGTACCGGTAATGGGCGGAATTCTGTGCCTGTTGTTCGGTTCAATTGCCGCGGTCGGGATGAACACCCTGATTCGCCATCAGGTCGACCTGAGCGAAGCCCGCAACCTGGTGATTGTCTCGGTGACCCTGGTATTCGGGATCGGCGGTGTGCTGATCGGCACCGGTATGGGCCCGGAAGACTTCGGTCTAAAAGGCATCGCTCTGTGTGCCATCGTCGCCATTGCGCTGAACTTGTTGTTGCCGGGCAATGACAGCTGGAAACACAAAAAGAAAGGTGACGAGCCGACTCTCTGAATCGACCCGCCACCCAGTCCTGCGGGAGCCTGGCAAGCCAGGCACCCGCAGGAATCTTTACAGCGCCAGTGGCGCCCGCTCACACAACGTGTTCAACGCTGCCGCCCACTCAGGGTTGTCATTGAGACACGGCACCAGCACCAACTCCTCGCCCCCCGCCGCAACAAACTGCTCGCGACCGCGATCGCCGATTTCTTCCAGGGTTTCAATGCAATCGGCCACAAACGCCGGGCACATGACCAGAATCTTCTTCACCCCGTCTTTGGCCAGAGCATCCAGCCGCGCCTCGGTATAGGGTTCGATCCATTTGGCCCGGCCCAATCGGGACTGGAACGCCACCGACCACTTGCCCTCAGGCAACCCCATGCGTTCGGCAAACGCCTGGGCAGTACGCAAGCACTGCGCGCGGTAACAGGTAGCCAACACGGCTGCTGAAGCGTTCTGGCAGCAGTCGGCATTTTTAAAGCAGTGATTACCGGTCGGATCGAGCTTGTGCAGATGACGCTCGGGCAAACCGTGAAAGCTGAGCAACAAATGATCGTAATCCTGCTCCAGGTGCGGCCTGGCACTTGCCACCAATGCGTCAAGGTATTCGGGTTGATCGTAAAACGGCTGCACGATGGAGATTTGAATGGCCAGCTTTGCGGCTTTAACCACGCGCTTGGCTTCTTCAATCACCGTGGTCACCGTGCTGTCGGCAAACTGGGGATACAACGGCGCCAGCGTGACCTTTTGAATCCCCTGCGCGGCCAGACGCTTGAGTACGGTTTCAATTGACGGTTCGCCATAGCGCATCGCCAGCTCAACCGGGCCCTTGCTCCACTCTTTGCTCATCGCCTGCTGCAAACGACGGCTGAGGACTACAAGCGGTGAGCCTTCATCCCACCAGATGGAGGCATAGGCATGCGCCGATTGCTCGGGGCGCTTGATCAGAATCAGCGACACGATCAGACGTCGCAATGGCCACGGCACATCGATCACATACGGGTCCATCAGAAACTGGTTCAGGTAACTGCGTACATCCGCTACCGAAGTAGACGCGGGCGACCCCAGGTTAACCAGCAATAGTGCGTGCTCGGTCATGCAACATCCTATTTCAGAGGCGGGTGGACAGATCATCCAGAGCCGCACGCAAATCGGTGAACTGAAAAGTGAAACCGGCTGCCAGCAATTTGGCCGGCGCTGCCCGTTGGCCGCCCAGCAATAACTGTGACAGTTCGCCCAGGCCAACGCGCAAGACAAAGGCAGGGACAGGAATAAACGCCGGACGGTGCAACACGCGGCCCAGGGTTTTGGCGAACTCGGCATTGCGTACCGGCTGCGGCGCGCAGGCATTATAGGGACCCGACGCGGCATTCTCATGTACAAGAAAATCAATCAGGGCAATTTGGTCCTTGATATGGACCCATGGCATCCATTGCCGACCATTACCTATCGGCCCGCCCAGCGCCAGCTTGAAAGGCAGCACAAGGCGCGACAAAAAGCCGCCTTCGGCCGCCAGCACCAGCCCCGTACGCACCAGCACCACGCGAATGCCCAAGGCTTGTGCGCGTTGCGCGGTTTCCTCCCAGGCAATACACAAATGGCTGGCGAAATCTTCGCTGACCGGCGGCGACTCTTCGGTCAACTCGCGCTCCCCCCCATCGCCATACCAGCCCACTGCCGAACCGGACACCAATACCGACGGTTTTTGCTCACGAGTGCCGAGCCAGGTCACCAGGGTTTCCGTCAGGGTAATCCGGCTGCTCCACAGCAACGCCTTACGCTTGCGTGTCCACGGCCGTTCGGCAATCGGCGCACCGGCCAGGTTGATCACTGCGTCAATCGGCTCCTGGCCAAGCTCTTCGAGCGTGGCGATCCCTCTTGCGCCGGCACCGCATAACTCACTCACCCGATCAGGGCGACGACTCCACACACTCAGGCGGTGACCTTGCGCCAGCCAGTGGTGGCAGAGCTGGCGTCCTATCAAACCTGTACCGCCGGTCAGCAAAATATGCATGAGTTGAGCCTCGCTGGGAGTTTTATCGGGTGCACTGGTCTATTTTTAAGGAAAGCCCCCATTTCTTCGGGCCGTTGACCTTATAAAGAATAGGCCAGACTGGCCCGGCAAGCGCACTAAAACTTATACTAATAAATTAATTTGTACAGGTATTAGCGGCATCGTAGTCTGTGCAGCTGACCTTGCAACCAGGGATTGAGGCCAATATGACTGTACCTATCGCAATAATCGGGGCCGGCATCGCCGGGCTGTCTGCCGCACGCGCACTCCACAAGGCCGGGCACACCGTGCATCTGTTCGATAAAAGCCGGGGTAGCGGCGGACGCATGTCGAGCAAGCGCAGTGAAGCCGGATCACTGGACCTGGGGGCTCAGTACTTCACCGCCCGCGATCGCCGCTTTGTTGATGAAGTTCAGCAGTGGCAGGCTCTGGGCTGGGTGGCTGAATGGGAACCGCGCCTCTACAACCACAAGGACGGCCAGCTGACACCCTCGCCGGACGAACAGACCCGCTGGGTGGGCAGCCCGCGCATGAGCGCGATTACCCGCGGCATGCTCGGCCATCTCACGATCAACTTTGCATGCCGTATCACTGACTTGATTCGCGGAGAAAAACACTGGCACCTGCTGGATGCCGACGAATGCAGTCACGGCCCGTTCAGCCACGTGATCGTTGCTACGCCAGCGCCCCAGGCGACTGCCCTGCTTGCCGGAGCACCGAAACTGGCGAGCACTGCGGCCGGGGTAAAAATGGACCCGACCTGGGCCGTTGCTCTGGCTTTCGAAACACCTCTGGAAACCAAAATGGATGGCTGCTTTGTACAAGACAGCCCGCTCGACTGGCTAGCCCGCAACAGCAGTAAACCAGGACGTGAACACAAGCCCGACACCTGGGTGCTGCATGCCTCCAGTGCCTGGAGCAAACAAAACCTGGACCTGCCCAAAGAAGCAGTCATCGAGCAACTGCACGGTGCCTTTGCCGAACTGATGCACTTTCCGACTCCCGCGCCGATCTTCAGCCTGGCCCACCGCTGGCTCTATGCCCGCCCCTCCACTGCCCATGAATGGGGCGCCCTGGCTGATGCCGACCTGGGGCTGTATGCCTGCGGCGACTGGTGCCTGTCGGGGCGGGTCGAGGGCGCGTGGCTCAGCGGCCAGGAAGCAGCCCGACGGTTGATTGAGCATCTCCAATGAACCGCCTCAACCCGCGCAAATTGCTGCTGTCAAAATGGACAGCAGCCACCCCGCACAACCGAGAGAAACACTTTCTGGTCACCGAACTGTTTTGCGACGAAGAAGGCAACGTGCTCGAACTCGAACTGCAAGCGGTGCTCACCCGGCGCAGCCAGCGGTTGCCCTGGCAAAGCCTGCAGGATGCAGCGGCCTGGAAAATGGGCTGGCTGTAGGAGCGAGCTTGCTCGCGAGCCGTTTTAAAAGATCGTGAGCAAGCTCGCTCCTGCAAAAGCACCACAAATACCTGTACAAGATAATTGACTTGTACAAGGCAAGGCCTAAGATGAACTCAAGTTGTACATCCAAACAAAGATGTACAAGTAATTCTTGGAGACTCATCCCATGGCCTGCGACATCTCAGCCCGTCAAAAACCGAAAATCGCCATCAGCGCCTGCTTGCTCGGGGCCGAAGTTCGCTTCAATGGCGGGCACAAAGAGTCGCGACTGTGCAGCCAGGCCCTGAGTGAACATTTCGACTTCGTCCCGCTGTGCCCCGAAGTCGCCATCGGGCTTGGCATTCCGCGCCAGCCCATCCGCCTGATCGGCGACCCTGCCCAACCGCAAGCCTTGGGCAGTGTCGACAGCTCTCTGGACGTAACCCGGCCATTACACGATTACGGTGTGGCCATGGCCGCAGCGCACACAGACATTTGCGGCTACATCTTTATGCAAAAGTCACCGTCTTGCGGACTCGAGCGAGTCAAGGTCTATCAGGACGGTGGACGCCCCGCAGAGCTGAGCGGACGGGGGATTTACGCACAAGCGTTTTGCGCGGCCCACCCCGATTTGCCTGTGGAAGAGGATGGCCGCCTCAACGACCCGGTATTGCGTGAAAACTTTCTGACCCGGGTTTACGCCTATAGCACCTGGCAGCAATTACTCAGAGCCGGCATCACCCGCCGTTCCCTGACCGAATTTCATGCCTGTTACAAATACCAGCTCATGGCCCACCACCCCGAGCAGTACAAAATCCTGGGCACCATGCTCGGCAATCTGGGCAAAAATGATCCCCGCGAGATCGCCCCTCAGTACTTCAGCGAGTTGATGAAAGCCCTGAAAAAATGCGCCACGCGTCGCACTCACACCAATGTGCTGCAACACATCAGCGGCTATCTAAAACAATTCATCAGCCCCGAAGACAAGCAAGAAGTGCAATACCTGATTGGCCAGTACCTGCACGGCATTGTGCCGCTGATCGTGCCGCTGACACTGCTCAAACATCATTTTCGCCTGCATCCGGATCCCTACATATCGCGCCAGGTATACCTGCAACCGCACCCGGAAAACCTCAGCCTGCGCAATGCGATATGAACATGAGCAAAGACCTTTCGGTGAACGGCCCTCCTGCCCCTGACTACAACCAGGCCCTGGACGCCGGCTGGCTGCCGATACGCGAAGTAGCCCGTATCACAGGCGTCAATGCCGTGACCCTGCGCGCCTGGGAACGTCGTTATGGCCTGATCGTCCCGCACCGTACCGCCAAGGGCCATCGCATGTTTTCGGACACGCATATCCAGCGGATCCAGCAGATTCTGACCTGGCTTAATCGCGGGGTCTCAGTCAGTCAGGTCATGCCGCTGCTCGACGCAGCCCCCGCCTGGCACGCCCCCGTCGACAACGACTGGCAGGCATGGCGCCAGACCCTGACGCTGGCGATCACTGAGCTGTCCGAGCGCAGGCTCGATGACAATTTTAATCAAGTCATGTCGCTGTATCCGGCCCACACACTGTGCGAACAACTGTTGATCCCGCTTTTAAACGAGCTGGAACAACGCTGGCAGGGCCAGTTCGGGGCACAACTGGAGCGGGTATTTTTCAACTCCTGGCTGCGCAGCAAACTGGGCGCCCGTATCTATCACAACAACCGCTCGCTCAAGGGCAAGCCCGTGCTGCTGATCAATCATTCGGCCCTGCCTTTTGAGGCACAGCTATGGCTCACGGCCTGGCTGGTCAGCAGCAGCCATTGCCCGGTTGAAGTATTCGACGGGCCACTGCCCGGCGGTGAACTGGCCCTGGCGGTTGAGCGCCTCAATTGCCCCGCCGTGGTGCTCTATTCAAGCCAAACCCTCAACCCCCGGCAGTTGCCGAAGCTACTCGGCGGCACCAATTGCCCGGTCCTGATTGCCGGACCGACGGTATGCATCCATAGCGCCGAGTTGGCCGTAAGTACTACTGAAATCGCAGGATTGTCCCTGGCTGTTGATCCGCTTGAAGCCCATCAACGACTCAGCCAGCTCGGACTCTTCTAGCCCCAAGGAATAAACATGCAACTGATCTGGCTGCGCAGCGATTTGCGCCAAAGCGACAACACTGCCCTGAGCGCCGCCGCTGCACGCGGCCCCACTGTGGCCGTGTACCTCATAAGCGCCGAGCAATGGCTGGCCCATGATGATGCGCCATGCAAAGTCGACTTTTGGCTGCGTAACCTGAGCGTCCTGAGCGACAGCCTCGAACAACTGAATATCCCGTTACTGATTCGCAGCGCACCCGCCTGGGACCAGGCCCCCGCGGCGCTTGTTGAGCTGTGCCAACAACTGGGCATTCAGGATGTTCATGTAAATGATGAATACGGCATCCATGAAACCCGGCGCGATCAGGCCGTCGCCTGCGCACTCGACGCCCAAGGCATCGGCTTTCATCGCTACCTCGACCAACTGTTGTTTCAGCCCGGCAGCGTGCTGACCAAAACCGGGGGGTACTTTCAGGTCTTCAGCCAGTTCCGCAAGGTTTGCTATGAGCGCCTGCATACGGGGCTGCCGGGCATCGTGGCCAAACCACAGGCACAGGCGCCGCTGTCGATTGCCCGGGATCGCGTTCCTGAATCTGTTACCGGCTTTGCCCGGCCCGGCCAATCCTTGCGTGCACTGTGGCCGGCTGGGGAAGAAGAAGCCCGGGAGCGCCTGGCACGCTTCGCCGATGAGCAAATCCACTACTACAAAGAAGAACGCGACTTACCCGCAAAACCTGGCACCAGCCAGCTTTCGCCCTACCTGGCAGCAGGCGTTATCTCACCACGCCAATGCCTGCATGCCGCACTGCTAAGCAACAACGGCGAGTTTGAAAGCGGCAGTGTCGGTGCCGCGACCTGGATCAGCGAACTGATCTGGCGCGAGTTTTATAAACACATTCTTGTGGGCTACCCACGGGTTTCCCGGCACCGCGCATTCAGGCCTGCCACCGAGTTCCTGCCCTGGCGTGACGCCCCGCAGGAGCTGGCAGCCTGGAAAGAAGGCCGCACCGGCATCCCGATCATAGACGCGGCCATTCGCCAACTGCTCGAAACCGGCTGGATGCATAACCGCCTGCGGATGGTGGTGGCGATGTTTCTGACCAAAAACCTGTTGATCGACTGGCGCGAGGGTGAGCGCTTCTTTATGCAGCACTTGATTGATGGTGACCTCGCAGCCAACAACGGTGGCTGGCAGTGGAGTTCATCCACCGGGACCGACTCGGTTCCCTACTTCAGAATTTTCAACCCGCTGAGCCAGTCCGAGCGCTTCGACCCCGAAGGGCGCTTCATCAAGCACTGGCTGCCAGAGCTCGCAACGTTGAATAAAAAGGAAATCCACAACCCGGCCAGTGCTGGAGGCCTGTTTGGCGTTGCCGACTACCCGCAGCCGATAGTCGACTTGAAACACAGCCGCGAGCGGGCCCTCAGCGCCTTCAAAAATCTGCCGAGGCATCAGCTCTATGAGGTGTGTGATGACTGAGACCCGGCGTATCTGGCTGACCGGAGCCAGCAGCGGGATTGGCGCCCGCCTGGCTGAAGAACTGCTGAGCAGTGGGGCGCGTGTGGCATTGAGTGCCCGTACCCTGCCCCCTCTGCAGGCTTTATCCGACCGTTATCCGGGCCAGGTCCTATTGGTGCCTGGTGACTTGACCGACAGCCTGCAAGTGCGCGAAATCGGCAAGCGCATTGCGCAAGCCTGGGGCGCGCTGGACACCGTGATTCTCAATGCCGGCTCCTGTGAATATGTCGATGTCCGGCACTTTGACGCAGCCTTGGTCGAGCGTGTCGTACGCACCAATCTACTGGCCAGCAGTTACTGCCTTGAAAGTGCACTGCCTTTGCTGCGTGCAGGTGTACGACCGCATCTGGTAGGAGTGGTCAGTTCCGTGACTTACTGGCCCCTGCCGCGGGCCGAAGCTTATGGCGCCTCGAAAGCCGGCCTGCGTTACCTGCTGCAGTCGCTGCGCATCGATCTGGCCCATGAGGGAATAGATGTCACCCTGGTCAGCCCCGGTTTCGTTGATACCCCGCTGACTGAGAAAAACGACTTCCCCATGCCCATGCGCTGGCCGGTACTCAAAGCCGCGCGGCACATTAGCCAGCGTCTGGAAAAACGCCCGCTGGAAATCGCTTTCCCCTGGCTATTTATCCTCATCCTCAAGCTGATGTCTCGTCTGCCCGGCCGCCTGCAACTGGCCATTGGCAAGCGTCTGGCGCGCACTTCTGACGAGACTCCGACATGAAAATTGCAATCATCGGCAGCGGTATTTCCGGCCTGACCTGTGGCTATCTATTGCACAAGGAGCACGACATCAGCGTGTTCGAGGCCAGTGACTGGGTGGGGGGGCATACCCATACTGTGGATGTCAGCATCAAGGGACGTACCTATGGGATTGATACCGGCTTCATCGTGTTCAACGACTGGACCTATCCCAACTTCATCAAGCTGATCAATCAACTGGGGGTGCGCTCAAAAGCCACTGAGATGAGTTTCTCGGTGCGCGATCCCCAGCGCAATTTCGAATACAACGGCAACACCCTCAACAGTTTGTTTGCCCAGCGCAGCAACCTGTTGTCGCCCGGGTTCTGGGGCATGCTGCGCGATATCCTGCGCTTCAATCGCCAGGCCGTTCGCGACCTGCAAGAGCAACGCATTGCCAGCGACACCCGGTTGGGTGACTACCTGCAACAGCACGGTTATGGCACCCGGTTCATCGAGCACTACATTGTGCCCATGGGCGCAGCAATCTGGTCCATGCCACTGGCGGACATGCTGGAATTTCCGCTGCAGTCGTTTATCCGCTTCTTCAAGAACCACGGTTTGCTGAGCATTACCAATCGCCCGCAGTGGCGAGTGATCGAAGGCGGTTCGAGTGCTTATGTACAGCCACTGAGTGCTGGTTTTTCAGAAAAAATCCGCCTCAACTGTCCGGTTACGGCGGTTGAACGTGACGCGCTCGGCGTACTTATCCACAGCCGTGCAGGCAGTGAGCGTTTCGATAAAGTTATCTTTGCCTGCCACAGCGATCAGGCATTAAAGCTACTGGCCCGGCCAACCGCCGCAGAACAGCAAATTCTCGGCGCCCTGCCCTACGCCGATAACGAAGTAGTACTGCATACCGATACCCGACTGTTGCCTGAGCGAAAACTGGCCTGGGCCAGCTGGAACTACCGACTGGGTGATGCCGGACAACGCGGTGCCGCAGTCACTTACGCCATGAACATCCTGCAGGGGATCGAGAGCGAGACAACGTTTTGCGTCAGTCTTAACCAGACCGCCGCCATTGATCCGCTTAAAGTGCTGGCCACTTACACCTACTCGCACCCGCAATACAGCCTCGATGCCGTAGCCGCGCAAGCGCGCTGGAAAGAATTGCTGGGCACACAGCACAGCTATTTTTGCGGCGCTTACTGGGCCAATGGCTTCCACGAGGACGGGGTAGTCAGTGCATTACGTGTCGCATCAGCGTTCGGTCAACACTTATGAACAGCGCCCTGTACAGCGGCTGGATCGCCCACCGGCGCTTTGCTCCCACCAGCCATGCGTTCCGCTATCAGATCGGCTTGATGTATCTGGATCTGGACGAACAGGACGCTGTATTCGGGCTGTCTCCTCTGGCGGGCAAAAGCCGCTTTGCACCGTTCTCGTTTCGCGAAACCGATTACCTCAAGACCTACACCCGGACCGGCATGCGCCTGATCGATGCCGTGCGCCAACAAGTCGGCCAGGCCCTCGGACATACCCCGCAAGGGGCCATCTGTTTGCTGACTCAAGCTCGCAGCTGGGGCCTGTCCTTCAACCCGGTGAGCTTCTTTTATTGCCATGAGCCAGACGGAAAACTGGCCGCCATCTTGTGCGAAGTCAGCAACACCCCATGGCGCGAGCGCTATCACTACGTGCTCCCCGCCGAGGGCGACAGTCATCAGCACTTCGCGGTGGCCAAGGCCTTTCATGTGTCGCCCTTTCTGCCCCGCGATCTGGAATACCGCATGAGCTTCAGCCCGCCTGCGGCACGACTCGGCGTGCATATGGCGGACTGGCAGGGTGAACTGAAAATGTTCGATGCCACCCTCAATCTGCAGCGCAGCGCGCTCGATCGTGCCGGGTTGCATCGCTATTTGAGGCAATTTCCATGGATGACGGCAAAGACTTGCGGGGCCATTTACTGGCAAGCCTTACGCCTGTTTCTCAAACGCATGCCGATATTTTCCCATCAGGCCGCCGACGGCGCCTTTCGCATTGCCGCCCTGCAACCCAAGGATAAACGTCATGAAAAGCCCTAGCCTGGTGAGCAAAACCTCACGTCTGAGTACTTACAATCTGACCAGCGTACTGCTGCGGCGCGGGGTCATGCGTCAACTCTGCCAGCTGCAACACGGCCAACTGGTGCTGACTGAAAATGGCGAGCGTCATCAGTTCGGCGACAGCAGCGCTGCGATGATCGGCGAAGTGCACGTCAGCGACCCCAGTGTCTGGGGGATGATCGCCAGCAACGGCTCTATTGGCGCTGGCGAAGCATTTATCCACGGATACTGGAGCTCGCCCGACCTGACCAAAGTGATCCGGGTACTGGTCAGCAATCTGCAAGTCCTGGACGCCATGGAAAGTGGCCTTGCCAGCCTCGGACGCCCGTTGATTCGGTGCCTGCACTGGATCAATCGCAATACCCGCAAAGGCTCGCAAAAAAACATTGCGGCTCATTACGACCTTGGCAATGAGATGTTCGAGCAGTTCCTCGATCCCACCATGATGTATTCGGCGGCTCAATTCCTCAGCCCTGACGACAGCCTGGAACAGGCTCAGCTGAATAAACTGCAACGCATTTGCCAGAAACTCGACCTCAAACCCGAAGACCACTTGCTGGAAATCGGCACAGGCTGGGGCAGCATGGCCATTTTTGCCGCGCAGCATTACCACTGCAAAGTGACCACCACCACACTCTCGAAGGAGCAGTTCGATTACACCCGTGAGCGCATTGATGCATTGGGACTACAGAATCAGGTGACCTTGCTGCTTGAGGACTACCGGGATCTGACCGGGCAGTACGACAAACTGGTGTCCATCGAGATGATCGAAGCGGTCGGCCATCATTTTTTACCCAACTACTTCAAACAGTGTTCGCACTTGCTCAAGAACCAAGGGTTGATGCTGCTGCAAGCCATCACCATTCGCGACCAGCGTTACGAGCAAGCCAAGAACAGCGTGGACTTTATCCAGCGCTATATCTTCCCCGGCGGCGCATTGCCCAGCGTGCAGAAAATGCTCGAGATCGTCACCCGCGATACCGATATGAACCTGATGCACATGGAGGATTTTGGCCTGCACTACGCCAGGACCTTGCGTCTGTGGCATGAGAACTTTCGCCATGCCCACGGCCGCCTGACAGAGCTGGGCTATGACGAATACTTCCTGCGGCTGTGGGAATTTTATCTGTGCTACTGCGAAGGCGGTTTTCTCGAGCGCAGCATAGGCACCGCGCAATTGCTACTGGCCAAGCCCGGTGCCATGCCGCAACCCTTGCTCGGTCGCTTTGATGCCTAGCCCTGCCCTTAAACGGCAACTGGCCAACGCCGTGCTGTTTCAGCTGGGCTGGTTTGCCTGTGTACTGGGCGGCAATAGCCTGTGGTTACTGGTAGCGGCAAGCGCATTGCTGGCAAACGGACTGTGGATAAGTCGATCGTGGGCACAAGCCCGCTTGATCATCTATGTCTGCTTGCTCGGTACCCTGGTGGACAGCCTATTGCTCAATGCCGGGGTCTTTGAGTTCCGGCAAGAGGGTATTTTGATCCCGTTCTGGCTGGTGCTGCTCTGGGCATTACTGGCGACCACGTTGAACCATTGCCTGGCCTGGACCGCACGACCGCTGTGGCGGGCAATGTTGCTTGGCGCGGTTGGCGGGCCAATGTCGTATTACGCCGGGCAACGACTGGGGGCGGTGCAATTCGGTTTCGGGCTGTGGCCGACCCTGGTATTGCTGGCCGTGATCTGGGCCGGATTGTTTCCGGCACTGCAATGGCTCGCGGGCAAACAGACACCCCCCCAGCAGGAGCGAGCTTGTCTGTAGGAGCGAGCTTGCTCGCGAGCTTTTTCATCGCAGCAACAAAAAGCTCGCGAGCAAGCTCGCTCCTACAAGAGATCGAAGGCGGTTTGTCAGCGGTTTTACACCTGACAGCTGCTCTGCCTTACACTGCGCGCCTATGACCAACATCCCCCTGACCGAAATTACCGAACCCGCCGTCACCTGTTCGACGTGCGCGGCATGCTGCTGCCAACTGGAAGTGATGTTGATCACCGACACCGGCGTGCCCGAGCGCTTTATCGACACCGATGACTGGGGCGGCGAGGTCATGCTGCGCCTTGATGATGGCTGGTGCGCAGCGCTGGATCGCAACACCATGATGTGCACCATCTACGAAAAGCGTCCGTTGATTTGCCGCGAGTTCGAAATGGGTGATGTTGAATGCCTGAACGAGCGTCAAGGCATCACGACGGCGTATCGGTAACGACTTGATCCCTTGTAGGAGCGAGCTTGCTCGCGAGCTGTTTGCGGTATTGGATATCGCGCTGAAAAGCTCGCTCCTACAGGGGGCGCCGGTTACAAAGGCATCGTGTAATGCAGGGCGTAGCTCTCTACACCGTCATTGGTGGTCGATAGCCCGGCATTGGAGTAATGAGTCGCCCGAATACCCACTTCATGCCCACCGGCAAAGCGCAGGCCAAAACCCAGGCGATCTTCGAACTGGAAAGCCGTGCCCAGCTTGTTGCCCTCAACTTCGGTACGGGAAAACAGTGCGACCCCGATACCGGCCTCTACGTAAGGCTTGACCGTTTCGCCGGCAAACTCGTACACAAATACAGGCGAGAACGACAAGCTGTTGCTCGAAGAGGACTTGTCACCGTCCCAATAGGTGTAAGCCCCATCCCAATACCCAGTCAGACGACCGACGTCACTCTGCAGCCAGCTTTTGTCCCAGTCGGACTTCAAGCCCAGACGATAGGTCATGGTCGATTCGCTGGTATGCCCGACCCCAAACTCGATACCGGCCGCTTGTGCCGTGTAGCTGTGCCCCAGAACAGTTGCTGCCAGCGCAGCCAGGCAAAAAAATCGCTTCATAAGAAAATCCCGCTTCCATATCCACAGATCATTGTTGTGTGCCTCACAGGCAAGCGCTAAGAATCCAGTCAACGCCCGAAAGTTCAACCGCCCTGAACCTTTTCACACTTTTTTCACAAGCCGAAGCTTTGCACACTCCCAGATTTATTCCACAACAGCGGCAGGATATTTTCCATGTGCTCTGGGGTAGCGCTGGTCCAGAACTGTGTTTGCCGGGCTGGGCCCGCTGCCAGCAGGCTTCTTTCACTCAATAACCGCTTGAGCTGACGGGCCACGGCGGCGCCGGTATCGATCAGGATGATCGAAGGCGCCAGGATCTGGCTCAGCAAGGGCTTGAGGAAGGGGTAATGGGTGCAGCCCAGAATAATGGTGTCGCAACCTGCCGCCACCAGCGGCTCAACATAGCTGCGCAATAGCGTTCGCAAGGCATCACTGTGCAAGTCACCGGTTTCAATCAGTTCCACCAGCCCTGGGCATGGCTGGGTGATTACCCGTACGTCGTTGGCAAAACGATCAAGCAAGGCGGCAAATTTGGCGCTCTGCAAGGTACCGGTGGTCGCAAGCACCCCTACCACTCCACTGCGGGTGGCCGCCGCGGCCGGTTTGACCGCCGGCTCCATACCGACGATGGGCCAATCGGGATAACACTGACGCAACTGCGCAACGCCGGCCACGGTGGCCGTGTTACAGGCCAGCACCAGGGCTTTGGCACCCTGGCGCCGAAAAAAATCAGCCATTACGGCGCAGCGCTGGCGGATAAATTCGGGGCTTTTTTCTCCATAAGGGATGTGCCCGCAATCTGCGATGTACAGCAGCGACTCATCGGGCAGCAGCGCATGGATTTCTCGCAGTACCGACAAGCCGCCGACACCAGAGTCAAAAACACCAATCGGTGCTTCACTCATGACCCGTACCGCATACGCTGCACGCCGGGTCACGCTTGACCCGCAACTCACGAAACCGCGTACCCAAGGCATCGATCAAGAGCAGTCGCCCCACCAGCGGCTCACCAAAACCTGCCAGTAATTTAAGGGCTTCGAGCGCCTGCAGACTGCCCACCAGCCCTACCAGGGGGCCAATGACTCCAGCTTCGCTGCAGGTCAGTTCATCTTCACTGCCGTGACCATACAAGCAGTGGTAGCAAGGGCTCGCAGGCTGGCGTGAATCAAACACCGACAGCTGCCCTTCCAGGCGAATTGCCGCGCCACTGACCAGAGGTTTGCGTGCCGCAACGCAGGCGACGTTCACGGCTTCACGCGTACCGAAGTTGTCGCAGCAATCGAGTACCAGATCCACCTCAGACACGGCATGGGCCAATGAGTCGGCATCCAGTGCCGAACGGTGTGCAACCAGTTTGATCTGCGGATTGATCGCCGCGAGGCGACTCAGGGCCGAGTCGACCTTGCTTTGGCCAATACTGGCGGTGTCATGAATGATCTGGCGCTGCAGGTTGGTCAGGTCGACGCTGTCGAAGTCTGCCAGATGCAACTCGCCAACCCCGGCTGCCGCCAGGTAGAGCGCAACCGGCGAACCCAGCCCGCCCAGACCGATGATCAGCACACGGCTGTTTTTCAGCTTCAGCTGGCCTTCGATATCGACCTGTTGCAACAGGATCTGTCGGCTATAGCGCAACAGTTCCTCATCGGTCAGCACGGCAGGCGGCCCAACGTGATGCGTTCGTGGGTGCCCAGGTCCTTGCGGCTTTCTACCTGTTCAAAACCTGCGTCCAGCAATAGCTGGCGAACGGCCGCGGCCTGATCGTAACCGTGCTCAAGCATCAACTGCCCGCCTGCATTCAGGTGCTGAGGGGCGGCTTGAATAATTTCGCGTATGTCGTCTAGGCCGTCGACACCGGCGACCAGGGCGCTTTCAGGCTCGAAACGCACATCGCCCTGCCCCAAATGCACGTCGCCCGCAGCAATGTAAGGCGGGTTGCTGATAATCAGGTCAAAGCGCTGACCGTCCAACGCACTGAACCAGTGGCTGGTCAGTACATGGACGTTGTCGAGCTGCAGGCGCTGACGATTACGCTCAGCCAGCGCTACGGCTTCAAGTACCCGGTCTACCGCCGTGATATGCCACGCCGGGCGCTCACTGGCCAAGGCCAGGGCAATTGCCCCGCTGCCGGTACCCAAATCAAGCACCCTGGCAGGGCTGGCCCGAAGCAGGTCCAGTGCGGTCTCGACCAGCAGTTCGGTGTCAGGACGGGGAATCAGCGTGTGGGGCGCGACTTCAAGGTCCAGCTTCCAGAAACCCTGCTGCCCCAGAATGTAGGCCACAGGCTCACCGGCACGACGACGCAGCAGGTACTCGGCGAAGGTCAAGGCCGATTCGCTGCTGACAATTTTCTCGGGCCATGTGTGCAGGTAACTGCGCGACTTGCCCAGGGCTGCGGCCAGTAACAGTTCCGCATCCAGGCGGGCCGAGGGTGAATCCGGGAGTTCTGCGGCACGCAACAAGCTGGCAATAATGGTCATTTACTCACCCAGGGCTGTCAGTTGGTCAGCCTGAAATTCCGCTAATAACGGCTCAATAACGGCATCGACGCCGCCAGCCAGTACATCATCCAGCGAGTACAAGGTCAGGTTGACACGATGGTCGGTGACCCGCCCTTGTGCAAAATTGTAAGTGCGGATGCGTTCTGAACGATCCCCCGAACCCACCAGCGATTTTCGTTCGCTGGCAATGGCGCTGGCCGCGGCACTGGTTTGCTGGTCATTCAATTTAGCCGAAAGCCAGGACATCGCCCGCGCCCGGTTTTTATGCTGGGAACGCTCTTCCTGACACTCAACCACGATGCCCGATGGCAAGTGAGTGATACGAATGGCCGAGTCGGTCTTGTTAACGTGCTGACCACCGGCGCCCGAAGAGCGATAGGTGTCGACACGCAAGTCGGACGGGTTGATCTCAATCGCTTCCTGCTCGTCCGGCTCCGGCAATACCGCCACAGTGCACGCGGAAGTGTGGATACGGCCCTGGGATTCTGTCGCCGGGACCCGCTGTACACGGTGTACGCCCGACTCGAACTTCAGCTTGCCGTAAACATTCTCACCTTCAACCCGGGCGATGACTTCTTTGTAGCCGCCATGCTCCCCGCTGTTTTCCGACAGGATTTCCAGTTTCCAGCCACGACGCTCGGCGTAACGCGAGTACATGCGAAACAGGTCACCGGCAAAAATTGCCGCTTCATCACCGCCGGTTCCGGCGCGAATCTCAAGGAATACGTTGCGCCCGTCATTCGGGTCCTTGGGCAACAGCATGCGCTGCAGGTCTTGCTCCAGCTCGAGCAGCCGGTCTTTGGCTTCGCGGACTTCTTCAACCGCCATTTCGCGCATGTCAGGGTCGTTATCCTTGAGCAACGCCTGGGCGCCCTCAAGGTCGGCCTGGACTTTGAGCCACATCCCGTAAGTTGTGACAATGGGCTCTACTTCCGAGTATTCCTTGGAATAGGCACGGAATTTGGTCTGATCAGAGATGACTTCGCCATCGCCAAGCAACGCGGTCAGTTCTTCAAAACGGTCCTGGAGGATGTCCAGCTTATTCAGCAGTGACGCTTTCATTACTATTTTTTATCCGCAGAGCTATCCGATGAGCCCTCACCGAGGGCAAAAAGTTCTTGGGCCATGGCCAGCGCATCGAGGCGGCCTTCGGCGGAAAGCTTTTTCAGCTGCACGCTGGGTGCGTGCAGCAATTTATTGGTCAGGCCACGTGCCAGTTGTACCAGCACGTCTTCAGGGTTGCTGCCATTGGCGAGCATCCGCTGGGCTTTTTGCAGTTCTTCATCACGCAGGCGCTCGCTTTGCTGGCGGTAGGCCTTGAGCACATCCACTGCCGCCAGCTCGCGCAAACGCACCATGAACTCTTCAGCGCCAATGCTGACCAGCTCCTCCGCCGCCTGGGCTGCGCCCTGACGGCTTTTCAGGTTTTCAGCGACCACTTCGTGCAAGTCATCTACGGTGTAAAGGTAAACGTCGTCGAGCTCGCCGACTTCTGGTTCGATATCGCGGGGAACGGCGATATCCACCATGAAAATGGGTTTGTGCTTGCGCAGTTTCAAGGCGCTTTCAACCGCACCCTTGCCCAAAATCGGCAGCTGGCTGGCCGTGGAGCTGATGACGATATCGCTGTGCACCAACTCCTGGGGGATGTCCGACAACAACACCGCGTGCGCCCCGAACTGTGCGGCCAGCGTGCTGGCGCGCTCCAGCGTACGGTTAGCCACGACGATGCGCTTTACCCCCAGGTCATGCAGGTGACGGGCGACCAGGGTGATGGTCTCGCCCGCGCCAATCAGCAAGGCCTGACTGCGCTGCAAGTCGCTGAAAATCTGCTTGGCCAGGCTAACGGCGGCAAAGGCTACCGATACCGGGTTTTCGCCGATAGCGGTGTCGGTGCGTACTTGCTTGGCCGAATTGAACGTCGCCTGAAACAGCCGCCCCAACAAAGGCCCGACCGTGCCAGCCTCTCGCGCCACGGCATAGGCCGACTTCATTTGGCCGAGAATCTGCGGTTCACCCAACACCAGCGAATCCAGACCTGAAGCCACACGCATCATGTGACGAACGGCAGCGTCGTCTTCATGGACATAGGCACAAGCGCGCAACTCTTCGAGGCTCAGATTGTGATAGTCGGCCAGCCACTTCAGCACCGAATCTGCCGAGAGGTGGTCTTGTTCTATATATAGCTCGCTGCGATTGCAGGTGGAGAGGATCGCAGCTTCGCGGCTGTCGGTGTGTCGGCAGAGTTGCTGCAAGGCCTCAACCAACTGCTCGGGAGTAAAAGCCACGCGCTCGCGGACGTCTACTGAAGCAGTCTTATGGTTAATACCGAGTGCGAGGAAGGCCATTCAAGATCGCTGATGATGACGAGAAGCCGGCAATTGTCCTACTTCGCCAGATTGAGAACAACCATTGCTGACTATTGTCTCTATAGTTAAGGTCTCTTGAAGCCCAGTTATCTCGCATCAATTGACTCTGATATCGATAGTCGCAGCTGTTAGGGTTTGCCCTATCGCATGTGTCATGATGCCCAGACCGCAGGTAAGTCGCCCTTCTCCTATATGAATAGATCCTCCGCGTTGCTCCTCTCTCTCGTCCTTCTCAGTGGCTGCCAGGCTTTGGCCCCCACGTCACCGGATGATTCATCGCCGGCTGAAGAGGCTACTTCCACTCCGGAAAAACCCACGGTTTATGGCTCGTTCAGCGAAGAAACGCTGTACAGCCTGCTGGGCGCGGAGTTGGCCGGCCAACGTAATCGTCTGGATATCGCTCTCGACAACTACGTCACCCAGGCGATCAATACGCAAGATCCCGGCATTGCCGAGCGCGCCTTGCGGATTGCCGAGTACCTGGGCGCCGATCAGGCCGCTCTCGATACATCGCTGATCTGGGCTAAAAACGCGCCGGACGATCTTGAGGCCCAACGTGCGGCTGCCATTCAACTGGCGCGCAATGGTCGTTATGACGATGCCATGGTGTACATGGAGAAAGTCCTGCAGGCCAAAGGCGATACACATTTCGACTTTTTAGCCCTGTCGGCGTCAGAAACAGATGCCGATACCCGTGCAGGCCTGCAGAAAAGCTTTGATCGCCTGCTGGTCAAGCACCCGGACAATGGCCAGCTGATTTTCGGCAAGGCCTTGCTGATGCAACAGGACGGTGACGCTGAAGGCGCCCTCAAGTTGCTGGAAAAGAATCCGCCTCAGGATGGTGAAGTTGCCCCGGTATTATTGCGGGCCCGTTTGCTGCAAAGCCTCAATCGCGGTGATGAAGCCCTGCCGCTGCTGAAAAAAAGCATTCGCCAGTACCCTGATGACAAACGTTTGGGGCTGACCTACGCGCGCACCCTGATCGAACAGAACCGCATGGATGAGGCCAAAGCCCAGTTCACCAGCCTGGCCGAGCAGTACCCGGAAGACGATGAGCTGCGCTTTTCTCTGGCCTTGATTGCCCTGGAAGGTAAAAAGTGGGACGAAGCCCAAGGCTATCTGGAAGAGTTGATTGAGCGCGACAGCCATGTCGACTCCGCCCATTTGAATCTGGGCCGCATTGCCGAAGAGCGTAATGACCCTCAGGGGGCACTCGCCGAATATGCCCAGGTTGGCCCGGGCAATGACTACTTGCCGGCACAAATGCGCCAGGCCGACATTCTTGTCAGTCACGGCCGCGGGGCTGAAGCCTCGAAAAAACTGGCCGCGGCCCGTGATGCCCAGCCGGACTACGGCATTCAGCTGTTCTTGATAGAGGCCGAGACCCTGGCTGCGAACAATCAGACTGATCGCGCCTGGAATGTCCTGCAACAAGCACTCAAACAGTATCCCGACGATCTGAACCTGCTCTATTCACGCGCCATGCTGGCCGAGAAACGTAACGATCTGGAGCAAATGGAGCGCGATCTGCGCGCAATCATCAAGCGCGAACCGGACAATGCAATGGCATTGAACGCGCTGGGTTATACGCTTTCAGATCGGACCACCCGCTATGCCGAAGCCAAAGTACTGATCCAGCAAGCTTACGACTTGAACCCGGACGACCCGGCAGTGCTCGACAGCCTGGGCTGGGTGAATTTCCGCCTTGGCAATCTGGATGAAGCTGAACGATTGCTGCGCCAGGCCCTCGAACGTTTCCCGGACCAGGAAGTGGCTGCGCATCTGGGCGAAGTACTGTGGGCCAATGGCAAACAGCGCGAGGCCAAGCAGATCTGGGGCAAGTTCCTTAAAGAAAACCCTGAAAGCCCAATCCTGCGCAAAACCGTGTTGCGCCTGACCGGATCGGAGAATCTTTAAATCATGTTTTTTCGTCATCTGCGCCATCTTATTGCCTTTGGCCTGATCGCCCTGCTCGCCGGTTGCGCGGGTTTTGGTGCTCGCGAATCGGTTGAAGGCCATGGCAGCCCGGCCTTGTGGTCGGAACATAAACAGCAACTGACCCAACTCGACGGCTGGCAAATCAACGGCAAGGTCGGGATTCGCGCACCTAAAGACTCGGGCAGCGCCACCCTGTTCTGGCTGCAGCGTCAGGATTATTACGACATCCGCCTCTCGGGGCCGCTCGGCCGTGGCGCTGCCCGCCTGACCGGCCGCCCCGGAAAGGTCAGCCTGGAAGTCGCCAATCAGGGACGTTATGAAGCGCCAACCCCGGAAGAATTACTGGGCGAACAACTGGGCTGGAGCCTGCCAGTGTCGCACCTGGTCTGGTGGGTACGCGGCCTGCCTGCCCCCGGCAGTAAAAGCCGTGTGACCTTGAATGCCGACAGTCGCCTGGCGAACCTGGAACAGGACGGCTGGAAAATTGAGTATTTGAGCTACGTCGAGCAGAACGGTTTCTGGCTGCCCGAGCGGGTCAAGCTGCATGGCCCGGAGCTGGACGTCACATTGGTGGTTAAAGATTGGCAACCCCGTCAGTTAGGTCAATGACATGCAAAAAGATGCTCTGGTTTTGCCCTCCCCGGCAAAACTCAATTTGATGCTGCACATTCTCGGCCGTCGTGAAGATGGCTATCACGAACTGCAAACGTTGTTTCAATTCCTCGACTACGGCGACGAGATGACGTTTTCGGTACGTGATGATGGGGTTATTTGCCTGCACACCGATTTCCCCGGGGTCCCGCACGATGCAAACCTGATCGTGAAGGCGGCAAGAAAACTTCAGGAACAATCCGGCTGCCCCCTGGGGATCGACATCTGGATCAAAAAAGTTTTGCCCATGGGCGGCGGCATCGGTGGTGGCAGTTCGAATGCAGCCACGACTTTGCTGGGGCTCAACCATCTCTGGCACCTGGACTGGAGTGAAGACCGACTCGCCGCACTGGGCTTGGGTTTAGGGGCCGACGTGCCGGTTTTCGTACGGGGCCACGCCGCATTCGCTGAAGGTATTGGCGAAATTCTTACGCCAGTCGATCCGGAAGAACCCTGGTATTTGGTACTTGTCCCGCAAGTATCTGTAAGTACTGCAGAAATATTTTCAGATCCTTTGTTGACACGTGACTCTTTGCCCATTAAAGTGCGCCCCGTTCCCAAGGGAAACAGCCGAAACGACTGCGAAGCAGTAGTTAAGGAGCGTTATCCAGAAGTACGTAACGCTTTGAATTTGCTAGGTAAATATACCGAAGCAAAATTGACTGGAACTGGAAGTTGTATATTTGGGGCCTTCCCAAACGAAGCAGATGCTGATAAAGTGCTGCACCTTCTGACAGACACCCTTACAGGGTTTGTAGCAAAAGGAAGCAACGTTTCGATGTTGCATCGCAAGCTACAAGATCTGGCAAAGGAAACGGGTACACGGTACTCGTAGCAACAGATACAGGGGCGTCGCCAAGCGGTAAGGCAGCAGGTTTTGATCCTGCCATGCGTTGGTTCGAATCCAGCCGCCCCTGCCATTTCTTATACTCATCCAGGTTACCCTCAGCCTTCAGGTACTGCGCGTGTCCAAGATGATGGTCTTTACGGGGAACGCTAACCCCGATCTGGCTCGGCGTGTCGTACGTCAGCTGCATATCCCACTCGGTGACATTTCTGTCGGAAAATTTTCTGACGGCGAGATTACCGCTGAGATTAATGAAAATGTCCGCGGTAAAGACGTTTTCATCATTCAGCCGACTTGTGCTCCGACCAACGATAACCTGATGGAACTCGTCGTGATGGCTGATGCCTTCCGCCGCTCCTCAGCTACTCGTATTACTGCTGTTATTCCTTACTTTGGTTATGCCCGTCAGGATCGCCGTCCGCGTTCCGCACGTGTGGCTATCAGCGCAAAAGTTGTTGCTGACATGCTTACCGTAGTCGGCATCGATCGTGTTCTCACGGTTGATTTGCATGCTGACCAGATTCAGGGTTTCTTCGATATTCCTGTAGATAACATCTATGGCTCCCCAGTTTTGGTGGATGACATCGAAGATCAGCGCTTTGAGAACCTTATGATTGTGTCCCCGGATATCGGCGGCGTCGTGCGTGCACGTGCTGTTGCCAAATCCCTGGGCGTTGATCTGGGTATCATCGACAAACGCCGTGAGAAAGCCAATCACTCGGAAGTGATGCATATCATTGGTGATGTCGAAGGGCGTACCTGTATTTTGGTTGATGACATGGTCGATACCGCCGGCACTCTGTGCCACGCGGCTAAAGCCTTGAAAGAGCATGGCGCTTCCAAAGTGTTCGCCTACTGCACACACCCTGTGCTGTCGGGTCGGGCAATCGAGAATATCGAAAATTCCATGCTGGATGAGCTGGTGGTGACTAACACCATTCCGCTGTCCGCTGCCGCACAAGCCTGTACGCGTATCCGTCAACTGGATATCGCACCGGTTGTGGCTGAAGCGGTTCGCCGCATCAGCAACGAAGAATCGATCAGCGCGATGTTCCGATAAGGGCCCTGCCCTTCTCAGATATCCCGCTGACGAAAAGCGCCCCGCCCCAGCAGCCTGTTGGGGCGGGGCTTTTTTGCCCATACCGTCCATAGCGCTGGTCGCAAACGCTAGGCCGGATGTGGTTATTTTGGAGATACAACATGAACGATTTTACTCTGAATGCTGAAGTGCGTTCCGACCTGGGGAAAGGTGCGAGCCGCCGCCTGCGTCGTCTCGCAAGCCTGGTTCCAGCTGTAGTTTACGGTGGCGAAAAAGCCCCTGAATCCATCAGCATGCTGGCTAAAGAAGTTGCCAAACTGCTCGAAAACGAAGCTGCTTACAGCCACGTTATCGAACTGACCGTTGGCGGCGTAAAGCAAAACGTAATCATCAAAGCTCTGCAGCGTCACCCGGCTAAAGGCCACGTGATGCACGCTGACTTCGTACGCGTTGTTGCTGGTCAGAAACTGACTGCAATCGTACCGGTTCACTTCGTTGGTGAAGCGGCTCCGATCAAGAAAGGCGGCGAGATCTCGCACGTTGTTGCTGAAATCGAAGTTAGCTGCCTGCCAAAAGACCTGCCTGAATTCATCGAAGTTGACCTGGCTAACGCCGAAGTCGGCTCGATCATTCACCTGTCTGATATCACCGCCCCTAAAGGCGTTGAGTTCGTAGCTCTGGCTCACGGTAACGACCTGGCAGTAGCCAACGTTCACGCGCCACGCGTTGCACCAGAAGAAGCAGCTGAGTAATTCATTACTCTGTGTGCTGGAGTTATGAGAAACATCGCGAGCTAACACGCAGCGAGTAAAGCGGACAAGATCGCGAAGTTTACTCATGTAAACCCGCTTTTTTGTCCGCTTTCGCCGCTAACTGTCAGTGGCGATGTTATCCACAACTCCATAGAAGGGCCCTTGTCGTGACCGCCATAAAACTGATCGTTGGCCTGGGAAATCCAGGCACCGAATACGAACAGACCCGGCATAACGCAGGGGCCCTTTTTGTTGAGCGTCTCGCGTCGGCAAACGGGGTCAACCTCGTTGCAGACCGCAAGTATTTTGGCCTGACCGGGCGTTTCAGCCACCAGGGTCAGGACGTTCGTCTGTTGATTCCCACCACCTATATGAACCGAAGCGGCCAGGCCGTTGCGGCGCTTGCCGGTTTCTACCGCATTGCGCCGGAATCCATATTGGTAGCCCACGACGAACTCGATCTCCCACCCGGCGTTGCCAAGCTCAAACTGGGCGGCGGCCACGGAGGTCACAACGGATTGCGCGACATTATTGCGCAACTGGGAAACAACAATAATTTCTACCGTCTGCGGCTCGGCATTGGCCACCCAGGCGTCGCCAGCATGGTGTCCAATTTTGTTCTGGGTCGTGCGCCTCGCGCCGAACAGGAAAAACTGGACGCCAGCATCGATTTTGCCCTCGGCGTGCTGCCGGATATCCTCGCCGGGGAATGGAACCGTGCGATGAAAAACCTGCACAGCCAGAAGGCCTGACTCTTTATCCGAGGGGAAACACCATGGGATTTAACTGCGGCATCGTCGGCTTGCCTAACGTCGGCAAGTCCACCCTGTTCAACGCCCTGACCAAGTCTGGTATTGCGGCCGAGAACTTCCCCTTCTGCACGATCGAACCGAACACCGGTATCGTGCCGATGCCCGATCCACGCCTGGAAGCACTGGCTGCCATCGTTAAACCCCAGCGTGTATTGCCGACCACCATGGAGTTCGTCGACATCGCAGGCCTGGTGGCCGGCGCATCGAAAGGCGAAGGCCTGGGCAACAAGTTTTTGGCCAACATCCGCGAGACCGATGCAATCGCTCACGTGGTTCGCTGCTTCGAAGACGAAAACGTCATCCACGTCTCCAACAGCGTTGACCCTAAGCGCGACATCGAAATCATCGACCTCGAGCTGATCTTCGCCGACCTCGACAGCTGCGAAAAGCAACTGCAGAAAGTCGCACGTAACGCCAAAGGCGGTGACAAGGACGCAGTCGCTCAAAAAGCCCTGCTGGAGCAGCTGATTGCCCACTTCACTCTGGGCAAGCCGGCACGCAGCCTGATCAAGAACATGGATGCCGATGAGAAACAAATCATCAAAGGCTTCCACCTCCTGACCACCAAGCCGGTGATGTACATCGCCAACGTGGCTGAAGACGGCTTCGAAAATAACCCGCTGCTCGACGTAGTGCTGGCCATTGCCGAAGAAGAAGGCGCGATCGTGGTTCCGGTCTGCAACAAGATCGAAGCCGAGATTGCCGAGCTGGAAGACGGCGAAGAAAAGGACATGTTCCTTGAAGCACTGGGTCTTGAAGAGCCGGGCCTGAACCGCGTGATCCGTGCCGGTTACGAAATGCTTAACCTGCAAACCTACTTCACTGCCGGCGTACAAGAAGTACGCGCCTGGACCGTGAAAGTGGGCGCTACGGCTCCGCAGGCTGCCGGCGTGATCCACACCGACTTCGAAAAAGGCTTCATCCGTGCCGAAGTGGTCGCATACGACGACTTCATCAAGTTCAACGGTGAAGCCGGTGCAAAAGAAGCCGGTAAATGGCGTCTGGAAGGCAAGGAATACATCGTTAAAGACGGCGACGTATTGCACTTCCGCTTCAACGTGTAAAACACCACACGTATAAAAAAACCGCGCCCAGGCGCGGTTTTTTTTGGTCTTGTACCTGGTAGAAGCTGCATCCAGCACTCTGGTCCGCCGTGAGGGTCTATGGTTAACGCCATCCATTACCAAGATCGGGAGCATCGATGATCCCCAGCGCCAAATCCCTCAGTGACTTCGCAGACGCCATAACAGACAAAGTCAAAACACGCTGGGCCTCAGGCTGGCGCGACGCTCTGGCATCAGCCATCGCGGCTGCACTGGCCTGGATTCTCGCCAAATATTTCTTTGGCCATGCCCACCCCGTGTTTGCCGCCATCAGTGCCGTGGTCTGTCTGGCGCCCGGCCTGCCCAGCCATGGCAAACAGGCTGTAGGCCTGATGCTCGGGGTAGCCACCGGGATTATCGTAGGCGAGGCCGCCTTGTGGCTGCCGGACTCCTATCCCTTGCTGCGTATCGGCTTTGCAACGTTCTTTGCGATTGCCATTGCAGCCCTTTACGGCCAGGGGGCCGTGGTGCCGATTCAAGCCGGGGTCTCTGCAGTTCTGATGCTGGCCGTCGGCCCTGAAAGCGCAGGCTTTGTGCGCATGCTGGATGTGGTGGTCGGTGCGTCCGTGGGCTTGATCTTCAGCCAGATATTGCTTACCCCCAACCCCATCGGAATCATTGATAGCTCGGCAAAAGACTTGCTGGAAAAACTCGCCTCGGGCTTCAGCAAAAGTCTTCAGGCCCTCGAAGCAAAGGACGCGGCCAGGGCTCAAAGTGCGGTGCAGATTTTCTCTCGCGCTCACGACAGCCTGATTGCCCTTGAAAACGGTATCAGCATGGCGCGCAACACCGCGCGCTGGACGCTGCGCGGGCGCTTTGTGTCGCGAGAGGTAAAAGACATTGCCGGGCGTTACGAACGCCACGCCGTGCGGTTGTACGCCAGCTCCTTGCTGTTCGCCGAAGCCTTTGCCGATGCCTTGCGCAAGGAACAAGGGCCACCACCAGCCTCATTGCATGAACGGCTGAGCAACGTCGCCGCAGGGTGTGCATCCATCGCCAGGGATGATGAGCGACCACAGCTGGTGAAGGTCTCCGGCGATCAGTTGGCCGATGCGGTTTCCGCACCGTGGCAACTGTGTTTACAGCACATGAGTACCGTTGAAAGTGCCCTGCTGACGTTTGGCTTTACCACGCAAACAGACGAAAAAAGGGTCACTGAAAAAATCCGGTGACCCGCGACTCATCAAACCTTTTTGGTCCGTGGCAGCAGGATCGCCAGCACACCGAATAACGGCAGGTACGAACACAGCTTGTAGACGTATTCGATGCCATGAATGTCAGCCAGATGACCGAGCAATGCAGCACCAATCCCGCCAAAGCCGAACATCAGGCCGAAGAAAATACCGGCGATCATGCCGACATTGCCCGGCACCAGTTCCTGTGCGTAGACCACGATAGCTGAAAACGCCGATGCCAGAATAAAGCCGATGACCACGCTCAGGACGCTGGTCCAGAACAGATCGGCATAGGGCAGCAGCAAGGTAAACGGCGCCACACCCAGAATCGAGAACCAGATCACGGCCTTGCGGCCGATCTTGTCACCAATCGGGCCGCCGAAGAACGTACCCGCGGCAACCGCCCCGAGGAACAGGAACAAATACATTTGCGAATTGGCGATCGACACGCCGAATTTTTCAATCAGGAAGAAGGTGTAATAGCTGGTCAGACTCGCCATGTAGAAATACTTGGAGAACACCAGCAGCCCCAATACCACCAGCGCCCCGATGACGCGCTGCTTTGACAGGCCGTGGGTGGCCTTCTGTCCGGCTTTGAGCTTGAACAGGTTCAGGTGATTGCGGTACCAGCGGCTGATGACGTACAGCAGCCCTACAGCGAAGAGCGCAAACAGACCGAACCAGGCCACATTGCCCTGGCCAAAAGGAATGATGATCGCCGCAGCCAGCAACGGACCGAAGGCCGAGCCGGCATTACCGCCCACCTGAAAGGTCGATTGCGCCAGACCGTAGCGTCCGCCTGATGCCAGTCGCGCGACCCGGGAAGCCTCGGGATGGAAGGTTGACGAGCCGACACCGACCAAAGCCGCCGCGACCAGAATCAGCGGGAAGCTGCCCACCTGGGACAGCATCAAAATGCCGATCAGGGTACACACCATGCCCGAGGGCAGTAACAGCGGATTGGGATGACGGTCGGTGTAATAGCCGACCCAGGGCTGCAATAGCGAAGCGGTGAGCTGGAACGTCAGGGTAATCAGACCGATCTGGGTAAATGTCAGGTCATATTTGGCCTTGAGCATCGGGTAGATCGACGGCAGTACCGCCTGGATCAGGTCATTGATCAGATGCGCCAGCGCCACGGCGCCGATAATGCGCATGACTAAGGGGCTGGATTGCGGGACTGAGGGGGAATCGGTTGTTTTTGTTTGAGCGTTGCTAAGGGACATTTTAGTTTCCGGACAACAGGTGAATGTGCACTTGCAGGTGCGTCAATGTGCCATTTTTTTACAGAAGATTTCCATCCCAGGCATGAAAACCTTAAGCAATTGATAGCACAGAGAAAAATTTCAGATATTTGCTTGACACATGTCCAGTACGAGGGAATAATGCGCGCCATTGGCTACATAGCTCAGTTGGTTAGAGCATAGCATTCATAATGCTGGGGTCCGGGGTTCAAGTCCCTGTGTAGCCACCAAACACCGGTTCAGGCTCATCGCAAGATGAAATCGAACCAACAAGAAGCCCGCCTAGTGCGGGCTTTCTTGTGTCTGGGGTATTAGTTTTGCCCTCGCTCTTCCAGACCGGAAAACGGCACGCCTCCTCCCCTTTCAGCACACTCATCAACGGCACTGAAGTTGCTGGCCTGACATTCGAGCATCAAGCCTCAGGCAAGACTTTGCCCGGGTTCATCAGCGCAAAAGGGTCCAGAGCCTGTTTGACCAGACGCATCACACCGACTGCCGCACCGTGCTCCAGGTCCATGTACTTGATCTTCCCCGAACCAATGCCGTGTTCCCCGGTGCACGTGCCCTCCAATGCAATGGCGCGCTCCACCACACGCTCATTGAGCGCTTCGGCCTCGGCCATTTCTGCCTCGTTATCCGGATCGACCACCAGCGCCAGGTGGAAGTTGCCATCGCCCACATGCCCCACCACTCCCACGAAAAAAGAAAGCCTGGCGACATCTTCGGCGGTTTCGGTAATGCATTGGGTCAGCGCCGAGATCGGTACACATACGTCTGTACTCCAGATCCGCGCATTAGGGCGCATGGATTGCATCGCATAGTGCACATTGTGCCGGGCACGCCACAGGCTATTGCGCGCATCGGCATCCGCTGCTGCCTCAAACCCCAGCGCGCCATTGCTTTGGACAATCTCGCGAGTCAGTTCTACCTGCTCCGCCACACTGGCCGGGGTGCCGGCGAATTCGAAAAACAGGGTCGGGGTTTCGGCCAGCGCCATCTTCGAAAAGCGGTTGACCGCCTGCACCGTGCGCGCATCCAGCAGCTCAACGCGCGACACCGGGATACCGTACTGAATGATGGAGACCACCGAGCTCACCGCCGCTGCGATCGTGGGGAAGGTACAGACTGCCGCCGAAGTCGTTTCCGGAATGCCGTAAAGGCGCAGAGTGACTTCAGTGATGATCCCCAGCGTACCTTCTG
The DNA here is from genome assembly GCF_001294575.1 of Pseudomonas versuta. Lineage (NCBI taxonomy): Bacteria > Pseudomonadati > Pseudomonadota > Gammaproteobacteria > Pseudomonadales > Pseudomonadaceae > Pseudomonas > Pseudomonas versuta. Next base: position 3,646,038 of record NZ_CP012676.1, read on the forward strand.
AACCGACAAACAAGCGGGTGAGGTCGTAGCCTGCCGCAGACTTGCGCGCGCGGCCGCCGGTCTTGATCACCCGGCCATCGGCGAGCACTACGGTGAGGTTCAATACGTTCTCGCGCATAGTGCCGTAGCGCACGGCATTGGTCCCTGATGCGCGGGTTGCCGCCATGCCGCCCAGGGTGCTTTCACCTCCGGGGTCGACCGGAAAGAACAGCCCGGTGGTGCGCAGTTCAGCATTGAGCTGCATGCGCGTGACGCCCGCTTCGACGGTCACATCCAGATCATCAGGGCGCACGGTAATGATTCGCTGCATGCGGCTCAGGTCTATGCAAACCCCGCCCCGGGTGGCGCCCACATGCCCTTCCAGAGAAGTACCGCCTCCAAAGGCGATGATCGGCACCCGCTGTGCGGCACAAAGCTTGACGATGGCCGCGACCTCGGCAGTGGTCTGGGCATAACACACCGCGTCCGGCGCCAAGGTCGGGTGGTAAGACTCACCACGGCCGTGTTGCTCGCACTCGGCACGGCTGGTGCTTAAACGCTCACCGAGCAGCTCGCGCAAGGCATCGAGCAAGGTGGGCAAAGAAGATGACTGAAGCGCTTGGGAAGTAGCCATTGAAACGTCCATATTATTGTTGGGGGGACGTATCTAAGGTACAACAACTAGTATACAAGTTTAAAGCTGATGTTCCGTTATCATGATGCCCCCACAGCCTTGAGCCATGGCTCGGCGAAAAAAACTGCGTAGATCCGATGAGCAAATCCGTAGAAAAATCCCTCGCCGTGCGTCTGGCCAATGAGATCCGTGAAGCCATTGTCTCGGCGCGTTTCGACCTGGGCGAGGCGCTGTCCGAAGAAAGTCTGGCCGCCGCCTTTGAGGTCAGCCGCACGCCGGTCCGTGAAGCTCTGGCACTCTTGCAGACCGAGGGGCTGGTGAACGTGGTGGCCAAATCCGGCAGCTACGTATTCAGTCCAACCGAAGACGACATTGTCGAGCTCTGCGAGCACCGTGTGACCCTGGAAGTCGAAGCCTCACGTCGTGCGCTTGAGCGTAACCCCGAGGCCACCCTGCAGGCACTGCGCGATGCACTGACGCAGATGATCAGGGCGCTGGAGCAGGATGACAGGCTGGCCTACGGCGCTGCCGACACCGAGTTCCACTTGAGTTTTTTCAAGTTCAGCGCCAACCGTTATCTGGTGGATGCCTACGAACGTAACCTGGGCCGTGTTGCGGCCTTGCGCACGCATCTGGCCCGGCGCGCCCGGCATGAGCCGGACCGTTCATTCAACGATCACCGACAGATGATCGAGCTCGCTGAGGCGGGTAAGCATGGCGCGCTGGCGACACTGCTCAGCCGCCATATCCTGCGAACCCGCGAGAGCTACATTGCCACCCTGCGAGAGCGCCAGGAGCTGCTGGGCCCTAACAGTGACCGGGTGGAAAGAATCCGTCGCAAGCTGCGTTTGTAGCGAGCGGGCCGCACCCGCTCTCAACCTGAATCGCTAACCGCCGGGGTACAGCTCCCCTTCAACCATCCTCGCCACCACGCCGTGCAAGCGTTTAAGCAATGCCTTGATCGCCACAGCTGACTCAGGGTTCAAGGACTCACGCAGCAAGGCGATTTCACACTCATTGCATGCCACCGCCAGGTTGACCGCGCAGACCGTGGCAAATGAACCATTCATTCGATGCACATAACTGACCAGCTTCGATGTATCGCCTTGCTGCAGCGCCAACCCAGCCTGGGCCAGGTCCTCCTGCATGGTGCTGATAAACAGGCGATGCATGGCCGGCGAAAGCGTAATCCAGCCTTCAAGGTCGTCTGTGTGTTCAGCCCTGGCGGCGGATTCCAGCCCGGACGCAGGGGCCTGCGTTGCCTGCGGGCAATAAGCACACAAGGTCTGGCGCAAGGTGCTCAGGCTCAAGGGTTTGACCAGCCACGCATTCATCCCGACTTCCAGACAGTGCTCACCCTCCTCACGCATGGCATTGGCGGTCACACCGATAATCGGTACAGCCGGATCAAGCTCACGCAAGTGCCGGGTCAACTGATAACCATCGAGCCTGGGCATGTTCACATCGGTAATCACCAGATCGAACGAGCCCTCGCTCCAGCGCAACAAGGCTTGCTCGCCATCCTCTGCCAATGTCACTCGAACACCCAGAGCCTCAAGCTGTTCCTTGAGGATCTCGCGGTTGACCGGATTGTCCTCGGCCACCAACACCTTCAACTCCAGACTTGCCTGCGGCTGCGGCACATTGGCACTCAGCTGCGGTGCAGTTCCCTGCGCCACCTGCATCAAGGTTCGGGCAATCGCCCGGATGTCATACGCATTGACCTCCCATCCCCGAGCTGTCCTTTGCGCCTGGCTGCGGCCCGACTCAGTCGCAATGACGCGCTCACCCGGGCCTTGCTGCGATTGCCCGGAACCCGCAACGATGTCCAGCAGGATCGCATCCCGGTCTTCAACTTCCGAGACCGGCAATAGCTGCGCCCGCGCCCCCCAGGTGCTCAACCAGTCAACCAGGCTCTGGCCGATATCCTTGAGCGGCGCACGGACATGGATATTCAGATTGCGCAGATCGATGTCTGCACTGTTGACCAGCGCGCCGGCAATCACGGGCAGAGACATTTGTAATGAGAAGCTGCTGCCAAGCCCCGGCTCACTGACCACCCGCAAATTGGCGCCCATCATTTCACTCAACCGCGAGCAAATGGACAAACCCAGCCCTGCCCCGCCTGCCCGCTCGCTGCCACCGACCTGGGAAAAAGTCTTGAACAGACGGGTCAGTTGCTGCTCGCTGATTCCGATACCGGTATCAGACACTTGCCACTGCAGCGACACATGGTCCGGTTCAATGCCGATCACTTTGAGCCTGAGAACAACCCGGCCTGAATCGGTGAACTTGATCGCGTTACTCAGCAAGTTATTAATGATTTGCCGGATGCGCACTGCATCCCCGCATACCAGTGGCGGCAAGTTCGCGTCCGCACAGGCAAACAGCTTCAACCCTTTATTGCTCGCTGCCGCCGAGTAACTGCGTACGCAATCTTCAAATAAATCCAGAGGGCAAAAGGGTTGGGCTTGCACCGCCATTTGCCCGGACTCGATCTTGGAGACGTCCAGTACATCGCTGATCAACTGAAACAGCACAGCGGATGAACGCTGAATGGTTTTCAGGTACTCGTGCTGGCGCTCATTCAGGGGCGTGAGTTCCAGCAACTCAAGATTGCCCAGCACCCCGTACAGAGGGGTACGGATTTCATGGCTCATGGTGGCCAGAAACAGGGTCTTGGCCTTGCTGGCTTCATCGGCAGCGAGCCTTGCCTGCTCCATCAGGTTGGCGTCATCCACATGCCGGGTGATGTCGTTGAAACCGCACAGCACCACGTTTTTGCCCTTGTAACGAGTGGATGCAATACAGGCCTGAAGGTAGCGCCCTGCCACTTCAATCTGCACTTCACTCAGCTCGCGCTCAGCGTAATCACGCTTCAATAATGCGATCAGCTCTGGCGTGCCCTGCCACTGCTGAGCCCGCTGGTTCTCCAGCAATATGACCCCGGTTGCGCGCTCTACCACGCACAGACCAACGGGAGCGCTATCGAGCATGACCCTATTGAACTCTTCACTTTCAGCCAGGGACTGGCTGGAGCGCTGAGCAGGCTCGATGATCCGCACCCGATACCAGCGGTTGACGCGCCAGCCAATCAGGACGAAGAACACAAACAAGCCGGCCGCGCCCATCAAGGGCCATTTCGCATAGCCAAAGAAGTTCTGATACGTGATGGCGTACAGACCGATCCAGGGGTCGGCCCCGCCCGAAGTCAATTTGAAGCGCAGACCGTCTCGGGTAAAACTCAGCCCCGGCGCCAGCTCCTCGACATCCTGAACGTCGCCCAACAGCACGTCGCCAGCAGGGGAAATGAGGGTCAGGCGACTGTTGGTGGGGCGCATCAACAAGCGTTCAAGGTCACTCACATCGCTGACATCGAGCAGGGCGCTGAGAATCACCGAGCTCCCCTCATTAGCCGCCTGCATAAAGCGATCGGGAAGATCGACATTGATAGCGCCCACTATGTATTTGCGCTTTTGAATGAGCTCGAGCGGAGCTTTCATCCACAACACTTGATCACTGCTGAGCACATGACGCCGGGGCAAAAACGCGTCGTACAAACGCTTGGTCACATCAAAGAAATTGTTCTTGAGCAACAGCGGGTACTGGCGGGTGCCATCAATACCGGGGACGGCAATGGAGAATTGGGCGGTGGGTGAAAAAACAAACACTTGCGGTGCCGGATAATAAGAGTCGGACCAGTAAGCCGTGAACAGATCGGTCAACTGCACGCCAAACGAATAGACGCCCTGCATTTCATCCAGGCTGAACTTGTCGCGCTGACTGACGGTAAACGGCAGTGATTTGGCCGTGTCCCGGTTTTGAAATAAAACTTCATCGCCCTGACGCATCAACTCAATGTGCGAGCGCGGCTTGTTGTCCATCGAAAAGTTGCCACTGGCGTGGTCATAACCCTCAGCACCAACGCGTAAAAAGTCTTCGTGCTCATGAATACTTTCAATCAATCGTGCGAAGTGAAATTCCGTCTTTTCGCGCTCCTCCATCAACAAACGGTTAACTGCCCAATAACTCATGCTCACCAACAACAGGGCAAGTCCGGTCAGCAGGAGCAACAGCTTGTTCAATCGCAGAGAACTCAGTGCCAGTGCACCGAGACGTACCTTTGCTTGCTTCATTATTCAGCGCCGTCATTTAGCTGGGTGGAGCCTGGCAAGCCCACTACCTGCCAAGGTATCTACGCACTTTTAAAGCTCTTTGCGCCCCTGGATCAATCTTGAAGCGACGAACAAGAATCGTCTGATGGGGTTCCTCCACGTTCAGTTGCATCCTGTGCAACACCTGCTGCGGCAAGCCGTTAACAGGCGGACACTTAAAATGAATATCACACTTCATCTGTTTGTAAAGGACGTCTCTCATGTTTCAAAAAATAGGCAAATACACGGCACTTTGTGGTTCTTCGATGCTGATCGTCATGGCAGCGGCGACTGCTCAAGCGGCTGATGGCCAGGTTGAATTCACTGGTGTCATCAACGACAACCCATGCACCATCAACAGCGAAAGCGTAAAGAAATCCGTTGATATGGGCCAGGTTCGTATCGCTGACTTCGCCAGCACTGTTGGCTCAACAGCCGGTTCCACTCCGTTCTCCATCTCTCTGGAGAACTGCAGCGGTCCGACCCTGAAAAACGCCTCCATCAAGTTCAGCGGCCAACAAGCCGTTACTGATGCAACCGTACTGGGCATGACCGGTGAAAACCAGATCACTGGCGTCGGCATTCAGATCAACGATGCACGCACCGGCTCCAAACTGGCACTGAACACCGCCAGCTCTGATTACGTACTGCGCCCTCAAGGCAACACCTTCGATTTCACCGCGTCCTATGTACGTCTGGCTGCAGACACTGACGAAGTGAGCGGTATCGGCACCGGTAAAGTTAACGCCCTGGCCAGCTTCGACGTTACTTACAAGTAACCAGTGTTTCTAAACGAAAGAGCTCGTGTTTTAGCGCGAGCTCATTCGTTACGTTAAACAGAGGACACCCTTCATGCGTTTTAAAATTGCAGCCTTTTTGACACTGGCAGCAGTCTTTTGGCTGCCCCAGATTCAAGCGGGCGTCAATGTAGGCTCTACGCGGGTTATTTATCAAAGCAAGGACAAGGAAGCCAACCTTTCACTCTCAAACTCCGGTGACGACGGCGTACCGTATCTGGTGCAATCCTGGGTCAGCACGTTTGACAAACCGGATGAGAGCGCAGATGAATTCATCATCACCCCGCCACTGTTTCGCCTGGATGCCAATAGCCAGAACATTTTGCGGGTCATTGCGACCAACGCGCAAAACTTGCCCACCGATAAAGAAAGCCTGTTTTTCCTCAACGTAAAAGCCATCCCGGCCCTGAGTGAAGAACAACGTAATCAAAACGTGCTGCAAATTGCACTCAAGACCACAATTAAACTCTTCTATCGCCCTGCCGACCTGAAAGGCACGCTGGTGCAAGCCGTTGATGGACTTCAATGGCGTGTGGAGGGCGGTAACTTAAGTGTGCATAACCCGTCGGGCTATAACGTTGTTGTCAGTGAACTGCTGATTAATAACAGCGCCAGCAAGGACATGCCTGAAGTTATCAAGCCCGGTACTACCGTCACGACCAAAATACCGCTGAAAAACAGCGACGCCCTCGAGTTCAGTTACATCAATGAGTACGGCAGCACCGTTAAAGCAACACCTGTTATAGCTCGCTGAATACTGAACTACACGCCGACTGGAAGAACTATCTCATGCTGCGATTGCGCATGTGCGCCTTCGCGCGCCGAATAAACTACTGGGGCCTTCTGTCCCTCAGTGCGATCAGTCTCACCACGACTGCCGTTCGTGCGGACTACAGCTTCGATTCTTCCTTTCTGGAAATTGGTGGCGGTCACAGTTCGGCCGAAGTAGCCGAGCAAGTAAAAGCCATGAGCCAAAGCCAACTTCCGGGTATTTATCGTGTCGACCTGTCACTGAGCAATCGTTATGTCGAACAGCGCGACTTGCAGTTCGTGCGCGAAACGCCGAGCCAGACATCGACACCTTCAGGTTTGTTTCCCTGCTTCAGCCTTCAGGCCCTGACTGATTTCGGCGTTGATCCCGAGCGCCTGAAAAACACTGAGGTCAGTGCTGACAATTGTGTGTACTTCCAGGGCGACCTGACCGGTATCACCTATGACTACGACTTCAATAAACAGCATCTTGACCTGCAAGTGCCTCAGGCTTATATCGGCAGCATTCCATTCGAAACCCGCCGTAAAAGCTGGAGCGATGGCGAGCAAGTCGCTTTTGCCAACTATAACTTTTCGGGCAGCAACTACGAGAACCAGTCCGGTAATCGTCAGTCCCAGTTCGGCAGTGTGCACAGCGGTTTCAATAGCGGGGCCTGGCGCTTTCGCAACTTCTCGACCTGGCAGAAGAGCACCAACGTCGATGGCAACTGGAAGTCCGTGGACACCTATGTCCAGCGGGACCTGGGCAACCTGATGGCGATTGCCACTGTCGGTGAAAGCTCAACCGACAGCGATCTGTTTGACACGATTTCCTACCGTGGTGTGGGCATTGCTTCTGACCTGGACATGCTGCCGGATGACTCGCGCAACTTCGCGCCTGTAGTTCGTGGCGTGGCCAATGGCCGCTCGCTGGTGACGTTGCGCCAGCGCGGCTATGTGATCAGCGAACAGTGGGTGCCGTCCGGCCCGTTTGCGCTCAAGGATCTGTACTCGACCTCTGGCAACGGTGATATCGAAGTCACGGTTGAAGGTCCCAATGGCGAACGCCAGGTATATATCCAGTCGTTCTCGTCCGTACCCTACATGTTGCGTGAAGGCCAGCAAAGTTACGCCGTGACCGCAGGCCAGTATCGCCCTGCAGACGGTGCCTTGAACCCGCAAAAACCGGGCTTTGTACAAGGCACCTATCGCCGGGGCCTGACTGACGGTACCACGCTGTTCGGTGGCACCATCGTCAGTGAGCAGTACCACTCCGTACTTGCGGGCTTTGCCCATGACTTTTCGGGTTTCGGCGCCATTTCGCTGGACGTGACCCATGCCATCAGCGACGACATGGGCCCGGACTCCAAAACCCTCTCGGGTCAGTCCTACCGTTTTCGTTATTCCAAGTCGATCGACCTGACAGACACCAGTTTCAGCCTGATTGGCTACCGCTACTCCACCAGCGGTTATTACAGCTTTAACGAAGCGATCAATGCGCGTGCCAATAACTCGCTCGAACCCTATGTGGACGAAACGCTGACTGAAAGTGCGATGTATACCCCGTACTTGAGCGGTCATATGAAAAGCAGCTTTACCGCCAACGTATCGCAGCAATTCGGCTCCTACGGCGGTATGTACGCCAACCTGACCAAAACCGATTACTGGAACCTGGCCAAGAGCAATACCTCGGTGCAACTGGGTTATAGCTTCAGTGTTGGTCGCGCGTCCTACAACGTGGGGGTGGCGCAGAACAGTGGCGTCGGTGATGACATTCGCAGCGTATCGTTGAGCGTGAGTATTCCCCTGGGCGATCCGGGCAGCAGCAGCCGTCTGGGCCTGAGCAACAGTCAGGATTCGGGCGGTAATGCCAGCCGCAACGCCACCTTCAGCGGCTCGTATTTCCCGAACGACACCCTGTCTTACAACCTGGGCATCAATCAGCAAGTCAGTGACGACGAGCGCTTGCTCGGCGGTTCGGTTGCCGCCCGTTACAACGCGGCCAATGCCATCTGGCACGGGTCTTACAACAAGGACCAGAACACCCGCCAGACGGACTATGGCGTGGAAGGTGCGATCGTCGCCACCCGTGACACCCTGATGTTCACCCAGCCTTTGGGCGAGACCAACATCATCGTGGCCACGCCCGGTGCCGGGGACGTCGGTGTGCTGACCAAAAGCGGGGTCAAAACCAACAGCAGCGGTTACACGATTATTTCTTCTGCCCAGCCCTACCGCAAAAACAAGGTAGCGCTCGATACCGACTCGTTATCGGACAACACCGACGTCGAGCAACTGGTGCAGGAAGTGACCCCCAATCGTGGCGCCTTTGTACTGGCCAACTTCGAGACCCGTAACGGTCGCCGTCTGTTGATCAGCCTCAGTTCCAAAGATGGCAAGCCGGCACCCTTTGCTGCCGAGGCTCAGGTGTATGGACTGGACGGCACCTTATTGAGCAACGCCATGGTGGCGGACAAGGGTCGGGTATTTCTGACCGGCGTACCCGAAAAGTCGCGACTGGTGATCAATGTCAGCGGCCGGCAGTGGTGCGCCACAGATCTTGACCTGAACAATTACACGCTGTCAGAAACGGGCATCGGGCAACTGCAGATCAGTTGCGATACCCCATCGGCCGCACATGCAGACACTCAAGGTACTCCCGATGCATAACTCAACAAACCTGCTGCCCGGCTCGCGCTGGGTGAAACGCGGCTTGCTGCTGCTTGGCTTGCTGTTCGGCCTTGGTTGCCAACAGGCCTTTGCACTGATTCAGAACAACCTGGCGTGTACCCCAGCAGGAACCTACGGAGTAGTTGATCTTGGCGATCTGGCACCTGGGGAATATTTTGAAGTAAGAATGCTAGGCAATTGCCGAGTGACACGGAATTTCCCCTATGGCTCGTCGTTGCAGCAAACCCAAGTCCTGACCCAAGCGCCAGGGCCAGCTTTGTCGATGATTGCGACGGCTGTAACTGGAGAGGTGGTTCCGGAACAGCCCTGGGGTGTCGCGTCATCCGTTTGCCTGCCAACCGACGGCAGCGGATGTATACCGCGGCCCGTTGGTACCTATAACGTCTACAACGTGATGTTTTCTATGCCCAAGGGTAGAGGCCCGACAACGCCAGGCAATTATACGGTAACCCTAAACCTGACTAGCACCTCTATCAGAGGCTATGAAGGTTATGTCGATATCATTCAAACCCTGACGTTGAAATATCGGATTGTAAATCCGGCCTGCTCCATGAGTTCGGGCACGGCCCTGAACCTCCCATTCGGCACCCTGAACAGCAATGACTTTGCGACCTCGCAGCAACTGGCCAATGTCACGTTGAACTGCACCCGCGGCACCCAGGCAACCGCCACGCTGGTGCCCACGCAAAGTGCTGTGAGTGGCAGCCCCGGGGTTTCGGCGACCACCCTGGCCGGCCTGTCGATGGCCGCCACCTGGGCCGATAACAACTCTGCCGTGACCTTCAACAGTCCGCGCACGCTAAACCTGACTACAGGCGCCAATACCATTCGCCTGGGTTTCCGGCCGCGTCTGAATACCAGCGTTTCACCCACTGGAAGTTTCACCAGCCAATACACCCTCAACATCAACTACCTCTGAATGACCACAGGAACCGATCATGAACTTGCGCTTATCAATGGCTGCAGCCCTTCTCACTGGTCTGGCGTGCACCTCTGCGTATGCAGACGACACCGTCACCATCAACGTCAGTGGCACCCTGACAAAAGCGCCCTGTTCCCTGACCAGCAGCAAAACCTTGACCGCCAACTTTGGCAGCATTCGCACCGACCAGATAAGCAGCGCCAGCAGTGTCGATATCCCGGTCACTCTGAACTGCCCGGCCAACTCGGCACTGAACGTCAGCATCAAGGCTTCGGGCGTCTATTCAGGCTCCACCACTTATGCGACTACCAGCAAGACCAACCTTGTGTATATGTTGTCGTGGAAAAGTGACAACTCCGTGGCCAATGTCACCGGGACGAAACGCAACCTGACCAATCAAAGCGGCACCGTAAACCTTGGCTTGACCGCCAAGCTGATTGCTATCGCCGCACAGACCGAGGGTAGCTTCACCGGTTCTTCGGTCATTACCCTCGAGTACCTGTGAGATGTTCATGCAGGCCAGAGTCAGCCTGATTGCAGCACTGCTTGCGAGCGTAACGCTGTGCTGCGGCACAGCGTATGGCGACGAGGAGGCCAGCCGGCTCGATATTACCGGCACCCTGATAAAACCGCCGTGCACGGCCAGTTTCCCGACGTCGCAGAGTGTGGATATCCCCAAGGCGAGCCTGAGTGTGTTGAGCGCAGACAGTTCTGAATGGACTGATGTGGACTTGAACTTTCAATGCCTCAAAGGCAGCCAAGTGCTGCTGCGCTTTAACGCGGGCAATGGTTCATTTGACAGCAACACGCTGCGCACCACCCTCGACAGAGTGGGCCTCAAAACCCGCCTGAGTGACATGAGCAGCAGCGGCAAAGCGGTGGATTTGACCCTGGGTGAACAACAAACCTTCACTGTTGAAGACACACTATTAAAGCTCAAGCTCTCGGTGCGGCCAGTCAGGATCGGCGATCAAATGCCCGCAGTCGGCAGCTACAGCTCAACGCTGCTGATGGAAATGATCTACCAGTAAACCCGGCCGATCAGGTGAACAGATTGGCTTTGAGGCACAGGATCAGCAACGCCTGATCATTGTCGACATCAAGCTTGCGCATTGCCGAAATCTTCAGGGTGCTGATCGTTTTAATACTGCGGTTCAGGCTTTGCGCAATTTCCCCGACCGCCATGCCAGAAGCAAACAGTCGCAGGACTTCAAATTCCTTGACGGTTAATTGGCTGAGACTTTTCGCAACATCATCCAGCGCGTCACTCGACGTTTCGTCAGGCATGTCTTGCTGGTAATGCCCCTCACGATAGAACGCATCCAGTGCGACCAGAATCTGCTCCAGCCCCGAGCTCTTGGATATGACCCCGCTGATGCCCAATTCATACAGCCAGGTCAAAACCTGCGGATTGGAAATTACTGTCAGAACTATGATCCGCGGCTCGGGAAAATGCCGGCGCAGGTATTCCACCAGACGCGAGCCATCGCCGTAATGCTCGTCACCCGGCATGTTGTAGTCCGTGATAATCACGTCCGGACGCAGTAGTGAAATCTTTTCGATTAATTCGGAAGGACTCAGCGCTTCGCCCACCACTTTGAAACGCGGGTCGCGCTCGATGATTTCACGCACCCCCATCAACACAATCGGGTGATCGTCGGCCAATAAGACTTTCATTTGCGGCATGGCTTACATAACTCCAACATTCTGTGTAGTCGCTGACCTGCTATGGGACTGTGATCTGTCAGGTTCTTTCGTCGCCATTCGCAGCCTCGTGCCTGGGCAACGACTACAAGTTCCAGGGGTCAGCCTTGATGCAGTAAGTGAGTAAAGCATGGTCATTTAGCACTTCCAGCTTATGCATCGCAGATACTTTATGGGTGCTGACTGTTTTGACGCTTCGATTTAACTGACGGGCGATGTCACCCACACTATTGCCGGCCACAAATAGCCGCAACACTTCAACTTCGCGGGGTGACAGTGTGGAAAAACGCTCATCAATGACCTTGGGGTTGCTGATCACCGACGTGGCCGGAGCCGCCGGCCCGGCATAGGGCCGACCATGGGCCAGGGCATTCAGTGCTTTACCTATTTCCTGGTAGATATGATTTTTGGCAATCACACCCGCCACGCCCATTTCCAGCAAGCGAGAAATAATCAGCGGATTACTCTCCATGGTCAGCACCAGGATTTTCACCCCCGCAAAATGTTCAATCAGGTACTCGATCAGTTGCAGCCCATCACCATAGGTCTCATCACCGGGCATGTTGAAATCGGTAATCAACAAGGCTGGTTGATGCACTACCAACTGCTCCACCAGTTGCGACGAATTCAGGGCTTCGCCGACAAGATTGAAACACTTGTCCCGTTGAATCACTTCCCGAAGCCCCACCAGGACCACCGGGTGATCGTCGGCAATCACAACCTTTAACTCGCGCATTGCCTGACTCCATATTGATGACGCAACTAAAGCGGGAATGCCCCTGCAGGAGCGAGCTTGCTCGCGAGCTGTTGATTACAACCTGAATCAAAGGCTCGAGAGCAAGCTCGCTCTTACAGGGGGGCTAGTTCCTGGATGGCTTGGAGCTGTCTTCAAGCAGCAGGGTTTCGAAATCCGTGCATGAGACGGCGCCGCAGATCAAAAATCCCTGGGCCTGATCACACTCAATGCTACGCAAGAATGCAAGTTCTGCCTGTGTCTCGACCCCTTCAGCAACGACCGTCAGGCCCAGCTTTCGGCTCAGCTCCACGAGACTGCGCAGGGCCGACGCCAGATTTTCATTTTCAACACAGCCATGCACCAGCGAACGGTCGATCTTGAGTTCGCTGAAGGGGGTTGAGACCAGGTTGAAATAGGAACTGAAACCCTTGCCGAAGTCATCCTGAGCCAGGCCAAAACCCATCATGCGCAAGCGGCAGGCGCCAGCATAGTAGTTACTGAGTTCCTCTGTGGTTGAGCTTTCCATCAGCTCAAACACGATGCTGCGCGGCTCACCGCCATCAGCCATCACATAATCGCGCAAGCGGTCGGCCAGATCGTGGTTGTCCAGCAAGTGGGTCGGCAAATTGATTGAGACCGGGATATCCCAGCCCTGCTCGCGCCACTTTCTTTGTGCCTGCAGCGTTTGCTCCAGCATCAGCCACAGCAGTCGCTCCTCCAGCCCCTGGTTGATCAAGAGCGACAGAAAATCCTTGGGCAATAACAACCCGACCTCGGGGTGAGCCCAACGGACCAGCGCTTCAGCACTGAGAATATTGCCGTTGCGCAGAGACTTCTTGGGCTGAAACCACGCCTGGATCTGGCCGTTGCCCATGGCCATTTCGATACTTTGCGGATCGACCTCTATACCCTGTGCAGGGTGCATGTCACCGTTGAGCCGGAAGATCGCCATGCGCTCTTTCAAACGCATGACGGCATTGATTTCCACCGGTTTGGAAATCAGGCCGACCACTGTAATACCCAGGTTTTTCGCCGCCAGGCCCGCACTGATCAACATTCGCCGTGACGAGGCACTCATCAGCGCCAGCGCCGGTGTTTTTTTCAGGGCCGCAATCTTCTGGATCAATTGCACGCCATCCATGCCCGGCATCAGCAAATCGCTGAGCAGCAGGTCATAGTCATTACGGGCCAGGCATTGCAAGGCACCCGCACCGTCCCAAACGGTGTCAACTGTAAAGCCCCCCACTTCGCTGAATACATTCAGTAAATACTCATGCTGAAAGGGATGATCCTCGACGACCAGTACACGATAGGGCTTCACTGGATCCTCCTTTAAAAGTGCTGAAGACAGTTGTATAGGGTGTGCAGCGTAAAAGGCTTGATCAGACAGTGATTCATCCCGGCGCTCAGGCAACGCTCGGAGTCGTCGGGCATGGCCTTGGCCGTTGCCCCGATGATTGGCTCAGTGATATTCATGGCCCGTAACCTGGCGGCCAGCTCATAACCGTTCATTCTTGGCATGTTGACGTCGGTCAAAATCAGATCGAATGTCCCTTGCTGCCAGAGCTCGAGAGCCTCCAGACCATCACTGGCCAATGTCACTGTGCAGCCCAGCTCCTGGAGCTGGTCACGCAAAATCAGCTGATTGATGACGTTGTCTTCGGCAACCAGGATTCGTAATCCAAGGTTGAGCTCAGCCCTGGCGGCTGCCGTTTTTAAATGACTGTCTGTGCGCATCCCCTGTGCCTCGCACAGGGCACGGTATACGTCCTGCAAGCTATTGAGGTCGGCGTGCCAGCAAGGATTTCCAGTCGAGAGCGGCTGCGAACTGTCGCTCGCGGCCACCACCAGCGGCCCCGTCCAATCGGGCTCCAGCAATTGCCGGGCAGAGCCCGGGTGCAGCTCCAGCAACACCGCATCGTCAAGGGCATCGCCCTGCTTGGGGACTCCCAGATGAGCCCGCGCCCCCCAGCGCCGTAACCAGGCGCAGTAACATTCAGCCAGCTCGCGCAGGGGCGAAACCACATAAACAACACTGGAAGACAATTCGCCCAAGGGGCTCAGGCGCGAGGGGGCCTTGACCTGTACCAAGGGCAAATGCAGGGTAAAACTGCTGCCCAGGCCCGGCTCGCTGACCAACCGCATGGTGCCGTTCATCAAGTGCATGAGGCGCTTGCAAATGGATAGCCCCAGCCCCGTACCCGCGACCACGTGCTGGGCAGACTCCACTTGATAAAAGGGCTCGAACAAGTGGGCCTGTTCTTCATGGGCGATCCCTTTACCGGTATCCGAGACCTGCCAGTGCAACATGACCCGTTCATCATCGCGGCTGTCCATTTTCAGGCGCAGCACGACTTTTCCGTAGTCGGTGAATTTCAGAGCGTTGTTGAGCAGGTTGTTGAGGATCTGGCGGATACGGGTGACATCCCCGCTGAGCCACTCGGGCACCGTCGAATCAATCAGGGCAAACAGCTGCAGGCCCTTGGCCTGGGCAGCACCGTTGTATCCCTGAATAACCTCCTCGATCAATTCCATCGGGCTGAAGGTGGTGAGCTCAAGCTGCAGTTGGCCCGCCTCAATGCGCGACACATCCAGTACGTCGCAAATCAGTTGCAACAGATTGCCGGAAGAGCGCTCGATGGCTTTTAAATAGTTGTTTTGCTGATCGTTGAGATCGGTGCGCGCCAGCAATTCAAGGGTGCCTAAAACACCATACAAAGGCGTACGGATTTCATGGCTCATGGTCGCCAGAAACAAGGTCTTGGCCTCATTGGCCCGATCCGCCAGCTGTCGGGCACGCTCCAGCGTCACTTCTATCTGTTTGCGCGCACTTATGTCGCTGAACGCACAAATCAGCACGTCTTCACTTTTGTAACGGGTCGGAGCAAACGCGAGGTTAAGAAGACGACCATCTTCCATCTCAATTTCATCGCTGTTGCTCAGGTCGGGCTCTTCAAAAGCGCGATGAATCCAGCCATGGCACAACTTGCCACGCTCACTGCTACTGCCTAACCACTGTTGCGACAGCGAGTTTTCCAGTACCACCGTGCCGTCCGTGCGGCGAATGACGCACAAGGCGACCGGCGCGACCTGCAATGCAGCTCGACTGAAGGCTTCACTTTCAACCAGCGCCTGGATCCGGTTTTCGCCCGGAGTAATCAGGCGCCGGTCGATGCGCACGATCAAAAAGCGCAGCCCGATGCAGACGGCAATAAACAGCAGAACACAAGCCGCCAAAGGCCAGCCCAATACTGGCAGCAACGATTTAATGTCCACGGCATAGACGATTTGCCAGCCTGAATAACCCAGTTTTTTGCGGATCGCCAGGCTGTCGGCGAACCACCCTGAACCAATAAAGCCAAACGAATTTTTGGCTTCCAGGGCGTGCAATGAATCCACCAGGGTGGACTGCGCAGCATTGGTGAAAATGATCTGCCCCTGCGCGTCCAGCAACATGAAATCGCCAGCGCTGTCACTGCGTAATGCCTCGATAAGGTCCGGCACTTCAACTTCAATGCCCAACCAGCCGGAAGACAGATTGCGGCTATCAAGGCGTGCGAATAAATAGAACGGGGAGTCCAGTACTTTGTTGTCGGTCAGCCAGAGGTCATCATCAAAGGAATACGCCCTGTCGCCCTCCTCGGCCAAACGTTGCAACACCACCCGGGGCAAGGATTCCACGCCGGGGGACGCGTCAAACAGACGTACCACCTCGGGTTGATCGGTTGGCGGGACGTACAGCAGATTGACTTTGCTCTCGTGCAGATAGTCCATCATTCGTCGGGTAAGCCACAGGCTCCAATGGCCCGCATCGCTGCCCAGACTGATTTTGATCTCTTCTTGCGGATCGACACTGCCAGGCGTTTGAGACTGTGCGATGTCAGGCACCGTTGCCAGGACCAGACTTTTGAGCAGGGTCTGGCGGCTGACGAAAAAATCCTGAGCGTTGAACACCGCCTCGTTCATGATGCTGCGGCGCTGGGACACTTCTTCGTTAAAGACTGCCCGCAGGTATACGAACGAGCTCGCGAAAACCGCAACTAAGAGGCCGCAGGCAAAAAGATGGAGAAGTTGTCGGGCGGCTTGGGGAGTGGATTTCATGCCCCAAGCCTGAGGCCGGGGCATGACAAAAATAATCAGACAATTCCTGAAAGCACTCCCCCCGTAGCCGCTGACGAGGAACGAGGCTGCGTGCGGCGACGCCTACAAGAAATGCGCTACAGGGTTAAGCCGGGCGAACCGCGCTCAAATCCATATGCCCGTCTTTCATCGGCGGGCACCAGTAATAACCGCCGCTCAATGGCCGGCTATAACGGTAGAGGCCGTCAACAATGCCGTCTTCAAGGCCGCTCATGCGACGCAACTGGACTTCAAAGGCATTCAGGGTCCGGCTGAACGAGACAAACATCAGCCCGGACTTGCCGTTTTCCGTCCACGGCATGGAGCGACGCACGGTGAAGGCCTCGGGCGAGAAGCTCTCCTGGGCGGTGCGTTTGACGTGGGCCGAAGCCGGTGCGTCTTCAAGCTCTTCGTTATCGCTCAGGCGACGGCCGATGATGTTGTCCTGCTCGGCCTGGGGCAGCGCGGCAAAACCGTTCAGATCATGCTGCCACTGCTGCACCGCGACAAAACAGCCACCGTCCAGGCCAGGGCCGGCATTGGCGACAATGGCCGCTTCTACCGCGGCTTCGTCCACCGGGTTTTCGGTGCCGTCTTCATAGCCGGTCAGGTCTCGGTCGGAGCCGTAGCGGAAACCTTCGGTCACTTGCAGCATGTTGAACGCAGGCGCCAGCGCGGTCTCGATCTTCTGACTGCGATGCAGCAGTTCGCCGCGGTCATCACCCAACAACCACAACCACAGGGCGTGCTGGGTCGACGGGTTTTCAACCATGGCATTGAGTGCCGGGAACACGCGCAGCCCCTGAATTTTCGCGCCCAGGGCCATTACCAGCGGCGACCCGAAGCCTGCCACTACGCTTTTGCCATCCACCCATTGCGACAAAACGTCGAGCGCTGCCGGCAGTGCTTCTACCGACCTGAGGGCGAAAAACATGTAGCGCCCCTGAGAGGGCACGGGTTTGGCGAGAATGCCGGGCTGGTAAAGACTCATAGAAACTCCTTCAGAAAAGCCGGGAGTTTACCCTTGCAGCAGCGCCTTTTCGCAGATCGGGGGGTTATTTTTGTTAAGGACTACGCTAGGTGTGCATAGCGTTTGCCCGCACAGTCAAAAAAACGCTGCTCGCTCGCAACACCCGGGTCGAAGTGCACCTCGACCTTTGTCAATTAAACGGAATTTTTTGATGGCCACAGACTCACTTACAAACCACAGGGAGGTTTTTTTGAATCATGAATTCGGCAAAGCTTTACGTTATTGAATACACACTGCACGGGACCCCGAAATCTTTCATCATCCGCCTGGCACGCATGGATAACGCCGTTGCGTGGCATTGGGCAGGGTGTGATGCGGGGGTGGTACGTATCGGCCGCCCAGGTCGTGAAAACGAGAACAAGTCCAGCCGTCTGGAGGTGGAAAAACACGGTGTTGCGGATGTGAAGTGGCGGGCCACTTGAGTCGCTCTACGCCAGAGGAATCGCGCAGTGCAGAACTGCGCGAGGTTTAGCTGATTACCCCTTGTCACCACAATGGCAGCCGCTGGAGGTGGCGCACGCCTGCCCTTTAGGGTGATGGTCGGCACAGGCCTGGCAGCAGTAGTGCTTGCCATCGCGTTCAATGCCATGGGTGCCTACCTTGCAATTACAGTTCGGACAGTCACATGTGTGCTCTTTCATCTTGAACTCCAAGTTGTCTGGTCGTCACAAAGCGACAGGCTTGCCGCTTACAGTCAGTGACTCTAGACCCTGCGCGATGGTTCACCCTTTATCCCGTCGGAAATACCCTCGAATTGATTTATTGTGCACGCCAGGCTGAAACCGGCCCTTCAATAATCATAAGAACACTGAGGTATTTTCCATGGCCGCTGAGATTGTAGACAGCCGCTACGCCCGCTTTGCCCTGCACTGCTCGAACTGGGCTGAGCGCTGGTTCCCCGACTCTTGGGTATTTGCCGCCGTCGCCGTCATCACGGTCGCGCTGGCCACAATGGTGATGGGCGCCAAACCCACCGAGGCCGCTGTGGCCTTCGGTGACGGGTTCTGGAGCCTGATCCCGTTCACCATGCAAATGGCCTTTGTGGTGATTGGCGGCTATGTGGTCGCCAGCTCTCCACCCGCCGTAAAACTGATCGACAAGCTGGCAAAGGTCCCGAAAAACGGGCGTCAGGCGGTGTGCTGGGTGGCACTGATTTCGATGGTGGCCTCCTTACTTAACTGGGGCCTGTCGCTGGTGTTTGGCGGGCTGCTGGTGCGGGCGCTGGCCCGACGTACCAATTTGCGCATGGACTATCGCGCCGCCGGTGCCGCCGCCTATTTGGGCCTGGGCGCGGTCTGGGCTTTGGGCCTGTCGTCATCTGCCGCGCAACTGCAGGCCAACCCGGCCAGCCTGCCACCGTCGATCCTGTCGATTACCGGGGTCATCCCGTTCACCGAAACGATCTTTTTGTGGCAGTCCGGCGTCATGCTGGCGGCGCTGGTGGTGGTTTCGCTGATCGTTGCCTACGCGACGGCTCCAGGCCCTGACTCGGCACGCGATGCCGCCGCCTGCGGCATTGACCCGACGTTCAGCACCCCCAAACTGCCACCGCGCACCCGGCCCGGCGAATGGCTGGAATACAGCCCGCTGCTGACTATTTTGCTGGTACTGCTGGCGGGAGGCTGGCTGCTTCATGAGTTCTCGACCAAACCCGCGATCAGCGCCATTTCAGGGCTCAACACCTATAACTTCTTGTTCCTGATGCTCGGTGCGCTGCTGCACTGGCGCCCCCGCAGCTTTCTGGATGCGGTAGCCCGCGCAGTGCCTACGACCACCGGGGTGATGATTCAATTCCCGCTGTATGGCTCGATTGCCGCGCTGATGACAGTGGTCAAAGGCACTGACGGGCAAACCCTGGCCCATCATATTTCCACGTTCTTCGTGCAAATCGCTTCCCATGACACCTATGCCCTGTTGATGGGGGTGTATTCGGCGATCCTGGGCTTTTTCATTCCGTCCGGCGGCGGTAAATGGATTATCGAAGCACCCTATGTGATGCAAGTGGCCAATGACCTGGAGTACCACCTGGGCTGGGCGGTGCAGATTTATAACGCGGCCGAGGCCTTGCCGAATTTGATCAACCCGTTCTATATGCTGCCGTTGCTGGGCGTGCTGGGGTTAAAGGCGCGGGACTTGATTGGCTTTTCATTCGTGCAACTGCTGGCGCATACGCCCCTGGTGCTGTTTTTGCTGTGGGCGCTGGGCACCACGCTGACTTATGTACCGCCAGTGATGCCATAGCAGCAGAAAACACTTGCTCGCGATGCAAGGGGCGCCATCGCGAGCAAGCTCGCGCCTGCAGGTTACGGGTGTGTCAGACCGCACCCAGCGGACGCAAACGGTATTGCGGCGGCAATTGGTCCAGCCCGCTGATGGTGGTGTTCAGGCTTTTCCAGCGGCCGTCTTTAATCCCGTAGATGCAGCCGTGGACCGACAGCTTCTGCCCGCGATGCCAGGCGTTCTGCACAATGTTGGTGTGACCCACGTTTGCCACTTGCTGGATCACATTGAGCTCGCACAAACGGTCGACGCGCTCTTCCTCGGTGGGCAACAGCGCCAGCATTTCGCGGTTCTCGTAATACAGATCGCGTATCGAGCGCAGCCAGCCGTCGATCAAGCCCAGCTGCTGGTCCTTCATCGAAGCCCGCACCCCGCCACAACCATAATGGCCGGTGACCAGAATGTGTTTGACCTTCAATACGTCAACCGCGTACTGGATGACCGACAGGCAATTAAGGTCGGTATGCAGCACCACATTGGCCACATTGCGGTGTACGAACAAGTCGCCCGGCAGCATGCCGACGATCTCGTTGGCGGGTACTCGCGCATCCGAACAACCAATCCATAGGTATTCCGGCGTTTGCTGGCGGGCCAGTTTGGCAAAGAACTCGGGATCTTCCTGCTTGATCGCATCTGCCCAGCGTTCGTTGTTATCAATCAGGTCTTGTAGTTCGTTCATGCTGTGAAGCCTCAAGAGTTGATGCGCTGCTTTGACAGCCAACCATTGGTCGGGGTCACGTGGAATCTTCAGGGTCGTCTACAGTCCACCGTAATAAGGACCCACATTATGAGGAATTACCATGACTGATTCACGTCGTCCGTTTGGAGCAGAAGAACCTGAGGACATCGACGATACAGAAGACCGCATGGGCTCGGTTGAACCGCTGGACTTTGACGATCCTGATGACACTCGCGAGTCGCTGGACGACCTGGTGACGGATGAAGAATACAAGCGCCATATCGGTGACAATCGCCCCCGCAACCGGGAAGTCAGCGGGGCGGCACTGCCGGGCAGGGATTCGGATCCGGATGACCTGGATGCAGACATGCTGATACCCGAAGACGGTGCCCGGGATGCCTACGAGGCAGTGGAAGAGCGTGGTGGCGCAGCCGACTGGGATCTTAGCGTGGTCAAGGGCAGTGAAATTGGCGCAGGCCACGGTCTGGACGAAGCGGAGCTGGCAGATATAGATCCGGTGGGGCGTAAACAACCTAAGTAACTTGCTGAACCTGAGCAGGCCAGCTCTTACAAACCTGTAGGAGCGAGCTTGCTCGCGAGCTTTTCAAGAAAGATACAGCTCGCGAGCAAGCTCGCTCCTACAGGGTGCTGGTGCTGGTCAGTCCACCAGGGTGCAGGCCATGACGACCGCATCTTCACGACCGCCAACGGCCGGATAGTAATCGCGGCGGCGGCCGATTTCGTTGAAGCCATAACGCTCGTACAACTTGAACGCCGCCGTGTTGCTGTCGCGCAGCTCAAGGAAACACTCCCGAGCCTTATTTGCGTAGGCAATCGACATCAGGTGTTCGAGCAATTTGAGACCGAGGCCACGGCCCTGGCTTTCCGGCTTGACGGTAATGTTCAGCAAATGTGCTTCATCGAGGATGATTTGTACCACCCCGTGGCCTACTTGCTGTTCACCTTCAAACATCAGCCAGATCTGGTATTTGCCCAGTCCGTCGAGAAAAATACCGCGGGTCCACGGGTGGCTGAAGGCGGCGTATTCAATTTTCAGTACGGCTTCAAGGTCCGCCTCGGTCATCGGGCGAAAAGTTACAGCGTCACTCATCATTTTGTTTCCAGCGCGCCATTAGCCGGCGCATGGCTTGCCACACATGCGCTTTGCGTTGTGGCTCATCCATTAAGAGTTCCAGACCCGGCAGCGCCCATGCGCAGCCCAGCCCTTCAATTTCGAGTTCACTGTTAAACGCTTCAGCGTCTGCCTCACCGGCAAAACGCACAGCCGGCAACCCCACCAGCCACAAGCAGGCACACTCGGCGTCTTCGAGACGGGCCATGACAAAGCCCTGTACGAATTCACGTGCCGCTTCCGGCCCCTGATCGACATTGCCGCGGCGCAACAGCGGCCAGCGTACGGGCTCGCCAATGATTTGCGGGCTGTCGGGCAGACCGGCAGCACGCAACATGTCCTTTAACAACAAGTAGGCCGGGTCACGGCTCTGGAACGCGCTGCCTGTGGGTAACTCCACCAGCACCAGGCAACGCCCGGCCCGCAGCAACTGCAAGGCAAAGCGCGGTGGCGGCAGTTGCACCACCCTGGCCGTTACCGGCACCGGCTCGGCTTCAACCACAGGTTTGCTGACCGGGCGTACTGTGACCGAAGGCCGAGGCACTTCGATCTTTGGCCGCTCAGCAGGCACGCTCGCAGCCGCCACTGCCTTGACCTCTGGACGCGCAATCACGGGCTCTGCGGGCGGCTCAGGGAGCACCAGCAGTTCGGGCCGCGAAGGCGCGGCAAACGGCAATTCGGTGCGCGGTAACCAGCTGACCACCTGCATGGCAGTCATGTAAGCGCGGCGGCGGGACTCGTTCAACAAGGGGCGGCCATCTGTGGATAACTAAAGAGGGGCGATTCTACCGCCCTTCTGCCCTTCCCGCCCGCAGTTGATGCCTAAACGGTTGATCGGTCCGTGGCGCCTCTGATCGCCAAGTGATGACTCGACAGCACGTTGCAGTACAATCGCGACCTTTCATTGCCAATTGACCGGCCCTCCCATGATCGAACCCAAGCGCGTATTACGTGCCCTCGCCGAGCACTGGGCCCTCCTTGAGCCTTTGTGTGAACACTTCGACCAAGGCACGTTGAGCCTCAGCGAGCTGCGTCTGCAATTGGCTATCCATCAAGTGGATAGCACGCCGCAGGACATCACTAACGTCCTCGACAGCTGGATCCGGCTGGATATTCTGGTGCCGGTCGCCAAAAGCCCGAACCGCTTTGAGTTGAATGCACAAATTCTCGACTTTCTGGCGTACCTGAGGCGCGAACACCGCCTGGGCCTGTGCCTGGAAATCGAAGCCTATCTGCGTCATCTGGAGCGTCTGGCAGGTTATATCCAGGATGCGTTCGACATCCGTGACGGTCATGATCTGGCGCGCCAGTTGCGTTTGCTCGATATGCGCGTTCGCGATGTGCTGAAAAAACTCGCCAATGACGAACAGGCCCTGGTCGCGGTGGCCGAACGGGCCAAGACCAGCGACAGGCAGATCCCTCTGCGCCAGCGTTATGCCGAAGTTCTGGCGACCTGGGACGAATACGTCGAGCCGATGATCCAGCTGGTCAACGCCGACGGTGCTTTCGAGCAAGGCGTGCGCAAGGTTGAAAACGTATTGCTGCGCATGCTCAGCGAGCAGCAGCGACTCGGCCATCTGGTCGATGACGACATGTTGCTGCGCACCCACGCGCGGATCCTTGAAATGCAAACCAGCGCCCAGCTGACTTTGCGCCATGCCCGTGAACTGCTGTTGCCACTGCGTGAAGAAGCGCGCCGTCACAACGCCGTGACCCGTGGCGCGGCACTGGCGCTGGCAGCCATTCGCCGCAAAGGACTGGACGCCGTGCCCCAAGCGTCGATGCCGATGTTCACGCGCCCGCAAAGTACTTTTTTGGGCAGCGCCAGCCAGGTTGAAGCCTACGTGTATGCACTGGCCCGCTTTGAGCCCAAGCCGGCACGCTTCCCCAAGGCGCATAAAGTCCATCGGGGCGAAACGCCCAAAGCGCCGCGTACGGTCAAGGAAATGCTCGATCGGTGCAGCGCTGCGCTGCCGATGCCGGACTTGATGAGCTGGCTGCTGGCACAAGAGCCCGACGGTGACACCGACGAGTTGCTGTACTGGTTCTCCCGCCTGTCACGGGAAAAACGCTTCGTGCGCGAACGCCTCGAGCGTCGCGATTATTACACCCACGAACATCTGGTCAGCCTGCGTTCCTTCGCCCTGCTTTCGCGCAGCGAAGACGCAACCGAGACTACAGCGAGCCCTCTCCATGCATCTTGATCTGTCAGAACTGCCCCAACTTGCGCCGATCTTTCGTGAGTTGTTCAAGGGTTACCACGTCAGCCGTCGCGACCCGGAGCTGTACGCGCAACTGTCCAACTTCCAGGATCAATACCGCGCCCTGTTCAAGGCGCTGGGCTTTGAACTGGTGTGTGATACCCGCGGGTTTTATTACTTCGTGCCCGACACCGCTACCGCGCAAGTGAACAAGACTGCGCAACGCCTGGCGCTGTTCACTTTTATCATCGTCGAGCATCTGGCCGATCAGGGCCGCGACCCGATTGCCGTACTCGATGGCGGCAGTCTGGGGCGCGATGAGCTGCCCGCGCTGCTGGATAAATACCGGGACCTGTTTGTACAGGCGGAAGTCACCACCCACGAAGAGCTGGAAGAAAAGATCATGCGCCGCATGACGCAGCTCGGATTTGCCAGCGAAGAGCCCGGTATCTACCGTTTTCTGCCGCCGATGCACCGCTTCCTCGACGTCTGCCTGTCGGTTCAGCAAGACCGCGATCTGGCCGCCAGCCTGCACAGCATTCTGCCGCTGCCCACGCCGGTGTTGATCGACGATGACGCAGAGCCCGCGGATGAAGATGAAGACGCCGCACTGGCTCGCGCCATTGCCGCCGAGCAACAGGAGATGGATGCATGAGTCAGGAACGCTACGGAATACGCCGCTTTGCCTTGCTCAATACCGCCGGTTACAGCCTGGGTCTGTTCCCGCTGGAGCATCCGCTGTCGGTGTACGGCGCCAACAACCTCGGCAAATCAGCCTCGATCAATGCCTTGCAGTTCCCGATTCTGGCGCGCATGTCAGACATGAGCTTCGGCAAGTACAGCCTCGAACAGTCGCGCCGCTTCTACTTTGCGTCGGACACCAGCTACATCCTAGTGGAAGTCTCCCTGCCCCATGGCCCCCATGTGATCGGCGTGGTGGGCCGCGGCCCGGGCGGCGGCTTCGGTCATCAGTTTTTCGCCTACGCGGGCGAGCTGGACTTGGCCCATTACCAGAAAGATGACACCTGCCTGCGGCAAAAAGAGTTGTTCACCAACCTTGAGCGCAATGGCCTCAAGGCCTACGAGCTCAAGCCTGACGAGCTGCGCCGCTTGCTGGTGGGCGGGCATACCTCGATCCCGCTGGACCTGACGCTGATCCCGCTGCGTTCCACCAGCGAACAAAGCATGAAGACGTTCCGCGCGCTGTTTATCAACCTGCTGCACATGCGCGAAATCACCGCGGCCAAGCTCAAGCAACTGTTCCTCGATGCCTTCGAGCACAGCCTGCGTTCGGGCAGCGTCGATTACATTGCCGCCTGTGAAGAAGCCTTCCGCGACGTGCGACGCATGGAGCAGGACTACAACGCTCTGGTCGGCGCCGGGCCGCTGGTTGAAGCGCTGGCTGCCGGCGTTCGCCAGCGCGATCTGTTGCGCGGCAAGCTGCATCGCCTGTCGCCGCTCCTGGATTCGCTGCTCGGCACCTGGCAGGACTACGCCGGGGCACGCAAGGAAGAGTTGCTGATTCAATCCGAGCACTACCGCAACGAACAGGATTCGCTGCAAAACAATCAACGCAGCAGCACCCAGGAGCTGATGCGCCTGGAGCGGGAAATCAGTGGCATCCAGCGCTGGCTCGGCGAGCTGTCAGTGCTCAAGCATCGCTTTGCCCTGGTTGACGATGTGAAAGTGCTGGAGCAGCAATTGCTGGCCGCCAAGGATGCCCACGACGAATTGGCAGGCGCCCTGGCGCAATCGCGGCAGTTCAGCGCCGAGGATCTGGACGAGCGCCTGCGGGATCTGGAAAAACGCCTGAAATCGGTCAAGCAACAGCTCGACCACGCCGACAACAATAGCTACGCCCGTCTGCGCGAAGAGTTTTCACAGCAGGATGTGGAGCGCCTGATGCGCCTGTTCAACAGCGCCCTGTTCAGCTTGCCTCTGGGCGAGCACGGGATTGCGCTGGATGACAGTGACGCGTGGGTCAAATCCCTGGAGTTGATCCTCGATGGCTTTAAAGGTGAGCGTTTTGAGGCACCCGGGCTTTGCATCGACCTCAGTCACATTGAGCCGCCTGCCCTGCAAGCGCTGGCCGACCGCGCTGCGTTGCGCGAGCAAAAAGAGCGCCTGGAAAAAGAACTCAAGCAACTGAAAACCCAGCAGGCCGTGACCTCTGACCGGGCGGCGAGCAAGAGTGAAGCCGAGTCTCTGTATCAACAGGTGCTGGACGCGCAAAAGGCGCTGGAAGACTTCCGCCGCAGCCAGACGTTGAGTGCCGAGGAAGGCGAAAAACTTGAGCAACTGGCCCAGGCCGAAGGTGCGCAAGACGAATTGAAACGCTCCAGCGATGCATTCACCGAACGGGTGCAACAACTGTCGGCCAAGCTGCAGCTGGTGGGCCGCCAGATCGGTGACATGGAAGCCAAGCAGCGCACTCTGGATGACAGCTTGCGCCGTCGTCAGTTGTTGCCGGCCGATCTGCCGTTCGGTACGCCGTTCATGGACCCGGTCGACGACTCGATGGACAACCTGTTGCCGTTGCTCAACGACTATCAGGACAGTTGGCAGAGCCTGTTGCGCAGTGACGGTCAAATCGAAGCGCTGTATGCGCAGGTGCGCCTCAAAGGCGTTGCCAAGTTCGACAGCGAAGATGACATGGAGCGTCGTCTGCAATTGCTGATCAACGCTTATGCGCACCGTACCGAGGAAGCCCTGACTCTGGGCAAGGCCCGTCGTGCAGCCGTGACTGACATCGCCCGGACCCTGCGCAATATTCGCAGTGACTACGACAGCCTTGAACACCAGCTGGCGCTGTTCAACCGCGAGATCAACAAGCGTCAGGTCTCCAACTTGCAGAGCTTTCGCATCGTGCTGGCGCCGAACAAGGAGGCGCTCAAGCATATCGATCAGATTATCCACAGCGCCGGTCAGTACGAAGAAGGCGAAACCTTGTCGGTGTTCGACCTCAGCCAGAGCGCCGAGCAGGACAACAAGAACGAAGAAGCCAAGGAGTATCTGGCGCGGCTGGTAGCGGCAAACCATAACCAGCTGGGGCTCAAGGATCTGTTTGAGCTGGCGTTCGAGATCACCAAGGTCAATGGACAGCCTGTGATCCACACCGATATCGACGGTGCTGCGTCCAACGGTACGACCATGACCATCAAGGCGCTGACCAACATGTATCTGTTGCTGCACTTGATGGATCGCGATCAGGCCGGGCGTATCCGTTTGCCGTACTACCTGGACGAAGCCGCCGACATTGACGAGAAGAACCAGACTGCGCTGCTGGAAACCAGTCTGCAGCTGGGCTTTGTGCCTATTCTGGCCAGTGTCAAACCGCAGGTCTGTGCCCACGTGGCCATCGACCTTGAAGGTGGCAGCGGCCCGAACGGGATTTACATCGACGAGGATGACTGGAAGTACATCCGCCGCCATGACGAGGTGCAACCTGCGACTGGCGCACCGGTTCAGCTGCCGGAGCTGGATGAAGTCTGAGACCTGATGTGTGCTATAAACCAAAAGGCCGCGATCAATGATCGCGGCCTTTTTTTGAGCGGTTACAACTGGCGGCTATTTGCCCAGCGGGATTTTCGGTGCCCATTGCAGCCACTCTTCCTCGAACTTGTCGAACAAGGGGAAGGTTTGCTCCGGGCGGGCCTGATTGCCCATCTTGTCGTCATCCGGCGTGGCAAAGGCAATACCGCCCTGGACCAGGGTTTCCAACGACTCGGTGCGGATGGTGGCGCCTTTGAACAGGCCAAAATCGACACCAAAACCGCTGCTGTTCCAGAAGCGGCTGCCACTGCGCACTAACGGCGCATAACGCGGCTCGATCAGGATATGCACCAGTACACGGTCCGCGGTGTTGCCCAGCTCGTATCCGGTGACCTTGCCGACCGTGACTTCACGGTAGGTCACGGGTACGCCTTCCTTGAGCGAGCCACGGCGTGCAGCACTCAACACCAAGCTTAGCCCGGCTTGCGAGACGGCAGCCTCCGGCGCTTGGTCCAGAGCGACAAAGTTGGTTTGCGGCCCCAGTTGTCGGGCCGCAGGCTGCACTTCAAGGTACTGACCGGTTACCAGGGTTTCCAGGTTTGCAGTTTTCATCAGCCCGAGCTCGGGTTTGACCACCCAGAACTGACTGCCCACCCGTGCAATTCGCCCCGGCACTTCAGTGATGCGGGCCTTGAGCATTACCGACTGCAGATCGTCACTGAGGTCGACGCTTTCGATCTTGCCTACATCCAGACCTTTGAACCGAATCGGTGTACCGCTGCGCAGTCCATCGGCACGGGCCACTTTGATTGTTACAGCAACACCTTGCTGCATTGCAGCGTCGCGGTCGGTGAACAGGCGGAAACGCGGGATACGTTTTTGCAGGGGCGCCGTGGCTTCCGGTGTTTCGAATGCAATCCCGCCGGCCATCAGGCTTTGCAGGGACTCACTCTTGACCTGAATTCCTCCGGTCAATCCGCCCGTAAGGGTAATACCGCTGGCATTCCAGAAACGGGTCGAGGCGTTGACCAGGTTTTCATATTCTTTCTCGATGTGCACACCGATGACCAGCTGTTTCTTGGTGCGGGAGAACTGGTAACTCTGGACCGAGCCCACCTTGACCTGCTTGTAGAGAATCGGACTGCCTACATCCAGTGAGCCCAGGTTTTCGGTAAAGAGCACCATGTGCAGACCCGGTGAACGCAGGTCCAGCGGTGGCGCTTTGGGCCGGGCCACGAATTCACGCTCCGGCGTACTGCCCTTGTCACCCGGGCGGATGGCGATGTAGTTGCCTTTCACCAGAGCCTCGAGCCCGGTGATGCCGGCCAGCGAGATGGAGGGTTTTACCACCCAGAACTGGGTGCCCTGCACCAGGTAATCTTCCGCCAACGGGTCCAGTGCCAGTTCGGCACTGGCACTGGTCAGGTCCGGATCGACTTTCAAGGCCTTGAGGCTACCGACCTGGATACCTTTGTACATGACCGGTGTACGACCGGCTTGCAGACCTTCAAAGTCACTCAGTTTGACTTTGACCTTGATCCCTGCCTGGGCGGCGTCAAAGTCCTCATAGAGCCGGAACGGCAGGCTTGAATCAGTCGGCGGGCTATCTTTGCGGTTCTCTGGCGTCGCGAAAGCGATACCACCGGCAACGATGCTGGCCAGGGATTCGCTGCGAACTTTCACACCGGAGAGGTTGGCGTCGATGCTGATGCCGCTGGCGTTCCAGAATCGCGTGTGTTTACGCACCAGGTTGGCGTAAGTAGGTTCGATGAAGACCTTGATTTCGACAGTGCTTTGATCTTCTGACAGCACGTAGCTTTTGATCTGACCCACCTGGATCTGTTTGTAAAAGACCGGGCTGCCACGGTTTAACGAACCCAGGCGATCGGCTTTGAGCGTCAGGTGCAGTCCGGGCTTGGCGTCAGACAGAGGCGGCTCTTGTGACAAGGCCTTGAACTTGCGAGTGGGTTCGCCATCGGCCGGGCTGACGGCGATGTAGTTGCCTGATACCAGGGTTTCCAGGCCGGTAATACCCGCCAGGGAGACGCTGGGTTTGACCAGCCAGAATCGAGTGTTTGTTTTGAGGTACTGCTCGACGTCTTTGTCCATCTCGACGGTGGCAATCACCCCTTTGCTCGGGCCATCCTCATCCAGGGCCAGGGTTTTGACCTTGCCCACAGGCATGCCTTTGTAGACCACTTCAGTCTTGTTGGCGACGATGCCTTCGCCACTTTCGAAGCGTACCTGAATATCGATTCCGGTCTGGGTATAGGCGCGCCATCCCAGCCAGCCACCGATGATCAGGGCAATGAGCGGGAGAATCCAGATTGCCGACCAGTTGGAGGCCGGGCGGGTTTTAGCGGTAGGCAATTCACTCATGGTCGTCGTCCGACTCCGTGTTATCCCAAATCAGTCGGGGATCAAAAGTTACAGCGGCTAGCATTGTTAATACCACCACACTGGCAAAAGCCACCGCGCCAAGATTGGCCTCGATGCTGGCTATTCGTCCAAAGTTCACCACCGCCACCAGGATGGCGATGACAAAAATATCCAGCATTGACCAGCGGCCAATGAATTCGATAAAGCGGTACATGATGATCCGCTGCCGGGCTGACAGAGGCTGGCGGCGCTGTACTGAAAACAACAGCAAGGCGATACCGACGAGCTTGAAGGTTGGCACCAGGATACTGGCCACAAATACAACGGCCGCAATCGGGATCATGCCGTGCTGCACCAGCTCGATGACGCCGGCCATGATGGTGCTCGGAGAACCTTGGCCCAATGAGTTGACTGTCATGATCGGCAGCAGATTGGCCGGAATATAGAGAATGGCGGAGGTTAGCAACAATGCCCAGGTACGCATAAGGCTGTCTGGGCGCCGTGCATGGACCAGTGCGCCACATCGGGTACAGCTTTGTTCATCGGTCTCGGGATCTTGTCTGTTCAGTTCGTGGCACTCGCCGCAAATCAAGATTCCTGCATCAATCGCCCGCATGGAGATCCTCCCCGGAAAGTGCCTGCCAAATCTGGTGAGGCGACATCACCACCTCCAGCAAGACCTGTATCAGCAATAAACTGACAAAGCAGGTTAAACCAAGACCGAGACTCAACTCTGCAAGGTCGGACAATTTCACAATCGCCACTAATACCCCCATCAGGTACACCTCGAGCATGCCCCAGTCCCGTAAGTGGTGGTACATACGGTAAATAAGCAGCCCGTAGCTGCGGCCTATGTTCCAGCGAATGCTGAGTAACACGGCGAGTTGGCAGAGCAGCTTGAGCAGCGGAATCCCCATGCTGCACAGGAAGACCACGACGGCGATACCCTGCATGCCGGTATTGAACAGGCCCAGTACACCGCTCCAGACTGTATCTTGCGATGTCTGACCCAATAGATTGAGCTGCATGATGGGTAAAAAGTTCGCAGGCACGTAGAGCAGCAAAGCGGCAATCACCAGCGCGAGGCTGCGTTCGACGACATTGTGCCGATGGGCATAGAGTTCATAACCGCAGCGAGGGCATTGGGCTTTTTCACCGAGGGCGAGATGCGGCCTGCGCATCAGCAGATCGCACTCGTGGCAGGCCACTAACTCGTCCAGCGGTAGATCTGACACCCCTTGGGGGTCAACCGGATCTGGCATATAGGAGTCTCTGGCTCAGAAAATGACTGCGCCTATTCTAGTGCGCGGACTACAAAATAACTGTGCATATTTGTAGGACTTTAGCTTCAGGTGAGCCTGGGCCCGTAGTGCTGGAGTTGCAGCGTATCGCTGTCTGCAACTTTTCTCGCCACAAAAACAAACCCCCTGTCTGCATGAGCAGACAGGGGGTTTGGAATTTAATCTTGACGATGACCTACTCTCACATGGGGAAACCCCACACTACCATCGGCGATGCATCGTTTCACTACTGAGTTCGGGATGGGATCAGGTGGTTCCAATGCTCTATGGTCGTCAAGAAATTCGGTAGCCAGCGCGTTTACCTTACGGTTAACGTTCCAGCGAATGGGTATGTAATAGATTTGTGTGTTACGCAAACTTTCGGTTTGTATCGTCTTCACACACCGCAACTTGCAGGCTTTGTATTCAAAGCGCAAATTGCTTGGGTGTTATATGGTCAAGCCTCACGGGCAATTAGTATTGGTTAGCTCAACGCCTCACAGCGCTTACACACCCAACCTATCAACGTCGTAGTCTTCGACGGCCCTTTAGGGAACTCAAGGTTCCAGTGAGATCTCATCTTGAGGCAAGTTTCCCGCTTAGATGCTTTCAGCGGTTATCTTTCCCGAACATAGCTACCCGGCAATGCCACTGGCGTGACAACCGGAACACCAGAGGTTCGTCCACTCCGGTCCTCTCGTACTAGGAGCAGCCCCTCTCAAATCTCAAACGTCCACGGCAGATAGGGACCGAACTGTCTCACGACGTTCTAAACCCAGCTCGCGTACCACTTTAAATGGCGAACAGCCATACCCTTGGGACCGGCTTCAGCCCCAGGATGTGATGAGCCGACATCGAGGTGCCAAACACCGCCGTCGATATGAACTCTTGGGCGGTATCAGCCTGTTATCCCCGGAGTACCTTTTATCCGTTGAGCGATGGCCCTTCCATACAGAACCACCGGATCACTAAGACCTACTTTCGTACCTGCTCGACGTGTCTGTCTCGCAGTCAAGCGCGCTTTTGCCTTTATACTCTACGACCGATTTCCGACCGGTCTGAGCGCACCTTCGTACTCCTCCGTTACTCTTTAGGAGGAGACCGCCCCAGTCAAACTACCCACCATACACTGTCCTCGATCCGGATAACGGACCTGAGTTAGAACCTCAAAGTTGCCAGGGTGGTATTTCAAGGTTGGCTCCATGCAGACTGGCGTCCACACTTCAAAGCCTCCCACCTATCCTACACAAGCAAATTCAAAGTCCAGTGCAAAGCTATAGTAAAGGTTCACGGGGTCTTTCCGTCTAGCCGCGGATACACTGCATCTTCACAGCGATTTCAATTTCACTGAGTCTCGGGTGGAGACAGCGCCGCCATCGTTACGCCATTCGTGCAGGTCGGAACTTACCCGACAAGGAATTTCGCTACCTTAGGACCGTTATAGTTACGGCCGCCGTTTACCGGGGCTTCGATCAAGAGCTTCGCGTTAGCTAACCCCATCAATTAACCTTCCGGCACCGGGCAGGCGTCACACCCTATACGTCCACTTTCGTGTTTGCAGAGTGCTGTGTTTTTAATAAACAGTCGCAGCGGCCTGGTATCTTCGACCGGCGTGGGCTTACGCAGTAAATGCTTCACCCTCACCGGCGCACCTTCTCCCGAAGTTACGGTGCCATTTTGCCTAGTTCCTTCACCCGAGTTCTCTCAAGCGCCTTGGTATTCTCTACCCAACCACCTGTGTCGGTTTGGGGTACGGTTCCTGGTTACCTGAAGCTTAGAAGCTTTTCTTGGAAGCATGGCATCAACCACTTCGTTAACTAAAAGTTAACTCGTCATCAGCTCTCGGCCTTAGAATCCCGGATTTACCTAAGATTCCAGCCTACCACCTTAAACTTGGACAACCAACGCCAAGCTGGCCTAGCCTTCTCCGTCCCTCCATCGCAATAACCAGAAGTACAGGAATATTAACCTGTTTTCCATCGACTACGCTTTTCAGCCTCGCCTTAGGGACCGACTAACCCTGCGTCGATTAACGTTGCGCAGGAAACCTTGGTCTTTCGGCGTGGGTGTTTTTCACACCCATTATCGTTACTCATGTCAGCATTCGCACTTCTGATACCTCCAGCAAGCTTCTCAACTCACCTTCACAGGCTTACAGAACGCTCCTCTACCGCATCATCCTAAGATGATACCCGTAGCTTCGGTGTATGGTTTGAGCCCCGTTAAATCTTCCGCGCAGGCCGACTCGACTAGTGAGCTATTACGCTTTCTTTAAAGGGTGGCTGCTTCTAAGCCAACCTCCTAGCTGTCTAAGCCTTCCCACATCGTTTCCCACTTAACCATAACTTTGGGACCTTAGCTGACGGTCTGGGTTGTTTCCCTTTTCACGACGGACGTTAGCACCCGCCGTGTGTCTCCCATGCTCGGCACTTGTAGGTATTCGGAGTTTGCATCGGTTTGGTAAGTCGGGATGACCCCCTAGCCGAAACAGTGCTCTACCCCCTACAGTGATACATGAGGCGCTACCTAAATAGCTTTCGAGGAGAACCAGCTATCTCCGAGCTTGATTAGCCTTTCACTCCGATCCACAGGTCATCCGCTAACTTTTCAACGGTAGTCGGTTCGGTCCTCCAGTTAGTGTTACCCAACCTTCAACCTGCCCATGGATAGATCGCCCGGTTTCGGGTCTATTCCCAGCGACTAGACGCCCTATTAAGACTCGCTTTCGCTACGCCTCCCCTATTCGGTTAAGCTTGCCACTGAAAATAAGTCGCTGACCCATTATACAAAAGGTACGCAGTCACCCAACAAAGTGGGCTCCCACTGCTTGTACGCATACGGTTTCAGGATCTATTTCACTCCCCTCTCCGGGGTTCTTTTCGCCTTTCCCTCACGGTACTAGTTCACTATCGGTCAGTCAGTAGTATTTAGCCTTGGAGGATGGTCCCCCCATATTCAGACAAAGTTTCTCGTGCTCCGTCCTACTCGATTTCACTGTAAAGAT